>JAZOVO010000028.1:0-15477 GCA_045658745.1 Acutalibacteraceae bacterium | reverse complement strand
TGTGAACGGATGATGCATTGCAACGTACTGACCGAGCTCCTCGTCCCAATCGAAGAAGGGGAACTCAACAACCCAGAGAAGGTTGTACTTATCCTTGTCAATGATATCAAGCTTCTTTGCCACTACCTGACGAAGTGCGCCAAGGACGGAAAGAGTTGTGTTAGCCTTGTCGGCAACAATAAGGATAACGTCGCCGTTTTCTGCACCGCATTTTGCACAGATAGCCTTCATCTCGTCCTCTGTCATAAACTTTGCAAAGGATGAAGCAATTGTGCCGTCATCGCCGATTCTTGCCCAGGCAAGACCCTTTGCGCCGATACCTCTTACGAACTCTGTAAGCTTGTCAACCTCCTTACGGGTAAGGATTGAGAAGGCATTCTTTGCGGTGATTGCAGCAACCTTACCGCCGTTTTCAAGTGCGCCTGTAAATACGCCGAAGCCGCAGCCCTTTACCTCGTCACCGATGTCGGTGATTTCCATAGCAAATCTCGTGTCGGGCTTGTCAGAGCCGTAACGCTCCATTGCTTCCTTGTAGGTAAGTCTCGGGAAGGGAGTAGCAACATCAACACCGAGTGACTCCTTGAAGAGACGCTTGATGAAGCCTTCGATAAGACCGAGGATGTCCTCCTTATCAATGAAGCTCATTTCAATATCAATCTGTGTGAATTCAGGCTGTCTGTCAGCACGGAGATCCTCGTCACGGAAGCAACGGGCAATCTGCATATATCTGTCAAAGCCTGCAACCATTGAAAGCTGTTTGTAAAGCTGGGGTGACTGGGGAAGAGCGTAGAAGCTTCCCTTGTGAATACGTGAGGGAACAAGGAAGTCGCGAGCGCCCTCGGGCGTCGACTTGATAAGCATCGGGGTTTCAATTTCAATAAAGCCGTTATCGTCAAAATAGTCACGGGTGATTTTTGTAATCTTGTGACGCATAAGAATATTCTTCTGCAGGTCGGGGCGGCGAAGGTCAAGGTAACGGTACTTGAGTCTTGTCAGCTCCGAGGTCTGGCAGTTTTCGATAATTTCAAAGGGAGGTGTTTCACTCTTGCCGAGCACACGAAGGTCGGTAACGAAAATTTCGATGTCACCTGTGGGGATGTCCTTGTTCTTTGAGGAACGCTCTCTTACCTCACCCTTTGCCATAAGCACGTATTCACTTCTTACGGTGAATGCCTTGTCAAAAATTTCCTTTGCGGTGCTGTCGTCAAAGGCAAGCTGTACAATGCCCGTTCTGTCACGAAGGTCAACGAAGATAAGGGCACCAAGGTCACGCTGACGCTGTACCCAGCCCGCAACAACAACCTCCTTGCCGCAGTCCTCTGCTCTTAAATCACCGCAGTAGTTCGTTCTTTTAAGTCCTGTCATAAAATCCATAGTCGTTTACTCCTTATATTTCAAAATTTCCCATTACTGAGGAAAAATCAAGGTTATCAAATTCCTTTAAGCTTTCGCTTATTGTGATATTGAGAATATCACTTTCAAATGTAGCAAGGCTTAATTCCTGCTCCTCGCCTGACTCCATATTCTTAAGCTTAACGATACCGCTTTCAAGCTCGCTGTCACCGATTACAACGGTGAACTTTGCGCCGATTTTGTTGGCGTACTTCATCTGAGCCTTTACGCTTCTTCCAACAACGTCAAACTCAACGAACATACCCTCACGGCGAAGGGCGTTAGCCATTGCAGCCGCCTGAACGTTAGCCTTTTCGCCCATTGTAGCGATATAAAGCTCACACTTGCTCTCTGCGGGGAAGGCTGTGCCCTGATTTTCCATAAGGAGCATAAGCCTTTCAATACCCATACCGAAGCCGAGAGCGGGAGTATGGCTGCCGCCGACCTCTTCAACGAGACCGTCGTAACGACCGCCGCCGCAGACTGTACCCTGTGCACCGATATCAGTTGAAACGAACTCGAAAACTGTTCTTGAGTAGTAGTCAAGGCCTCTTACGATTGTAGGATTAACCTTGAAGTCAATGCCCATTGCCTTGAGGTAGGACTGAACAGAGTCAAAGTGAGCCTGACAGTCGTCGCAGAGGTAGTCCGTAACCTTGGGGGCATCCTTTGCGATTGCGGAGCAGACGGGGCTCTTACAGTCGAGGATTCGCATGGGATTTCTCTCGAGTCTGCCAAGACAGGTGCCGCAAAGCTCCTCCTTTTTACTTTCGAAGTAGGCGTGGAGAGCCATATGATATTCCTTACGGCATTCCTTACAGCCGATTGAGTTAATTTCAAGCTGAAGATTTTTCACGCCGAGGAAGTCGAAGAGATTCTGTGCGACGGAGATAACCTCAGCGTCGACAGAGGGGTGAGCGCTGCCGAGACACTCGATACCGAACTGATGGAACTCACGGAGTCTGCCTGCCTGGGGCTTTTCGTAGCGGTAGCAGGAGGTGATGTAGCAGAGCTTCTGGGGCATAGGCTCATTGAAGAGACCGTGCTCAAGGTAGGAGCGCACTACACCTGCCGTGCCCTCGGGACGAAGGGTGATTGAGCGACCGCCCTTATCCTCGAAGGTATACATTTCCTTTTGTACGACGTCGGTTGTATCACCTACGCCGCGCTGAAAGAGCTCGGTATGCTCGAAAACGGGGGTGCGGATTTCCTTATAGCCGAAATTCTGTGCGATTTCGAGGCAGGTATGCTCTACGAACTGTCTTTTGTAGCTTTCGTTTGGTAAAAGGTCGAGGGTGCCTTTGATTGATTTTGTTACTAATGCCATATATAATTTACCTCCATAACAATAAAAGTTTTGGTCAAGCTTTTTCAAAAGCTTGTGGGGTCAAGGGGTGAAACCCCTTGCTATTTAATAATTACTCAGTCATTGCTCTATAAGAGGGCAATGTTTATTTGTGTTTTAATTTTTTGATCGCTCGCCGCGTGCCGTTACTTTTCTTGTAAGAAAAGTAACCAAAAGAACTTTGTGCGTTTTTTTGTTCGCATCTTGCCTTAAATTTATTTCTCATCGCTCGCCGCGGGGCTTTCTTTTCTTGTAAGAAAAGAAACAAAAGAACTTTGCTTTTTTCCTGTTTTTTCCAAAAATAAAAACTCCATCCTCAACGCTTCCGCATTGGGGATGAAGCATAAACTCCACGGTACCACCCCGATTGAGCAGGTCTCTCCCCCGCTCCGCTCGATGCCTTAACGCGGCAAACGGACTCTCGTCAGCTCGGGAATGTCTTCGGTAAAATCCTCTCGTAAGGTGCTTCCAGCCTCGGCACCTCTCTCTGTAACGGGTACTTAACCTACTCTTTTCCGTCATAGCCTTTAACGGTATTCAGTTGGATTTTTTATCCCTTGGGATTGATAATGTCTCTCCAGTCAAGGTCGCCTCTCTCAAGAGCGTGGATAAGAGCCTCCGCAGTAGCAATGTTAGTCGCTACGGGAATATTATATACATCGCAGAGCCTTAAAAGATTTGCTTCGTTCGGCTCGTTTGCCTTAACCGTAAGAGGGTCGCGGAACAAAAGAAGAAGGTCGATTTCATTGCAGGCAATTCGTGCGGAAATCTGTTCCTCACCGCCCTGATAGCCGCAAAGGAACTTCGTAATCTCAAGGCCCGTAGCCTCGGCTACCATTTTGCCCGTTGTTCCTGTTGCACAAAGGGAATGCTTGGAAAGTGTGCCGCAATATGCGATACAGAACTGGGTCATCAGTTCTTTTTTCGCGTCGTGTGCAATAAGGGCTATATTCATATAAATCCGTCCTTTCTCCTATTTTAACTGAGTTTTTTCACCATACCCTATTATAATAACAAAAAATATGCTTCAATGCAATAGATTTTGTAAAAAAATCACATGAAAATTTTTGCGATTTACAGTTTTAAACTGCTGATATTATTTCAGAATGCTCAGTGCTATGTACTGACCGCAGATACGCTTTGCAATATTCGTAAAGGCGGTATAGGAGGCGAAGCGCTTTTTGTAGATTTCTCCGCCCATTGAGCCGAGTCTTACCCTTTCATCCTCGGGCACAACACCGATAAGCTGTACCTGAGTATCGTCAATCACTCTGTCGACATTCAGAAGTCTGCCCTTGGTGATATCCTTTTTAAGCACTCTGTTAATAACGAGGCGGCACTCGGCAACGCCCATTTTTTCCATTTCCTTTGCCGCCGTGCAGGCACTTCTCACGCAGACAAGGTCGGGAGTAGAAACAACTATTCCGTTATCTGCCGCCGCTGAGGCAAGCTCAAGCCCTCTGTCGATACCCGCGGGGGCATCAAGAAGGATAAAGTTATAGTCGCAGTCATAATGCTCACAAAGAGCCCTCATCTTCTCCCCGTCAATGCCCTCATAGCTTGCGGGGCAGCTCAGCACGCCTATACCCTTTTTCTCGTAAATTGCCTTTTCCGGCTCGCAGTTACCGAAGATAACGTCACCGAAATCATATACAAGGCTTTCCGTAACGCCCACAAGCAGGTCAACGCTTCTGAGTCTGTCGCAGTCTATTATAAGCACTCTGTTGCCAAGAGCGGTCAGAGCCTTTGCAAGCCCCACGGTAAGAGTGGTTTTACCTACGCCGCCCTTACCCGAGGCAATAACTATCTTTTTAGCCACTTGATTTTCCTCCGATCATCCAAGGAGTGTGTTTTCCTGCTGACTTGCCTCTGCAGCATTCTGCTCGGTAAAGTAATACTCAAAAATCTCAGCAAGGATAGGGCCGAGGTAAGCACTCATACCCGCGCTTTCAACGGCAATTGCAACGGCAATTTCGGGCTTCTCAAAGGGAGCGAAGCCGATGATAAAGCCGTTATTGAGCTCAACGGTCTTTCCGTTTATAACCTTTTCAACGGTTGTTGTACCCGTCTTTACGCCGACCCTTACGGGGACCTTTGTAAAGTCAAGGTAGCTTTCCGTTGCAACAAGGAACATTCCCTCATAAATCTGCTTCCAGTTATCCGTCTTGAAGTTTGCCTTTGAAAGCACCTGGGACTGAGTTTCGCTTATGGTCTTTGAAAGGTCGGAATTCATAACGGATTTTACAATATGTGCCTTATAGCGTACGCCCTTGTTTGCGATAGTTGAAACGTAGGAGCAAAGCTGAATGGGGGTGAACATATTGTTACCGTGACCGATACCCGCCTGAATGGTAAGACCGGGAGTCCACAGCTCACCTATGCTTGTACGAAGCTCGGGCGTATCAACGGTGCCCTCACTCTCGTAAAGCTCAATACCCGTCGGCTCACCGAAGCCGAACATTGTGAAATAGCGGTTAAGCTTCTCGATACCTAAAAGACGTGCGGTTTCGTAGAAGAAAATATTGCAGGAATGACAAAGTGCCCATCTTACGTCGAGGTAGCCGTGCTTTCCCGTACAGCCGGGCTGATAGTCCTCATAGTAATCGTAGATGCCCTCGCAGTAAACCTCTGTCTCCTTAGTGATAACGCCCTCCTCAAGACCTGCCATTGCAACGGCGGGCTTGATTGTTGAGCCGGGAGTAAAGGTGCTGTCAAGGGCTCTGTTCCACAAGGGCTTTGCGGGGTCAGAGACAAGCTTTGCATAATCCTTGACATAGGTCGCGTTGTTGTAGTTAGGATAGGATGCCATTGCAAGGCAGGAGTTATCCCTTACGTCCATCACAATCGCCGCGCCCGAAAGCTGATAGGTAGTGATTGTGCTCTGAACCTCCTTGATTTTCTTTGCAAGAGCGTCCTGTACAGCCTTCTGTATGTCCTTATCTATTGTCAGCACAACGGTGTTGCCCTGAACGGGCTCCTTTGTGTAGGTTTCGGTTTTAATGCCCGAGGAGTCAACGGTTATAATCTTCTCACCCTTGGTGCCCTTGAGCTGGGACTCGTAAAGCGCCTCAATACCGCTTTGTCCCGTATAGTCGTTAAGCGAGTAGCCCTTATCCTTGCCCGCCTCGTACTCCTCCTCGCTGATAGGTCCTACAATGCCGAGGACGTGAGGTGCGAGTGTGCCGTCGGGGTAATCTCTGGCGCTGTCAATCTGAAGCTCAACTCCGGGGAAAAGATAGCTTTTTTCCATAATGGCGGAGGCAAGCTCATTTGTAACCTCGGAGGCAAAAATAAAGTTTCTGCCCGTATTGAAGCCGTCCTTTACAAGGGAATAGTAAACCGAGGCTATATCACGTGCATCCTCAACGGAATAATCCTCAAGCTCGTACCTTTCCACAAGGGCGTCAAAGCAGTTCTGCACCGTAGCATAGTGCATAAGATCAAGGAAGGCGTCGCTTTTAAGGTAGTCAACGGAGCTTTCCATATCCTTTATAAAGCCGAGCTCTCCATTTTTGACCTCAATGGGAAGCTCGTCCTTCCACTCGGCCTTATTCGCCTTGAAAATAGTGATAAGCTCGTGGATAATGCGGTTTCTTTCACTGTAATCCGTCGGGAAGGCGGAATAGGTGAAGATGATTTTATTCGACTGCTTGTTTGTTGCAAGCGGATAGCCGTTGCGGTCAAGTATCTCACCTCTTATGGGGTTAACCTCAACGGTGACCGTTGAAATGGGAGTATCCTTGTCCTCGTCGGCGCTTAAAATCTGCGCATCAAAAAGCCTGAAAAGAAAGAGTGAAAAAGCAAAAACAACAATGAGTATAACTGTCAGGCTTCTTCGTTTTTCAATTCTCGGCGACATGCTTTTTCATCCTTTCCGTAAAATTAATTCAAAATGTAAAATGCAAAATGCAAAATTATTGTCGCGGGGAAGATTTTACGTAGCTTTAAGCTGCAACCCGCAGAAAAAAGTTTTTCGTAACCGTAAAAGAGTAAATTATAAATTTCTTGTACCGTGGCGGTGAAACTGTAAACTACTGCACCGAACTTACACGGATAAAATCGGAGCGAAGCGACCCTTCATTTTGCATTATGCATTTTGCATTTTAAAATTCGCTCGCCGTGTCCCTACCGGCTACTGACTACTGACTACTTTCCGTGCCTCATCTTACATACGTCAAACCCGTACCCTCGGTCTTACCCGTTGCCTTTATTATGAGACCGATAAGGTAATAATAAACGGCGGCAAAAAGTGCAGAGTACACCGCAAGGGGTAAAAAGTGGGTGAAAAGTATTCCCCAGCTTCCGTCATAGCCCTTACGAAGGATAAACACAAGCCAGTATGCAACACTCACCGCCGCGCTTGAGCAAAGGCTCAGCACAAAAGCGGAAATAAGCTTTTTTCTTACATAAAGCGTGACAACGATACCCGTACCGAAGCCGATTGTTGTCAGCATCAGAGTATACATTCCGTCAGCGCCCGAGGAAGCAAAATCCCACAACGCACCCGCCACAAGTCCGTAAGCAAGACCCGTAAGGCTTCTTTCGTACATTGCAACACACACCACAAAGGGCACGAGAAGCATCGGGGAAAGCGTTCCAATTTTAAAATTGAAGCCGGGAGTATGCTGAATTATCGCCGTGATAACGGCAACTGCAAGCAGCAGCCAGCGTCTTTTTGCCGCTTCACTCATATTTGAAGGCTTCAACATAGCTCACCGTCCTTTCGTAAATGCAAAATGTAAAATGCAAAATGCAAAATTATTGTCGCGGGGAAGATTTTGCATAGTCTTAATTTGTTTCCCGCAGAAAAAAGTTTATTGTAACTGTAAAAGAGTAAATTATAATTGTTCCGTACCGTGGCGGTGAAATTGTAAACTACTGCACCGAGCTTACACGGATATAAACCGGAGCGACGCGACCCGAAATTTTGCATTTTGCATTTTGCATTTTGCATTTCAAAATTCGCTCGCCGTGTCCCTACCGGCTACTGACTACCGGCTACTGACTACTGACTACTGGCTACTGGCTACTGAATTACCCCTTCGTTCCCTGACCCTTGAAGTCAGTAATAACGAATACATCCTCAAGCTGGCTGATGTCCACACCGGGCTCAATAACCGCATAGCTTGAAAGGTCGTAGGGACTCTCGTTAACCTCGCTTACCGTACCGATAATAAGTCCCTTGGGATAGGTTGCGCCGATACCGCTTGTAACGATAATACCGCCGGGAGTAATTGAGCTCGAACGGCTCAGACCCGAAAGCGTACACTGACCCTTGAGTGAATAGTCAATGCTTGTCGTAACGTAAGCAATTTCACGGCTCTTGCTTTCAAGAGCGGAAATTTTTGTGTCGGGGTTGAGTATTGTTTCAACCACGCAGAAATTCGGGTGCACCTTTTTGACGATGCCCACAACATAGTTTCCGCTTATAACGGGGTCGTTGAGCGCAATATCACTCAGCGAGCCCTTATCGAGAATAATCGATGAGAATAAATCCATACTGTCCGTGCCGATGATGCTGCAGCCCTCAAGAGCAAAGTCCTTGTTAAGCTCCTTTACACCGAGCATTGCCTCATAGGTATCAACCTTGTGCTGAAGGTCGTCATAGGAGGCTATGCGGTTTTCGTATTCGGCAATTTTCTGATTGAGCCTTTCAACCTCATCCCTGTAGGCGCCTGCCGACTCAAAGGACATTGAAAACCAGTCAACCTTATCGCTGATAAAGCCCGATATCTTCTGCAGAGGCTTAAAGGCAAAGCCGACAACGCTTGTAACGGGAGAGGAGGAGCTGACGGTTGCAATTGCAATAACCGAGCCCGCCATAACAGTACAGATGACTATAAGAAAAATTTTAAATTTTGCACTTTTCAGAAATTCAAGCATATTTTTCTGTCACCTTTCAAAAAATCAACGCTTCTTACCTACTGCTCCGAGAATATCCGAGTTAAGGAAAATGCCCGTACCGTCTGCAACGCAGTCGAGGGGGTTATCGGCAACTCTTACGGGCATACCCGTCTGGGTTGCAATAAGGGTGTCAAGTCCGCGAAGGAGTGCACCGCCGCCCGTGAGGGTGATGCCGTGCTTCATAATATCTGCAGAAAGCTCGGGAGGTGTTTTTTCAAGTGTACCCTTTACCGCGTCAAGGATAACGTTGATGCAGTCTGCCATTGCCTCGCGGATTTCCTCGCTTGTGATTGTGATATTCTTGGGAAGTCCGTCAAGGAGATTTCTGCCCTTGACCTCCATTGCGCCGTCCTTACCGTAGTCCATTGCCGAGCCGATTTTAATCTTGATTTCCTCGGCAGTTCTTTCACCGATAAGAAGGTTATACTTTCTCTTTATATACTGGCTGATGGCGTTGTCGAAATTGTCGCCCGCCATTCTTACCGAGCGTGAGGTAACGATATCACCGAGGGAGATAACGGCAACCTCGGCAGTACCGCCGCCGATGTCAACAATCATACTGCCCACGGCGTCACTTACGGGAAGTCCCGCACCGATTGCGGCAGCCATAGGCTCCTCGATAAGGCTTACGTATCTTGCACCCGCTTCGATAGCAACGTCGTGCACGTTTCTTCTTTCAACCTCTGTAACACCCGAGGGGATGCAGATTACAACCCTTGCCTTTGCAAGGAAGGAGCCGCCCAGAGCCTTCTGGATGAATTTACGCAGCATCTCTGTTGTGATGTCAAAATCTGCAATAACGCCGTCACGAAGAGGTCTCATTGCAGTAATTGAGCCGGGAGTTCTGCCTATCATAGCCTTTGCTTCCTTACCAACGGCAACAACCCTTGCAGGGCGGGAGTTTACATTTATTGCAACAACGGAGGGCTCTCTTATAACGATGCCCTTACCCTTGACAAAAACGAGAGTATTTGCGGTACCGAGGTCGATACCTATATCCTGAGAGAATAACATATTCCTTCTCCTTTCAAACCGTCCTTTATTTATGGACATAATTATCTTATTATAATCAGATTTATTATACCTTAAAAAGTCGTTTTACTCAATAGAAAAAATGAAATTTTTACAGATAATTGCAAAAAAGTATCAGAGGACAACCTGTGTGTCGTTCTGTGAGGGCCAAGGGCCGAGTAACGGTCAGGCGGGCAACTGCAGATGCCGCAGGGATTATTAAACAAAAAAGAACAGCATTTACAGGTTCGGCACTTTACTTACGGCGTCAGCGGGAGTATAATATCACTGTATATTATTTTGTAAAGAAGGCATTAACATGAAAATAACAGTTCTTACCGATAATAAGGCAAAGGAAGGCCTCAGGGGCGAATGGGGGCTTTCGCTTTACATTGAGCACGAGGGAAAAAGGCTTCTGCTTGACACGGGTGCTTCTCCCCTTTTCGCGAAGAACGCTGAAAAATGCGGTGTTGATTTAAAAAACGTTGACCTTGCGTTTTTGTCTCACGCTCACTATGACCACAGCAACGGCTTCGGTGAATTTTTCCGCACAAATAAAAATGCACCCCTTTATTTAAGCGGGTGCTGCAAGGAGAACTGCTACGGCAGACGTTGGATTTTTTCAAGATACATAGGCATAAAAAAGGGCTATGCCAAAGCCTTTGCCGAAAGGCTGATTTATACAGACGGCTTTACCGAGGTGACGGACGGAATTTACCTTCTCCCCCACGGTGAGGACGATTACAGTATTTACGGCAAAAAGAACGGACTTTTTCAGAAGAACGGCAGAAAATGGAGCTACGACAGCTTTGACCATGAGCAGAGCCTTGTTATGAAAACCGAAAATGGTCTTGTGATTTTCAACTCCTGCTGCCACACGGGAGCGGACAACATTATAAACGAGGTTGCTTCTGCTTTCCCGAGCGAGAGGATTGTTGCTCTTATCGGCGGATTTCACCTTTACAAGTCGGAAGATGAGGATGTAATCGCTCTTGCACAGAGGATTAAGGACACGGGGATTGAGAAGATTTACACGGGTCATTGCACGGGTGACAGAGCCTTCGGACTGCTTAAAAAGGAGCTTGGTGATAAGGCAGAGGAGCTTTTTGCGGGTAAGGTTATTGAGGTATAGACACAATAAATGAGCTCGGGATGTGTAGTAGTCAGTAGCCAGTAGTCAGTAGTCAGGGACGGACGGCATATGCCGTCCGTTTTGGTTTTGCAAATACAAAGCGGATTCCTTCAACCCACGTCCGTCTGTACAACCTCGGAGGACGGATGACACTAAAATAACCCACGCCAGCGGATTGCGAATGTCGGGTACACGGCGGTTGGAATAACACGAGAAAATTAGACGATTGCGGATTTTAATAAATACGATGGATGTAGCGGACTCATTAGTAGAACTGATTTTTAAATAGAGTTGTCCGTGAGCTTTACCCTCGGGTAGAGCAGTAGTAATGTGAATTTTTCCGTTAGTGGGGACGTTGCAAGCACTACGGCGGCGGGATAAGGGGAGAAATGTTACTCCTTTAATCACGGCAGATGCGGAAAAATTCACCGCCACTGCGGACCTCCACGACGGACCAAAAGCGCGTTTTTGCTTACTTTTGTCGCAACCGACAAAAGTAAGTGCCGCCCGCACAGGGCAGTAGAATATGAAAGCAGCATACTCGGAACAAATTAACAATAAGCACAAAAATACCGCCTTGGATTTACCAAAGCGGTATTTGTTATTTGTTTGTTCCGCTCGCCGCGGAGGCATTCTTTCTTGTAAGAAAGAATCAAAGAACTTTACTCTCTTACGCCTTCTTCTTTGTAACAGCCTTGATAACAAAGAGTGTTGCTACCATGAGAGCTGCACCGATGGGAAGAGCAATGTACCACTGAGGAACAAAGCCTGCAATGATATAAGTTACAAATGAAACACCTGCAACTGTAAGTGCATAGGGAAGCTGTGTTGAAACGTGGTTGAGGTGGTCACACTGACCGCCTGCTGATGCCATGATGGTGGTATCGGAAATGGGTGAGCAGTGGTCACCGCAAACAGCACCTGCCATACAAGCTGAAATTGAAACGATCATAAGAGGATCGCCTGCATCGAATACGCTCAGTACGATGGGGATAAGAATACCGAAGGTACCCCATGATGTACCTGTTGCGAAGGAAAGACCAACAGCAATAAGGAAGATGATTGCAGGAAGAAGTGCCTGAAGAGCACCTGCTGAGCCTTCAACAAGCTGTGAAATGTAAATCTTTGCGCCGAGAGAATCTGTCATAGCCTTAAGAGTCCATGCACAGGTAAGGATAAGGATAGCGGGAACCATAGCCTTGAAGCCTTCGGGAAGTGATGCCATTGCATCCTTGAAGGAGATAACTCTTCTGATAAGAAGATATGCAACTGCAAATACGATTGCGATTGCTGAACCGATAACAAGACCAACGGAAGCGTCTGAATTTGAGAAAGCATCGATGAAGCCTTCACCCTCAAAGAAGCCGCCTGAGTAAATCATACCGAATACACAGCAGATGATGAGAACTACAACGGGAAGAACGAGGTCAAGCACCTTGCCCTTGGGGTTAGCTGAAACTTCTTCAGAGTCAACTCTTTCACCGCTTGTGAAAAGGTCGCCCTTTTCGATTGCGTTCTTTTCGTGAAGCTTCATGGGACCGTATTCAACCTTTGCAACTGCAAGAACAACCATCATAATGATAGTGAAGATTGCGTAGAAATTGTAGGGAATAGCCTGAACGAAAAGGCTCATACCGCTGTCAGCGCCTGCACCTCTTGCAAAGCCTGCAACTGCTGCTGCCCAGGATGAAATGGGAGCGATAATGCAGATGGGAGCTGCTGTAGCGTCGATGATGTAGGAAAGCTTTGCACGGGAAATCTTCTGCTGGTCAGCAACGGGACGCATAACTGAACCTACTGTGAGGCAGTTGAAGTAGTCGTCGATGAAGATAAGACAGCCGAGAAGGATAGTTGCAAGCTGTGCGCCTACTCTTGACTTGATGTGCTTTGAAGCCCAACGGCCGAAGGCTGCGGAGCCGCCTGCCTTGTTCATCATTGAAACAAGGGCGCCGAGAAGCACAAGGAAGATGATGATACCCATGTTGTAGCTGTCTGAAAGGCTTGCAACAAAGCCGTCAAAGAGCACGTGGTTGATTGCAGTCTCGAAGTTGCCGCCTGCATAAATGAAGCCGCCCACAACGATACCGATGATAAGTGAGGAGTAAACCTCCTTTGTGATAAGTGCAAGCACAATTGCGATTACGGGAGCAAGAAGTGCTGCAAAGGTTGCATATGAACCGATGCTTTCACGAACCTTGGCAAGGGCTGTTTCAATGTGAGCCTTGAATCCGGGGTCGTTTGTGAGGTTGTCAGCGTAGGAGTCAACATAAGCTGCTGCTGAGTCACCGTCTGTAAGGTCGTAATCTGTTACCTCGCCGTCGATATCAACGGAAAAGGCTGTTTCAGCCTCTGCACCGATTGTGGGAACAGCGGCGTCGCCGTCAGTTGCTGCAAGAAGAACTGCATCACCTTCGGCTGAAATTGCCATAACATCGTCTGTTGCAAAAACAGCGCTTGTCATGGGAAGTGCAAGTGCAAAAACAATCATAAAAGCGAGAATAATTTTTGCAATGCTTCTTTTGGAATTGCTTTTCATTTTTCCGATCTCCTTTGTTTTTATTGAGTTTATCAGGCTTATTATGCCCTTTGATAAATACAAAAGAATAATATCACGATTACGACTGCTTTGTCAACTTATTTTTAGTTATTTAAAGCAAAAAAGGTTTTTCCGATTATATTATTTTTATATTTATTGACAGTGTGTTTTCAAAGTGTTATGATTTATAAGTAACGTATTGAACACAAAACTGACGGGGTATATTTTCACCACAGCTGCGTTAACGCCTCTGAATACGCAAGTATCCCTTCGGCTTATGCCTTGCTGTGATAAAAATCTCCTCCCGTCAGGGAAAAGACCTGAATGTTCAGGTTGTGGTGCATTTGGGATTTTCTCCGACGAAGCAATACCTGCGTATTGCGAGAAGGAAAAATTTCGAAGGTGCCGCAAGATGGACATTCAGAGCTCCGATCAACACAAAAGCAAGGAGAAGTAATATGACAGATTTCAACGAAATTATAGACAGAAAAAATTCTGACAGCTTAAAATTTGACTTTGCAAAGGAAAAGGGACTTCCCGAGGATGTGCTCCCCTTGTGGGTTGCAGATATGGATTTCAAGGCTCCCCCGGGGGTTATCGAGGCCTTACAGAAGAGCCTTGACCGCGGCATTTTCGGCTACAGCGACACCAAGGACGACTACTACGAAACTGTTGCCGCCTGGTTTAAAAAGCGTTTTGGCTTCACCTATGAAAAGGAGTGGCTCATCAAGACCCCCGGCATTGTTTTTGCACTTGCAAACGCTGTAAGAGCCCTCACCGAAAAGGGTGACAATGTTATTATCCAGCCCCCCGTTTACTATCCGTTCTTCAATGTTATCCGTAACAACCACCGCAACATTATTGAAAATCCCCTTGTCTGCAGGGACGGTAAATTTTACATTGACTTTGAGGATTTTGAAAAGAAAATTATTGACAATAATGTAAAGCTTTTTATCCTCTGCTCACCCCACAACCCCGTTTCGAGAGTGTGGACAAAGGAGGAGCTTCAGAAGTTAGGTGAAATCTGCCTTAAGCATAATGTTTATGTTGTGGCTGACGAAATCCATTGTGACTTTGTTTTTGAGGGAAGTAAGCATCACATTTTCATTGATGCCGTGCCCGAAATGAAGGACAGAACAATCATCTGCACCGCACCGAGCAAGACCTTCAACATTGCGGGTATGCAGCTTTCAAATATTTTCATCCCCTCTGCCGAAATCCGTCAGAGATATATGGCTGAAATTGATGTTACGGGCTTCACCGTGCCGAGCAACCCCGGTGTTGTTGCCTGCAAGGCGGCTTATGCAACGGGTGAGGAATGGTTTGAGGAGTGCCTCGCCTACATCAAGGGTAACTTTGATTACTTAAGAGACTTCCTCAATGAAAACCTGCCTCAGCTCAAGCTCATTGAGCCCGAGGGAACTTACCTTGCGTGGATTGACTGCTCAGGTCTCGGTCTTACTGCCGAGGAGCTTAACGACCTTATCATCAACAAGGCGAAGCTGTGGCTTGATGCGGGTGATATTTTCGGCAAGGCAAGTGAGCAGTATCAGAGGATTGTGCTTGCGTGCCCGAGGGCAACGCTTGAGAAAGCGTTGAAGCAGTTGAAGGAAGCGATAGGTTAAGTGCAAAAAATTAAAAGTTTTGGTCAAGCTTTTACAAAAGCTTGCGGGAGTGAAGAGGGCAGAGCCCTCTTGGTTTAGCCAATTATATAACAACAGGTCACAGATTTTACTTTCTCTGTGACCTGTATTTTATTTATCCAAAATCAATAGCTCTTTTATAAAACTATTTAATAATGGTATATATTTTCTATCTATTCTCTTAATTTTATTAAAAAGCAACTTTTCAGCATATAAACTATCGCCAAACAATACATAATACGCACAAAGACCAAGCAAATTGCAAATCTTCACCAACATTTTAACTGATATACCTATCTTACCTCGGCCATATACGAAACACTGACTTCCAAAAGTTCTGCAAATTGCTCTCTGATATAACACATTTCTTCTCTTGATTTTCTTATTCATGTGTGCAACACCATCACCTCTGCATATAGTATAAGTTATGCTTACTTAAAATAACATCAAGTAATAATGTATATAAACCTTATTGACATAGTTGATGTTTGTTGTTATACTAAAACAAAGAAAG
>JAZOVO010000027.1:0-20773 GCA_045658745.1 Acutalibacteraceae bacterium | reverse complement strand
ACTGACTACTGGCTACTGACTACTCTTACGCTTCAGGGAATTCGTACCAGTATTCCCTGCGCTTTTTTGTTATTGCCTTTTTTGCACCGAAAATGATTGCAATAGCCGCAACAATACCGAAGCCAACATAGATATGTGTGTTATCCGTGCCGTAAATTCTGATTTCGTTCCACAAATCGGAGAACATCAGCAGAGTTTCCTGAGGAAGATTGTGGAAGTACTCCACATCGGGCATTTCATCCCCGGTAGGATAAAGATATTTATTCTCTCTCATTTCGGCATAATCCGGATGCTCAAGCACACCCGTGTTAGGTGTTGCATAACCGATGTAAAAAGCGTTGCTCATAGCAATTTCGGGGTCGAGCATAAAGTTGATGTACTTAAGTGCAGCATCATAATTCTGTGCACACTTAGGGATACAGATTGAGTCAACAAAAATGTTAACACCCTCCTCGGGGTAAACAAAGTCAAGGTCGGGATTAACCTGCTGCATCAGCACAAAGTCGCCCACGTAGTAAGGCACCATTGCCGCCTCACCGCTTTCCATTTTGTTGAAAATCTCATCCATTACATAGCCCTGTAAAAGGGGCTTCTGCTCAACAAGGAGCTGCGCAACATCGGAAAGCTCCTTTTCGTCGGTGGAGTTAAGTGAGTAGCCGAGTATCTTCTGTGCCACGGCAAAGGCGTCACGGGGGTTATCAATCATAAGGATTTTACCCGCATAACGTTCATCCCACAGAGCAGTCCAGCTTTTTGGTCTCTCCTCAACCATTTTTGTGTTATAGATAAGTCCCACCATACCAACATTATATGGTACGGAATATTCATTTTCAGGGTCAAAGTACATATTTTTATATTCTTCGGCAATGTACTTATAATTAGGCAGAGCATTCACGTCCACCTTAAGGAGCATCTCCTCGGCAATCATTCGCTCAATCATATAGTCCGAGGGAATGATAATGTCGTAGCTTGCACCGCCGTTTTTGATTTTCGGATACATATCCTCATTGCTTTCATAGGTAACATAATTGACCTTGATGCCCGTAAGCTTTTCAAACTCACTGTTTACATCAAGCATTCCGTCCTCATAAGTATCGGAAATATATTCGCCCCAGTTGAAAACATTGATTGTCGTTCCCTCGCTGCCCTTATAAAACTCCTCGTTTTCATAGGCAGAGGCACCGGAAGCCGTAAGCACAAGCAGAACGGTTACGGTCAGAAGGAAAAAGAGCTTTTTCATCACTGAGCCCCCTTTCCCTTGTTGAGCTTGTTGCTCATTTTCTTTTCACCGTAAATCTGTGAAACATTAAGAAGCACAAGCAGAAGAAGGATTGCAACAAAGATTATGGTTGAAAGGGCGTACATATCGGGAGTTACCCTTTTCTTTGTCATTGAGAAAATTCTGATAGGCAGAGTTTCGAAGGAAGGTCCCTGAGTGAAATAGCTGATTACAAAGTCATCAAGTGACAATGTAAAGCTCATCATAAGACCCGAGAAAATGCCCGTTGAAATTGAAGGCAGTACAACCTTGAAAAAGCTTTGCACGGGAGTGCAGCCGAGGTCCATTGCTGCCTCTGGCAGATACTTGTCAAGCTGTCTGAGCTTCGGAAGCACCGACAGAATTACATAAGGCAGGTTAAAGGTGATGTGAGCAATGAGCATTGTGCCGAAGCCTAAGGCATCATTTTTGCCGATAAGCTTTGAGCAGAAAATAAACAGAAGCATCATTGAAATACCCGTAACAATTTCGGGGTTCATCATAGGGATATTTGTAACACCCATAGTGAGCTGCTTTATATGCTTATTTTTAAAAGCGTTTATACCCACAGCAGCCGCAGTACCCATAACCGTTGCAATGAAAGAGGATGAAACGGCAAGGATGAGCGTATTGCGGAAGGCCTTCATTGTTGCTTCATCGTTTAAAAGTGCCTCATACCAGCGAAGGGAGAAGCCTGTAAAAACGCCCGTGCTCGCACTTGAGTTGAAGGAAAAGAAAATCATTACAACAATAGGTGCATAAAGGAAAAGCATCATAAGGGCAACATAAAGCTTTGATGAGGCAGGCATTTTTCTTTTCATATCAGCACACCTCCGTCATCGTCGTCACCAGTAAAGCGGTTCATAACCATCATACAGATGATAATCATCACCATCAGCACAAGAGAAAGCGCCGCTCCGAGGTTATAGTTGTTTGCAGACTTGAACTGCATTTCAATAACGTCACCGATAAGTGAAAAGGTATTTCCGCCGAGCTTTTTTGAGATATAGAAGGTGGAAACAGAGGGCACGAACACCATTGTAAAGCCCGATGCGATACCGGGAAGCGTAAGCGGAAGGATAATATCCTTGAAGGTGACAAGCTTGTTTGCGCCGAGGTCACCCGCCGCCTCAATGAGGTTCATATCCATTTTTGACATTATTGAATAAAGGGGCAGAATCATATAGGGTATGTAGTTATAGACCATACCCAGCACAACGGCACCCTGTGTATTTATCATATGAAGAGTAGGCAGATTAAGGGAAGTCAGAACGGAATTGATAATACCCGTATCCTGCATAAGAATCATCATAGAATATGTTCTTATAAGCAGATTCATCCACATAGGAAGCATTACAAGTATCATCATTGTACGCTGAACATTTGCTGTCGTTCTTGCCATAATATAAGCAAGAGGATAGGCAATGACAAGGCTGATTACTGTTGCAATAAAGCCGAGCCATATAGAGTTGAGCATAACGTCCTTATACTTACCGATATCCGAAATATACTGCAAGGTAAAGTTACCGTTACCGTCGGTCACCGAATAGATAAGCACGAAGATAAGCGGAACAATAATGAAAATTGCTGACCACACAAGATAGGGTGACGCAGTGAGCTTTTTCATAAGGGAGCTTTTTTTCATTTATCACTCCTCCTCTTCGGTAACGTCGGAAAGATGCTCAATTTCATCGCTGAAGGAGCTGTAGTCGCCGAACATACCTGAATACTCACTCTTTTTCATAACGTGGATTGCATCAGGCTCGATTACGATACCGATTTTTGTACCGACGGGATAGTAGTCCGTGGTCTGAATCATCCACTTGAAGTTATCAATATCAACAATCATTTCAAAGTGCACGCCCTTGAAGGTGTTTGAGGTAATCACACCGCTGATTGTACCCTCACCGTAGGGAACAACGTCAACGTCCTCGGGACGGACAACAATATCAACCGATTCATTAACGGCAAAGCCCTTGTCAAGGCACTGGAACACAGCACCCGAAAACTTAGCCTTGAAGTCGTCGAGCATAACGCCGTCAAGAATGTTACTTTCACCGATGAAGTCGGCAACAAAGGCATTCTCGGGCTCGTTGTAAATATCAATGGGAGAGCCTATCTGCTGAATTTTACCGTCATTCATAACAACAACGGTGTCACTCATTGAAAGAGCCTCCTGCTGGTCGTGGGTAACATAAATAAAGGTGATGCCCATACGCTTCTGGATATTCTTAAGCTCAACCTGCATATCCTTGCGAAGCTTAAGGTCAAGAGCGCCCAGAGGCTCGTCAAGAAGGAGAACTCTCGGCTCAACGGCAAGGGCTCTTGCAATTGCGACGCGCTGCTGCTGACCGCCGGAAAGAGAAGCAATGTTTCTCTTCTGGAAGCCTCTTAAGTTAACAAGCTCAAGCATTTCCTTTACTTTTTTGCTTATATCCTTTTCCTTCATCTTCTTTACACGAAGACCGAAGGCAATATTATCGTAAACGTTAAGGTGCGGAAAAAGTGCATACCTCTGGAAAATGGTGTTGACCTGCCTTTTATGCGGAGGCAGATTATTTATATCCTTACCCTCAAAAATAACCTGACCGTTGTCAGCCTCAAGGAAGCCCGCGATAATACGCAGAGTAGTAGTTTTACCGCAGCCTGACGGACCGAGGAAGGTCATAAACTCCTTGTCTCTGATTTTCAGGTTGATGTTATCGAGAATAACCTCATCATCGTACTTTTTGGAAATGTTCTGCAGTTCAATGATTACACCGTTTCCCATATGTAAACCCCTTTCCCTGCATGATACCAGGTCATCCTACCCTATCATGCTCGCTCGAATAATACAGTAAAAAAGGCTCCGATTCCGCCAAAGCGGGCAGTCGCCCCCTTTTACTTTGTAAGACAAAATATAGAACAAATTTCTGCAATTGTCAACAGTTTTTTTGTAATTTTCGTTAAAAAACACGCAAGAAAACGGCAGGGTTATCGGAAATCTTTGATTTCCTTTGTTTTCCGCCGTTTTTCTCTGTTATTCTCAAAAAAAGTTTTTTTCTTTATTGATTGGTAAAAAATTCCTCTGCTTTTTCTTCAAGGTATCTTTTTACCATATCGAGTCCCTCATCGCTTGACTCAAAAATATTTGTTTCGATTTCATCCTCGTTCTGATTTTCAAAGCAGGACATTCCGTAATATACGGCAACCTTTACAAACTCGGCATCCTCCTCGTTTTTGTCTATCCATATACGGTAGTTGAAAATCGGCTGACCGATCGCGCCCTTAAGGGGATCAGTGCCGAGGGATGCGGTATAGATATTATAGCTTCCGCCTATTCTTGAGCCGCCTATAAGCCAGGACAGAAGGGGCACAACAATTTCTTTGTTTTCCATTTTATTCTTCCTTTTTCATTTTTGTTAAGGCTTATTATATCAGACTCTCCCCTTTTTGTAAATACTAAAGCTCCATTAAATCGTGAGCAAGCTGAGCCATTGAACGGTTATAATGTGACCTTACAAAGCTAACGGGCAGTAAGAATATACACGAGGCAAACCAGGGAACAAAGGAAAGACGTTTTTTGAGCACCGTCATTTTGCTGCTACCTATAAGCCTGTAGGAAAAGGCGAAAAGTTGACGGTAAGTAAAATATTTTCCCGAGGCAAAATAATACCTCGCAAGAAAGAAAAAGCCGTTGAGCCTGATAAAATAATACACCCCGCAGAAAAAAAGCACCGTTGCCGCAGCGAGCAAAACGCGTGCAGCATCATATGAAAACATACCGCCTTCAAGCCTGAGGAGAAGAAAAAGCAGAACCGCCGCCGAGGGTAATAAGCAAAGAGCAAAAATAAAAAGCTTCCTTGAATAAAGGTTAATATAAAAAGCAGTAAGAGACAGGGCATTTTTGGGTCTGAAATAATAAAACACCTCTTTACCTGCCGTATCAAAGCCCTCCGCCTTACGCAGGTAAAAGCGGTCAGTACCGCTTTTAAAGGCACAGAGCAAAAAAAGTATCAGCAACGCTTAGCCCTCCCCTCTCAGACTTAATTTTACTTATAAATTATTGACCCTGCATTGACAGATTAAACTTGACAAAAAGAAAAACCATCCGCTACTGCAGATGGTTTAAATACTGATTTATACAG
The DNA here is from genome assembly GCA_045658745.1 of Acutalibacteraceae bacterium. Classification (GTDB taxonomy): domain Bacteria; phylum Bacillota; class Clostridia; order Oscillospirales; family Acutalibacteraceae; genus UBA6857. The sequence continues at coordinate 15,388 of JAZOVO010000027.1, read as the reverse complement.
ATGCCTCAACATCAAAGGAGTAGTTATATTTTGTTCCCGTTGAGTTATCAAGGAAGCCCTCGGGAACCGTAAAGGAAACCGTTCCGCCGTAATCGAGCACCGCAAAATCTGAAAGGTCGATGTAAATATACTGGAAGCCGTCACCGGTTGTATTTGAAGCTGAAATCTGAAGGAGTGCAGGATCTTCAACGGGTATTCCGTTAACATAGATTTCAATCCTCTTGCTTGCCGCTTTGATCTTTGAGTCCCAGCCCTCGGAGTCAATGCTTGCACAAAGTCTGCCGTCGCTGACATAAATGTCGTTGATGACAACATCCACGCCCTGAGGCTGCGGCTTTGTTGTTGTAGGCTTCTGGGTTGTTGTTGTAGCGGCGGTGAGCTTAGTTGTATTAGGTCTCGTTGTCGTTGTCAGAGGCTTCCACGTTGTTGAGGGAGCATAGGACACATTTGCCGTTACCGAGGGATTCAGCATTGCTGAATTTGTTGTATAGGTAATGTTGTTATAGTTGTTTGTAGTGATTGTGTTACCTGTTCCGCTTGTTACGGGTGTAGGAACAAATCTTGTAGTGCTGTACCAGGGAGCAGTCTTGCCCTGATTGGTTGTAAGCACGTAGGTTGCACCTATTGCACCGCCGCTCTGAGGTGCGGTTGTGGTGCTTTCACCGGGCTGTGTTGATGATGGGATATATGCAGTGTAGAGGGGGTCCACGGTTGTTCCGTCATCGGGCTTATTGTCACCGCATGCCGCAAAAAGCACTACGATTGCAGTAAGAGCAAGCACAAATGCAATAATTTTACGCAACAAAGCCGCCTCCTTTTCCAGTTTAATTATTTTTAAGATACCGAACTATTATACACACTGCAGAGTGCATTGTCAAATGATTTTTTCTTAATTTACAAATAATTGAAAATTGCTCCTGATATATTCTGCACCTTCAAGCTTAATCTTAGTTAAAACGTCGTTTTCGTCAATGAAATTCTGAAGCTTTTCAATTTCAGCCTCGTTGTAGGATGCGGTTTCATCTTCGTTATCAAACATTTTTCTTATTTTTTCAACTCTTCGTGCAAGGTCTGTCATACCGATAAATTCAAGCGCCCTTGTGATTTCCATACGGATAATATCACCGTTTTCGCGGAAGAAGACAGAAACGGACTTATCCTGAACAAAAACATCGAGAATATAAATATATCTTTTTGCCTCACTCAAAAGAGCAAATTCGCCCTCCATATCCTCCTGCTTCTGCAGATAAAGCTGATAAGAGAGTGCTGTGCCCTCAAGGATTTCGGCGCTGTCACTTTCAAGAATTGCCTTTTCGGTAAGAGGCACAAACCTTTCCTTGAGTGCGATAAGGCGCTTGATTTCAGCCTCCTGATTTTTATATGAGACTCTGTATGACTTATATGACCTGCCTGCAAAATAAAAGATTACCGATGCGATAATGCACACAACAACAAATATTACTGCAAGGTACCAATATTCCTTAAACCATTCTGCCATTATTCTTCCTCCATCAACACCTTATAGATGTCACCTTTTTTTATTCCCGTTTCCTTTGCCGCCTGCTTGGCTGCCATACTGACGCTCATACCCTCGCTGAGGTAATGCCTTGCAAGGCTTAAGGCGTCATCAAGAGTGATTTCCTCCTGAGTCTCCTGCTTACCCTCGATAACAAGAACAAATTCACCTCGGGGGCTTTCGTTTTCGTATTTCTCAATCGCACCGGAAAGGGTTGTTCTGATTACTTCCTCATGAATTTTTGTAATCTCCCTTATAAGGGCAATTCTTCTGTCACCGAGCGCCTTGTAAAAATCCTTCAGAGAAGCGAGAAGCTTGTGCGGTGCCTCATAAAAAACAAGGGTGCGCTTTTCATCCTTTATCTCCTCAAGATGCTCACGTCGGCTCGTTTTGTTCATACTGAGAAAGCCCTCAAAGGTGAAGCGGCTGACGGGGAGACCCGAAAGAGCAATTGCCGCAACGAAAGCCGACGGACCCGGTACAACGTTGACCGTCACTCCCCTTTCGTGGCAAAGAGCAACAAGATCCTCACCCGGGTCAGAGACGGCGGGCATACCCGCATCCGTCACAAGGGCACAGCTTTCGCCGCTGAGTATTCTGTCAACAATAAGCTCACCCTTTTCCTTACGGTTATGCTCAAAGTAGCTTATAAGGGGCTTTTTTATTTCAAAGTGATTGAGCAGCTTAAGGCTGACTCTTGTATCCTCGGCAGCAATAAAATCGACGCTTGCGAGGGTTTCCACCGCTCTCGGTGACATATCGCCGAGGTTGCCTATAGGCGTACCGACTACATATAAAATTCCTGCCATAATTTATCCTTTCCGTTTATCCTTCAACGACCGCCCTGCGTCCGCAGGACGCCCTGACTACCAGCTACTGACTACTATTACTGGTGTCCGTCCATATAGTCGCCGAACATACTCCTGAACTCAGGAGTCGGATTTCCCTTTTCGTCCTTCATTACAAGGTTGTTCATTACGGTTACTCCGCTTTTGCCGCCGCGCTTACCCTCAACGAGAACAAGCCAGGGCACCTTGCCCTCCTTTTCGACAACAAAACGGATTTTTTTACATTCAAGCCCGAAGGAGCGAAGGGAAACAATTATATCGCAGAGCCTTTCGGGACGGTGGCACATACAGAAGCGTCCGCCGTATTTAAGAAGCTGAGACGCCGCCTTTACCGCATCGTCTACCGTGCAGGTCACCTCGTGACGGGCAATTCTCTCCGCCTCGCTGATGCTTTCAATTCCCGTGCCCACAGGCTTATAAGGCGGATTCATTGTAACGAGGTCAAAGCTTCCTGCGGCAAGCTCCTGCTTTATACTGCGAAGGTCACAGTTATGAGGGATTATTCTGCCGACAATATTATTATGCTCGAGGGATTTTTCAAGCTGTGAGATTGCCTTCGGCTGAATGTCAACGGCGTGTACCTCCCTTGTTTCTCCCTTGCACCAGATAAGCGGGATTATTCCGCAGCCCGTTCCCATATCGCAGGCAACATCCTTCCTTTTTATTGAAGCAAAGCTTGCAAGCAGAATAGCATCCGTGCCGAAGGTATGGCTCGGGGATACAACTATTTCCGTATTATTGCCTAAAGGCTCAATTTTTTCATCGGGTAAAAGAAGGGGCATCGGCTTTTCTCTCCTCATTTTGTTTTCATCATATAATATCACAAATAAAGATAAATGTAAACAGAAAACTGCACGAGGAATATCCCGTCGATGCTTGTCGGCTTATATCAAGTGAACATATTTCACGTATTATTTATTTGTCGGACCGTGCTGAAAAACAGATTTTTTTACTAAAAACATTATTTTACCCGCTAAATATCAAGGTTTTTTGAAAATATTTTTGATTTTCGACATAAAACTACTTGCTTTTTTCTTTTTATGGTGCTAATATCTTGATGTGAAATATATACACATCGAAAGGAGCAAACAAACAAAAATGAACAAGCAGAAAAGAATACTTATGACTCAGGATGGCAGCGAATTTGCGAGCCATTGCGCAAGCTTCCTTACTTCGAGCGGCTTCAGCGTAAAATGTGTACCGAAGGACGGAAGCATTTTACTTGACGAGATAAAAAAGGACTGTCCCGACGTTGTACTTATGGATGTTTTTATGACCAAGGTTGATGCTTTGGGTGTACTTATGAAAATCAAGGAGCATAAGCTTGAAAGAAGACCTGCAATTGCACTTATGTCGACGGTTGACAATCCGAATTTTGAGCAGGAGCTGCTCGCAGAAGGTGCAGACTACTATTTCATAAAGCCCTTTGAGCTTAACATACTTGCGGGGATGATTAACAGACTTTGCAGCTGGAACGAGAGTAAGGGAGAAAAGCCCGCACTTGGCAGAGAGGAGCAGCTTGAAAAGGTCATTTCATCAATTATGAGGCAGATTGGAGTACCCGCACACATCAAGGGCTACGAGTATCTCCGCCAGGCTATTGTACTTACTGTCAAGGAGCCCGAGCTTATGCACGCGGTAACAAAGTCACTCTACCCTACCGTTGCCAAGACCAACGCCACAACGTCATCGAGGGTTGAAAGGGCTATACGTCACGCTATTGAGGTTGCGTGGGACAGAGGTGACGTAGATGTTCTTTCGTCTTACTTTGGTTACACGATACAGAATTCGAGGGGTAAGCCGACAAATTCAGAGTTCATTGCGATGATAAGTGATAAATTAAGATTAGATTTAAAAGCAGGATAAAAATGAAAAGTTTTTTTGGTTACTTTTTTTACAAAAAAAGTAACGCCCGACCGGCGAGGTCATAAAAAAATATAAAGCAGATGTAAAATCAAAATTACATCTGCTTTTGTATTGTTTAGTGTGTAATGGAGTAAATAAGCAAACAGATACGGCAAGCCTTTGTCTCTACGGTAACTCACGCTGAAAACAAGGCTGTAGAACATTGGAGGACGGATGAAGCTAAAAGCACCCGCGCAGCGAATTGCGAATGTCGGGTACACGGCAGTTGAAAGGCTGGCGTAAAATTAGACGATTGCGTATTTTAATAAATATGTCGGACGTAGCGGACTCATTTGCAGAACTGTGCATTAAGTAGAGTTGTACGTGAGCATTACCCTTGCATAGAGCAGTAGTAATGTGAATTTTTCCGTTAGTGAGGACGTTGCAAGCGCTACGGCGGTGAGATGAGGAGAGAAACTTTTCCATTATGAACGCGGTAGCTTCGGAAAAATTCACCGCCACTGCGGACCTCCGCGACGGACCAAAAGCGCGTTTTTGCTTACTTTTGTCGCAACCGACAAAAGTAAGTGCCGCCCGCACAGGGCAGTAGAACTTGAAAGTAATAACCACGGAAAATAAAAAAGATGAGGGGCTCTGCCCCTCACCCCGCAAGCTTTTGTAAAAGCTTGACCAAAACTTTACTTGTTATACGCTCCAGACGAGGTTGTTAAGCTCCTCTTCCTTTGCCTTATCAAGATATTCAACGTCATTATAGCACTTCATACCTGTACCTGAGGGAAGAAGCTTACCGATAATAACATTTTCCTTAAGACCCATAAGAGGATCAACCTTACCCTTGATAGCAGCATCTGTAAGAACTCTTGTTGTTTCCTGGAAGGATGCGGCTGAAAGGAATGAGTCTGTTGCAAGTGAAGCCTTTGTGATACCCATAAGCACGGGGATGCAGGTTGCTTCCTGAAGCTCCTCACCTGTCTCGGCTGCTCTTGCACGTACCTCTTCGTTAGCCTTCTTGAATTCCTTCTTTTCAACAACTGCGTTGGGAAGAAGACTTGTATCTCCTGCCTCGTCAACTCTTACCTTTCTCATCATCTGACGTGCGATAACCTCGATGTGCTTATCGTTGATATCAACACCCTGAGTACGGTAGGTAAGCTGTACCTGGCTGATAAGATAGTCGTGAACTGCGTTTACGCCGAGAACCTCAAGAACATCTCTGGGATCGATTGAGCCTTCTGTAAGGGTTTCACCCTTCTTAACGAACTGACCCTCTGAAACTCTTGCTCTTGCACCGAAGGTAAGGAAGTATTCCTTTCTTTCCCCTGTCTCCTCGGTTGTAACAACGATATGAGGATTCTTCTTGATCGTTTCAAAGGAAACAACGCCGTCGATTTCTGCAAGCATTGCAAGTGTCTTGGGCTTTCTTGCTTCAAAGAGCTCTTCAACACGGGGAAGACCCTGAGTAATATCGGCACCTGATGCAACACCACCGGTATGGAACGTTCTCATGGTAAGCTGTGTACCGGGTTCACCGATTGACTGAGCAGCGATGATACCTACTGCCTCACCGACTGTTACTGCCTGACCTGATGCAAGGTTTGCACCGTAGCACTTGATACAAGCGCCGTGGTCGGATTCACAGGTGAGAAGTGAACGGATCTTGATGCGGCGGATAGCTGCTGCAGCTTCCTTATCAACACCCTCGTCGAGTGCCTTGTTCATCTTAGCGGTAAGGTAAGCGTCAACTCTGTCAGCATCCTTTTCGGTCATCATTCTGTCATTTGACATAATAACCTCGCCTGTTGCATCGTCAACAAGACTGTCAAGAAGATAACGTCCCTTAAGTCTTTCTGCAAGGCTTTCAAGGATACGGTTACCGTCCATGATATCGTAAACCTCAAGACCGTCGTGACAGCCACAGTCCTCCTCACGGATGATAACATCCTGTGAAACGTCAACAAGACGACGTGTAAGGTAACCTGAGTCAGCGGTACGAAGAGCGGTATCGGCAAGACCCTTACGGGCACCACGTGATGAAATAAAGTATTCCTGAACGTTAAGACCTTCACGGTAGTTAGCTCTGATGGGAACCTCGATAGTCTTACCTGCGGTATTTGCGATAAGACCACGCATACCTGCAAGCTGACGAAGCTGGCTGTTAGAGCCTCGGGCACCTGAGTCAAGCATCATCCAGATGGGGTTTGTCATATCGAATGAGCCGGTAAGAGCATCGGCAACACGGTTTGTACAAACGTCCCAAGCCTTGATAACCTGCTTTGAACGATCCTCATTAGAAAGAAGACCTCTGTTATACTTACGGTTGATTTCGTCAACAAGGCTTTCGGTTTCAGCAAGGATTTCCTTCTTGGCGGCGGGAATTGTTGCGTCGCAGACAGCAACAGTGATACCGCTTCGTGTTGAATACTTGTAGCCCTGATTCTTTACGTTGTCAAGCACCTCGGCAGTCTTTGCAGTGCCGTGCACCTGGATACATCTTGAAATAACCTTACCGAGAAGCTTCTTGTTAACAAGTCCTTCAACCTCAAGGCGGAACATATCATCGGGATTAGTTCTGTCGATGAAGCCGAGATCCTGAGGAACAGGATCGTTGAAGATAAGCTTACCGAGGGTTGTTTCGATAATCTTTGACTTCTTTTCGCCGTCAATTTCCTTTGTAATACGTACCTTGATTTTTGCATGAAGGTCGATTACGCCGCTGTCGTAAGCAAGTCTTGCCTCGTCAACGTCACGGAATACCTTGCCCTCACCCTTTGCACCGGGGATTTCAAGAGTAAGATAGTATGAGCCGAGAACCATATCCTGTGTAGGAACGGCAACGGGCTTTCCGTCTGAAGGCTTAAGAAGGTTGTTAGCTGCAAGCATAAGGAAGCGTGCCTCTGCCTGAGCCTCTGCTGAAAGGGGTACGTGAACAGCCATCTGGTCACCGTCGAAGTCAGCATTGAAGGCGGTACATACAAGAGGATGAAGCTTGATAGCCTTACCCTCAACAAGCACGGGCTCGAATGCCTGAATACCGAGACGGTGAAGTGTGGGAGCACGGTTAAGCATAACGGGATGGTCCTTGATTACAACCTCAAGAGCGTCCCATACGCATTTTTCCTGTCTGTCAACAGTCTTTCTTGCAGTCTTGATGTGAGGAGCAACGCCTGTTTCAACAAGTCTCTTCATAACGAAGGGCTTGAAGAGCTCAAGTGCCATTTCCTTAGGAAGACCGCACTGATAAATCTTAAGAGCGGGACCAACAACGATAACTGAACGGCCTGAGTAGTCAACACGCTTACCGAGAAGATTCTGACGGAAGCGTCCCTGCTTACCCTTGAGCATATCTGAAAGGCTCTTGAGGGGTCTGTTGTTGGGACCTGTAACGGGTCTGCCTCTTCTGCCGTTGTCGATAAGTGCGTCAACTGCTTCCTGAAGCATTCTCTTTTCGTTTCTGATGATAATATTGGGGGCACCGAGCTCAAGAAGCTTCTTGAGACGGTTGTTTCTGTTGATAACACGACGGTAAAGGTCGTTAAGGTCACTTGTTGCAAAGCGTCCGCCGTCAAGCTGTACCATAGGACGGATATCGGGAGGAATAACAGGAACAACGTCAAGAATCATCCACTCAGGTCTGTTGCCTGAAGCCTTGAATGCTTCAACAACCTCAAGACGCTTGAGGATTCTTGTCTTCTTCTGTCCGCTTGCTGTAGAAAGCTCCTCGCGAAGCTGTGCGTTAAGCTCTTCAAGGTTGATTTCGGAAAGAAGCTCCTTGATAGCCTCTGCACCCATACCTACCTTGAATTCTGTATCATTATAATAGTACTCCTTAAGCTCCTCATAGCGCTTTTCGGTGATAACAGTACCCTTGTCGATATCCTTATCGGTAATTGTACCGGGATTGATAACAACATAAGCTGAGAAGTAAAGAACTCTTTCAAGCTCCTTGGGAGAAATATCGAGGATGAGACCCATTCTTGAGGGAATACCCTTGAAGTACCAGATGTGTGAAACGGGAGTTGCAAGCTCAATGTGGCCCATACGCTCACGGCGTACCTTTGCCTTTGTGATTTCAACGCCGCACTTGTCACAGATCTTTCCCTTGTGACGGATTCTCTTATACTTACCGCAGAAGCATTCCCAGTCCTTGAGGGGTCCGAAAATTCTTTCGCAGAAAAGACCGTCCTTTTCAGGCTTGAGTGTTCTGTAGTTTATAGTTTCAGGCTTTGTTACCTCACCGTAAGACCATTCTCTGATCTTTTCAGGTGAAGCAAGACCTATTTTAATTGACTCGAATGAAATATTTTCCATATTGTGTAAGTCAGCCCTTTCCTGTTTTATTTACCGTAATATAAACGGCATCTAACTTTCCGGATAATATATACGCTGTTTGCCGCCGCAGAGGAATCCTCCTCCGCGGCAAAGCAAATTACATGTTGTCTTCATCGGGAACGAAGCCGTTACCGAAGCCTGCATCGTTGATTGTGGGATTCAATTCATTGAAGAATGCATCAACGTCAAATGCATCTTCGTCTTCGTCCTCGAAAGCTGACTCATCATCGGAATCATCACCGAAGTCAAGGTCAAGCTCATCGTCGCCGTCATCACCCATATCGAGGTTAAGCTCATCGGAGGTCTCTTCCTCTGCTTCCTCGGAAGCGGTCTTGCGGATACGGCTCTTAACGCTGTAGAAGCTGTCTTCACCGTCAATGTTCTGCTTAAGGTCGATTTCATTGTTATCAGCGTCAAGCACCTTAACGTCGAGACCGAGGCTCTGAAGCTCCTTGACAAGAACCTTGAAGGACTCAGGAACACCTGCCTGAGGCACGTTTTCACCGTTTACGATTGCTTCGTAGGTCTTTACACGGCCGACAACGTCGTCTGACTTAACGGTAAGAATTTCCTGAAGAGTATAAGCTGCACCGTAAGCCTCAAGTGCCCAAACTTCCATTTCACCGAAACGCTGACCGCCGAACTGGGCTTTACCGCCGAGGGGCTGCTGAGTAACGAGTGAGTAGGGACCTGTTGAACGGGCGTGCATCTTATCGTCTACAAGGTGATGCAGCTTGAGGTAGTACATAACACCTACGGTTACTTCACCGTCGAAGCGGTCACCTGTACGTCCGTCATAAAGCACGGACTTACCTGTTTCGCTGATGCCTGCCTCGCTGAGTGCATCTCTGATGTCCTCTTCGTGTGCACCGTCGAATACGGGAGTCATAATCTTACAGCCAAGCTTGCGGCATGCAAAGCCGAGGTGAACCTCGAGAACCTGACCGATGTTCATACGTGAGGGAACGCCGAGGGGGTTAAGAACGATATCAAGAGGTGTACCGTCCTCAAGGAAGGGCATATCCTCCTGAGGAAGAACGCGGGAAACAACACCCTTGTTACCGTGACGACCAGCCATCTTATCGCCGACCTGAATCTTACGCTTCTGAGCGATGTAGCAGCGTACAACCTTGTTTACGCCGGGACTTAATTCGTCGCTGTTTTCTCTTGTGAACTCCTCAACGTTAACAACAATACCGTATTCACCGTGAGGAACTCTGAGTGAGGTATCTCTTACCTCTCTTGCCTTTTCACCGAAGATTGCACGGAGAAGTCTCTCTTCAGCGGTAAGCTCTGTTTCACCCTTGGGTGTAACCTTACCTACAAGGATATCGCCTGAATGAACCTCTGCACCTACGCGGATAATACCTCTTTCGTCGAGATCCTTGAGAGCATCGCCCACGTTGGGAATATCGTTTGTGATTTCTTCGGGTCCGAGCTTGGTGTCTCTTGCTTCAAGCTCATATTTTTCAATATGGATTGATGTATAAACATCATCACGTACAAGCTTTTCGTTGATGAGAACGGCGTCCTCGTAGTTGTAGCCTTCCCATGTCATAAAGCCGATAAGGGCATTCTTACCGAGTGAAAGCTCACCGTTATCTGTTGCGGGACCGTCTGCGATAACCTGATTTTCGGCTACCTTCTGACCAACCTTTACAACGGGCTTCTGATTGATGCAGGTGCCCTGGTTGGAGCGCATGAACTTGATGAGGCTGTAGGTATCTACTCTGCCCTCAACGTTCATAATGTCAACTCTGTCAGCGCTTACATAAGTAACTGTACCTGCTGTCTTTGCAAGCACGCAAACGCCTGAGTCTGTTGCTGCCTTGTATTCCATACCTGTACCGACCATAGGTGAATCACAGGTAAGAAGAGGAACTGCCTGACGCTGCATGTTAGCACCCATAAGTGCACGGTTTGCGTCGTCGTTCTCAAGGAAGGGAATAAGAGCAGTAGCAACTGAAACAACCATCTTGGGTGAAACGTCCATATAGTCTGCTCTTGAGGGGTCAATTTCAAGGAACTCGTCACGGTGACGTGCATTAACCTTGCTTCTGACGAACTTGCCTTCAGCGTCAAGGGCTTCGTTAGCCTGAACAACGGTGAACTCGTCCTCAACGTCAGCGGTCATATACTCGTAGGCATCCTGAACAACGCCTGTCTCTTTGTCGATAGGACGGAAGGGAGCCTCGATGAAGCCGTATTCATTGATTCTTGCGAAGGTTGCAAGATATGAGATAAGACCGATGTTGGGACCTTCAGGAGTCTCGATGGGACACATTCTGCCGTAGTGTGAATAGTGAACGTCTCGAACGTCGAAGCCTGCACGGTCACGTGAAAGACCGCCGGGGCCGAGAGCTGAAAGTCTTCTCTTATGTGTAAGCTCTGCAAGGGGGTTGTTCTGGTCCATAAACTGAGAGAGAGGTGATGAACCGAAGAACTCTCTTACTGCTGCGATAACAGGTCTTGTGTTGATAAGAGCCTGAGGTGTAACCTTGTCAATCTCCTGAGCCTGAAGAGTCATTCTTTCCTTGATGACTCTTTCCATTCTTGCAAAGCCGACGTGGAACTGATTCTGAAGAAGCTCACCTACGCATCTGATACGGCGGTTGCCGAGATGGTCGATGTCGTCTGCAGTACCTACGCCGTTAGCAAGGCAGTTGAGGTAGTTGATTGAAGCAAGGATATCGTCAACGATAATTGTCTTGGGAATAAGCTCGTCAGCCTTACTTTCAAGGTAAGCGAGGATTTCGTCTCTTTCCATGCCCTCAATTTCTGAAAGCACGTCCATAAGAACGGTGTAGCGTACGTTTTCGTTGATGCCGATTTCCTTGAGCTCTTCTCTGTCAAAGCCGGGAAGATAGGGAAGGATGTCAACCATATGGTTGGAGATAACCTTTACGGGCTCCTCCTGACCTTCAACGAGAACATAAGCAACCTTTGCACCTGCCTGCTCGATTTCGTATGCTCTTTCCTTTGAAACAAGCTCGCCCTCTTCTGCAATGATTTCACCTGTGATATCATTGATGATGGGCTGTGCAAGTCTGAAGCCGCGGATTCTGTCGGAAATGCCGAGCTTCTTGTTATATTTGTAACGGCCTACTCTTGAAAGGTCATATCTTCTCTCGTCGAAGGACATACCCTCAATGTGGCTCTGTGCACTTGCGAGTGTGGGGGGCTCACCGGGACGAAGCTTCTTATAGATTTCGATAAGAGCCTCCTCGGTGTTGCTGGTGTTATCCTTTTCAAGTGTTGCTTCGATTCTTTCGTCGTAGCCGAAGAACTCACGGATATCACTGTCCTTTGAGTAACCGAGAACACGGATAAGAGTTGTGATGGGGATTTTTCTGTTCTTGTCAATTCTTACATAGAAAAGATCGTTCTGATCTGTTTCATATTCAAGCCAGGCACCTCTGCCGGGAATGATTGTTGAAGTGAAAAGCTTTTTACCCGTTACGTTGTGGGTCATATCAAAGTATGCACCGGGTGAACGGACAAGCTGTGAAACGATAACTCTTTCAGCACCGTTGATGATGAAGGTACCGCTGTCTGTCATAAGGGGGAAGTCACCCATGTAAACTTCACTTTCAAGGGCTGTTCCTGTCTGTTTGTTGTAGAGTCTTGCAACAAGACGCATGGGAGCTGCGTAGGTGGTGTCTCTCTCCTTACACTCCTTTACGCTGTACTTGGGACGGCTTTCATCCAGACTGTAGTCTACGAAGGACAGAACAAGATTTCCGCTGTAGTCAGTGATTTCCGACATATCCCTGAGTACTTCCTTAAGACCGGTATCAATGAACCATCTGTAGGAATCCTTCTGTACCTGGATGAGGTTGGGCATTGACATGACTTCTTCAATCTTGCCGTAGCTTTTCCTCGTGTTTGTACCAAGCATTACATCAGTAACATTAAGCATTGGCTTTCACTCCATATCTTTATTATTTACCCTCTCGGGGCATTGGTCTTTTTTGTCCCGACGGCGCTGACCGCCGAAAACGAATTTCAAAAAATGTATTGACATTTTTTTGTTTTAATGGTAATATGCAATCACGGAAGAAAAAGAAAGAAATACTTCCACACATAATTTTCCATTATAAGCTTTGAGATTGTATCACACTTGGCATAACTATGTCAAGTGGTTTTTTATTAAAAGATTGATATTTATTGCATAATTACCGCTTTTTTTATAAGAAAAGGCAGTTTTGTTCTTTATCAGCATTTTATACTCCCCTGCCGTGATGCGAAAAGGCAGAAAATTACCCCACCCGAGGTTAAGACCAAGGGTGGGGTTTGTGTGTTGTTATTAGCGTTTAAACCGCATTAAACACGAGGGTTAGTGTGCGAAATCAATTAACTAAAAAGCTTTTGGAAGAATTCCGTAATTTTTGCGAACAAGTCTCTGAGTGTTGCAAAAAGCATTGTAAAGAAGTTGCTGTTATCCTCGGCAGGCAGCTCTTCCCACTCGACCTCGATAACATCGGTTGCGTCACATTTATCGCATTTTGCTGTTGCGGTTGTTCCGTTGTCGTCGGGAATGTGCTGACCGAAGATGTGAGCTTCAATTATATCTGTAGTCTTACAGAAATCACAATTACCCTTATGAGTTCCGTCAACAAAGTCAACGCAAACAGACAGATTGTGCTTTTCATCAAGACAGTTTTTAATTGATACAAGATAATTATAATAATCTACTGATACTGCATCATATTTTTCCTGTGTAATTGATTCAGGATTTTCATATCCGCCCTGCAGCAGTTTTTCTGTTTCATTGATTGATGCGTCAACCTTATTCAGATACTCCTCGTCTGCTTTTTCAATAACCCTGGTGATGTCTGACATATAATAGCCTGACAGCAATCTGTAATGTGCATACATTATATCTGATGTATCAACAATAACTGTTATCTCGCCGTTGGAAATCAGTCCGTAAACCGTCTGATTTGCTTGCTGAATAATTTCCGTAAGCGGAACCAACTCATCAGGATAAGCCTCAATATACTCTTTTGCAATGTCAAATCCGTATCCGGCTTCATCAATTTTATCGGCCGCATCTGCATACACAGCTTCAACCCTCTTATTTTCTTCAACAGTTGAATATACGTTTGAACTATATGTCATAAAGCCGCAAACTGCTTCAACATATTTATCGGCAACGCTTATTTCTTCGGCAAACGCCATAGGTGCGCACATTGCAATCATCATAATTGCGAGAATAGCTGATAAAATTTTCTTCATTTTAAATTCTCCTTTTTTGAAATAATATGTAACTGCAGTTACAGTTAAATTTTAGCAAATAAAAAAAACAAAGTCAACGTAAAAAGCACACAAAAAGCCACGCACTATTTTGTGCGTGGCTACTGACTACTATCAGATCCCCTGCTCGTCAAAATCGAACACGGTCTGCAGAGCAATATCAATTACCTTTTCAATTGTTTCGGGAACAAGGATGTCAGCCTTGTCAAGTCTTGTGTGGTAATATCTTGCGGGAGCGGGATCCATTGCAACAAGAGCCGCGGCGGCAATGCCTGCCTCTGAAGCGGCGGCGGCATCAGTTGAGCCGAGAGGAATTGCACCTACGGGTACATCCTTACCGCATTTTGCGGCGGCATTCTTAAGAAGGGCGCATACACGCTTGTCGTTCTTGACCATACCTGTCATATCCTTCTCGTAAATCATCATATAATCCTCGTCACGGATTGTATCAAAGCTGATGAATACGGTTTCAACGCCGTCATTCTTCATTTCGGGGTGAGCGGCAAAGAAAGCCTTTGAGCCACGCAGACCGCACTCCTCACCGCCTGCGGGCATACAGATAACCTCGGTGTTTTCAAAGCGGATGTCATTATCGGCAAGATATTTCATAACTGCGGCGCTTACATAACAGCCTGTAAGGTCGTCGTTTGCACCGTCAACATAGTTCTTGTTGTTTGTGAAGCCGAAAAGTCCTGCATATGCGGGAAGGAAGGCAAGCTGACCGAGTGCCATCTTCTTTTTAAGTGAGGGCTTTTTACTCTTAAGGTTAACAACGGCAGTTGCACCTGTGTAAAGCAGGCCGAGGATTGCAGGAACTGCAACATAAATTGCACCGTGTGAGCCGAGCTTGTATGTATATGTCCATTCGGGAGCAGAGTCAATGTGACCCGAGAGGATAATTCTACGCTTTGTTTCACCCTTTGCTTCTCTTACGGCGATAACATTACCGCTTTCCTTCTCCTTGAAGAAGGGGTCAAGGGGCTGCTTATAGAAAAGGAACTCACCTACAAGACCTGCAACGCCTGTACCGAGGGCTGCAAGAGCACCGAGGGCTGACTTTTTGCACTTAGTTGCGGCAACAAGGTTTGCGGCGGTTGCGGCAGTACAGCATGCACCCGCAAAGGGAACAAAGGACATAAATGCATCAGGATGACACTTGAAGTTTTCAATCCAGACCTTATCTGCATAGGGCTTGAGCTGGTCGTACATATATTCGAGAGCCTTTCTCTCACTCTCCTCACCGCAGGGACGGGGTCCGAAGCTTTCACAGATATGCTTGATGCTGTCGGTTGCAAAGTCGGTGAGAATTTTAAGGTCGGTTTTGGATTTTTCTTTTGTCTTGAGGTAGTCCATTTTTCTCTCTCCTTTTCAGTAAGAATATTTCGGGTAATATTATATAGCGTTGCGGGGAAATAATCAAGGGGGAATTTATTAAATCATAACCACCCGTCAAACGGGTGGTTTGCTCGCCCCTAAAAGGGGCAGTTACCGGCCAGCGCCTAAAGACGCTGGCTTTCACTTTTGTTCAAGCCTATTGCCTTTGCCACTTTTGCCGCCCCTTAAAGGGCGTTTG
>JAZOVO010000026.1:0-18075 GCA_045658745.1 Acutalibacteraceae bacterium | reverse complement strand
AAAGTTTTGGTCAAGCTTTTACAAAAGCTTGGCGGGGGTTTCAGGGGGCGACGCCCCCTGACTTCAATACAAAAGAGCAAAGCAGGTGTTGCGTTAACACCTGCTTTATATTTACATAAATTTATTTATCGCTCGCCGCGTGGCGTTCTTTCTTGTAAGAAAGAACCAAAGAACTTTTCTTTTTCTTACTTAAAAGTTGCTATCGTCCCCGAGTATTCTTCCGAAAATGCTCACAAGCAGCTCTGTAAGACAGCTTTCCTTGCGGTCATTCATCTCGCGGTAGTCCTCAACGGATGTGTCATCCGCGTCGTCGCTTATCTTTCGGAGTGAAAGCATAGGCACGCCTGCCTTGTCGCAGACGCTTGCAATTGCTCCCGTTTCCATATCAAAGGACTGAATGGAGAAGGTGCTTCTGAAATATTCCTTTTTAACCTTGTCGGAAAGGAATATATCACCTGTTCCGCAGGGCGCTTTTGTGATTCCGCTGCTTTCGAGCGCATAGCCGAGAAGCTTTTCGTCTGCCTTAAGAAGAGATTTCTGTCCGTCACACTTTTCACCCGGTGCATAGCCGATTGCCGTAAGGTCAAAGTCACATTCAATGTAGCTTTCACCTGCAATCATATCCTCTCTCTTGAGTCCCGAAACGGCGCCGGAAAGACCTGCGTTGAGTATCATATCTGCTTTTTCGCTTGCAATAAGATATGCGGTTGCGGCTGCAGCGTTAACCTTGCCTATTCCGCATTTGACGCCGATAATTTTTATTACCCTTTCTCCCTGAGAAAGGGTAAGCTCGACGCTTTCGTTGCCGAAAAGTATTTTTTCGTTATATTCCTCCTGTGTCTTTACCCAGTCAAGGAAGGGTGCATATTCCATTGAGTCAGCAAAAACTACGCCAACGGTAAGGCTCATATTGAAACATCCTTTCAAATTGTGATTTACGGCTTTCATTATAGCTGAAAGTCTGCCCTGTGTCAATGTAAAAAGGGGGTAAAATCTTTTTGTTTAGGTGTTGCATAATTGTAAGTGATTTGCTATAATAGGCTAAAGAATTAAATTGAATGTTAAAAGGTAACAGATTTTAAGGAGATGACACGAAAATGAAAATCAAAGGCAAGTTTATAATTCCCCTTGTTGCAATTATGATTGCAATGTTCACCCTCGGCGCTACACCCGGCTTTGCAGGTGATACAACAGCAACAACCGTTTCCGTTGAGGACAGTCTTACATATGTTCCTCCCACCTATACCACAGATGCTCCTCTTGAGGATCAGATCGGCGACTTTATTTCAAGCGCCGTTGGTGACGAGCTTGAAAGTGCAGGCGGTCAGATTATGGAAACCGGCGGCGTGATGAATGCTCTTCTTTTAAGTCTGAGAAAGGTTCTTAACGCTTTTGTAAGAATTTTTGAAATTCTCGGCAATATGCTGGGCAACAGCAACATCAATCTCGGCGGCGGAATTTTTGGTTAATAATTATACAACAGATGCATTGACGGTAAACGTAGGTGCATCTGTTATTTGCATTTTCGGAAGGATGACACAATGAAAAAATATATAAAAGAAGGAATGCCTTATTATAAAAGAATGCTGACCATTGCTATACCGATAATGATTCAGAACGGTGTTACAAACTTTGTCAGCATGCTTGACAATATTATGGTCGGTCAGGTCGGCACTCTTGAAATGACGGGTGTTTCTATTGTCAATCAGCTTTTGTTTGTGTTCAATCTCTGTATTTTCGGTGCAATGAGCGGCGCGGGTATTTTTACTGCGCAGTTTTACGGGAAGAGGGACAATGACGGCGTCAGAACCTCCTTTCAGTATAAGCTGATTACTGCTCTTGTGCTTACGGCGGTCGGAATAGGCGTGTTTGTTTTCCTCGGAGATTTTCTCATCTCTGCCTATATACAGAAGGACTCTACGCCTGAGGATATTATTGCCGTGACTGCCTTCAGCAAAAGCTACCTTAAAATTATGCTCGTGCAGACTCTGCCTTTTGCCGTAGCTCAGGCTTATTCCTCAACAATGAGAGAAACAAACGACAGAGTTGTGCCGATGATTTCGACGCTCATTGCCGTAGGTGTGAATCTTGCGCTTAATTATACGCTTATTTTCGGTCACTTCGGTGCACCTGCAATGGGTATTGAGGGCGCGGCGATTGCTACGGTCACCGCCCGCTTTGCTGAGTGCGGAATTCTCATTTTTGCTGCACATATCAACAAAAAGAAATACCCCTATGTAAGGCACCTTTATACAAAGTTTGCCTTTACAAAGAGGCTTGTTGTTTCGGTTACTGCCGTTGCTTTTCCTCTGCTTCTCAACGAGGCTCTCTGGTCGGGAGGTATGGCTTTCCTCAACCAGTGCTACTCAGTGCGCGGACTTGATGTTGTTGCGGCAAGTAATATTGTTTCAACATTGAGTAATGTATTCAATATTTCTTTTATATCCTTCGGCAGTGCAACGGGAATAATTTTAAGTCAGACTCTCGGAGCGGGAAAAAAGGAGGAAGCGAGAAAGGCCTCCATCAGGCTTTTGTGGTTTTCCGTCGGTGTTGTTGTGCTTGTAGGTCTTGTGATGATGGTATTTGCGCCCTTGTTCCCCGAAATTTACAACACAACAGATGAAATAAAGCGCCTTTCCACAACGCTGATACTTATAGTGTCGGCATTTATGCCTGTTCACGCCTTTACGAATGCAACCTATTTCACCTTGCGCTCGGGCGGTAAAACCGTGATTACCTTCCTTTTTGACAGCGGCTTCGTCTGGTGCGTTTCCGTGCCGATAGCCTTCTGCCTGAGCCGCTTCACTTCAATGCCCGTTGAAAGGCTTTATGCTCTTGTGCTTGCGGCTGACTTCATCAAATGCGTTCTCGGCTATTACTTTGTAAAAAAAGGCGACTGGCTGAATAATATTGTTAACGATAAGCTTAGGGTGACAGTAATCGAACCTGACAAGCCTTAAATGTCCGATTTACAGCACCTTTGATGATTTTTCTCCTCGCAAGACGCGAGTATTGCTTCGTCGAAGAAATCCTCAAATGCACTATAACTCGGGCATTTAAGGTTCTTCGAAGTTTAACGGGTGGAGATTTTTATTGTAACGAGGCAAAAAACGCAGAAAGGCTGACGCCTTTCAAGGCTTTTTAACGATGTTACGGTGAAAATATACCCTGTTAAACCTTATCAGGTTCGACTATTGCCACCCTACGGACTGTTAATTTTCAGAGTGGGTAAAGAAAATATCGAGATTTTCGCTGCTGTATTCCATCTGCTTCGAGTAAAGCACGGCACTTTTTAAAAGTGAATCAAAGTTCTTTTCCTCGCAGGAGCAGTAAAGTGCGGACATCACAGTTACCGAAAAAAGTGCAAATCGGATTTTTTCAGTTACACAATAGTCGAAAACCGACGTGAGAAAATATCTCCACACAAAGTAAGCAAAAAGACGGATAAAATATTTTTCATTATCGGCGATAAGCTCAGGGGTAAGAGAAATACCCTTGAGCTTTTTAAATGCCGATGTCCATTTTTCGTCAATATGCTCGGTTTTTTCCAGTACAGATAAAGCATGCGGAAGCTCTGTGTTGAAGTCAAACGGGACAGGGGAGAGCTTTTCACCGCCGTTAAGTCTTGCTTCGGCTTCGGCACAAAGCTCAAGTATACTGTTTGCTTTGTCGGTAAAGCAAAGCTCATCCTCGCAGAGAATATCGAAAACATTCTCTCTTACGGATAAAAGGAAGCGGTAGGCATCCTCGTCAAAATCCTCGTCGGGCTCCTCGTCGGTCTCGCTTTCAAAGTAATCGGCAAAGTCCTCCTCAGTTAAAATAAGCCTTGCGCCCTCCTCGCAGGACAGACCGATTCCGCCCTCCTTTTCGTTGCCGTACCACTCAAACCATCGCGGGTGATCACGGCAGATCTGACAAAGGGCGTTTTCACCGAGATTTATTATTATATCGCAAAGGTTGCTTTTATTAAGAAAAGGACAACGCTCACCCTTGAGGATGAATGAGGGCTCGTCCCCGCTCTGAATGCTTTCCTTCAGGCGCTTGCCGAAGTAACCGCTGACACAGCGGTAAAAATCGGCGGTGTGCTTATCTATACAGATTTCCCAGCCGATGCAGCAGTTGTCAGAGCATTTATCGGCGGTGCAGGTGAATTTATCATAATAACATGGTCTGCGGAAAAGCATAGGCTCACCTCGTTTTACTTTCTGATAGTGATTTTTGTATTAAAAAGAAAAGGACTAAGCTTTCGCTTAGTCTCTTTCCTTGTGGCGCGCTGTAAGGGATTCGAACCCCTGACCTTCTGGTCCGTAGCCAGACACTCTATCCAGCTGAGCTAACAGCGCATTGCTTTTTGTTGCCCGAGTATATTATCATAACCAAATCATAATGTCAAGACTTTTCGGGAAAAAAGATAAAATTTTTATTTCTTGCAAAATCAACTCCGACGTGCTATTATATTTACAGATAAAACGAAAGGGTGATTTTATGAATATCTGGCACGACATAAACCCACAGAGAATTACTGACGGACTTTTTGACAGCGTTGTTGAAATCAGTAAGGGCAGTAAAATGAAGTATGAGCTTGACAAGCAGACGGGTATGCTCCGACTTGACCGCGTGCTTCATACGTCAACCCATTATCCCGCAAACTATGGATTTATTCCCCGTTCGTATGCTCTCGATAATGACCCTCTGGACGTTCTTATCCTCTGCTCAGAAAAAATTGAGCCTATGAGTATTGTTGAGTGCTATCCCATCGGCGTAATCACAATGCTTGACAGCGGTGACCCTGACGATAAAATCATCGCTATTCATACCGGTGACCCGACCTATAACGGCTATACGGATATTGACCAGCTTCCCAAGCATATTTTCGAGGAGATGATTCACTTTTTCTCGGTTTATAAAATGCTTGAAAACAAGGAAACGGTTATTGACGAGGTAAGAGGCCGTGAGGAAGCAATGCGCATTGTTCAGGATTCTATCGACCGTTATAACGAGATTTTCAAAAACAAATAATTCCGAATTAAAATTAAACACCGTCTGCGGCAAGGAAAAAGCTTCAGACGGTGTATTTTTGTCTGAAAAAATACAGCTTTGCAACACTTTTTTGCCTTTTTTCTCTTGAAAAAGCTTTTTCGGGGGTGTATAATAAAGCAGAATAGTAATATAGCACAACTATACCCTTTTTGGGTTAAAATTCGGACAAATAATTCTTAAATGGCAAAAATCAAGGAAGCGGGGAGTTAATTTTGAAAGCGGATTTACATTGTCACACAAAACTTTCTGACGGTACAATGGGTATTGATGACCTTATTGTTCTTGCTAAAAACAGCGGTGTAACTACAATCGCTGTTACTGACCATGACTGTCAGGCAGGTACTGTAAGAGCAGAGATTATCGGAAGACGTTACGGAATTACTGTTATTCCTGCCGTTGAGTTTTCCGCAACTGACTCAAAGCGAGGCTCAAAGGCTCATATCCTCTGTTATCTTCCCGACAGACCCGAAAGGCTTGAAGGCCTTTGCAAAAGCAATTCACTGCTGCGCAAGAGAGCGGGTCAGCTTATGGCGGCAAAGGTTGCAAGAAAATTCCCCGTCAGCACCGAATTTATTTCAAAGTGCTGTCAGGGCTCAACAAATATTTTCAAGCAGCACATTATGCAGGCTCTTATGGAGTGCGGATATACCACAAGCATATTCGGTGACCTTTACAAGATGCTTTTTTCAAAGGAATCCCGTATGAATGTGCTTATGGAGGTTACCTACCCCTCACCCGAGGAAATTATAGATGCTATTCACGAGGCAGGCGGTATTGCCGTGCTTGCACATCCCGGCTTTTATGATAACTTTGAGCTTCTCGATGAGCTTATTGCTGCAGGCAAGCTCGACGGTATCGAGGTGTATCACCCCGAAAATACTCCCGAGCAGCAGGAGATGCTTCTTAAAAAAGCCAAGAAGAACGGCCTTGTTGTAACCGGCGGCAGTGATTTCCACGGAGGCTTCAATGCCTATCCCGTTAAGCTCGGTGAATACGGTCCCGATGAGGACGAGGTTGCGGCGCTTATGGCATATAAGGCAAAAAAGCGCAGAAAGCAGAAGAAGCTTGAGGCTGCAGCGGCTGCTGCGGAATAAAATATAAGTCCCCTATATAAATACGAGGGAAAGGAGAATTATCTATGAGTGAAAATGATGTAAAGATTTATGTAAGCAAAAAAGAGCTGAGCAAAAACTGTGAAATTGTGGCGGCGGTAAACGATGTGAGAATTCATCGCGCCAACGGCAACATTGAAAAGGCAAGAAGGCTCGGCGAGGAGCTTGCTACAATTACACCTACGGGAGAGGGAGATATCAGCGTTAATCTGCGTGACCATCTTGCACCGAGATTTTTCGCTCCCGATATTCTCTATCAGATAAAGGTACTGCTTGTTTTTGCCTGCGAGACCCTTATCCAGCTTGAAATTCCCGTTTCAATCCTTTCAACGGCGGCAGTTACCGCTATGTATGAAAAGCTTGAAAAGCAAAGCCACGGATTTTACAAAAACATCTCAAACGGTGCGGCATTCACCTTTTACTATCTTGCTTTGCAAAAGGGCGGTGACCTTGCCGGAAATATGGGTGAGGCCTTTGCAATGCTCTGTGACGTAAAAAACAAGGACAGCTTTGTTAAGGCGGGCAGTACAGTGTGGAACATAGCCGTTGACCTTATCGAAAAGGAAATTGAAAAGGTCGAATTTGAAAAAGTAGAGTTTTAAATTGATAAAAGAAGGCTGTTTTCACAAAAAACAGCCTTCTTTTGCAAAAAAATAAATATCAAAGGACAGAAAAGGAGCTTCTGTCAAAGGAGAAAAAATATGAAGGTAAAAGACATTGTTGAAATTCTGGGCGCAGAGGTTATCTGCCGTGATGACCTGCTTGATACCGTTGTTGAAAGAGCCTTCGGCAGCGATATGATGAGCGATGTGCTCGCATTTGTAAAGGAGCAGGCAGTTCTTCTTACGGGACTTGTCAATCCTCAGGTAATCCGCACGGCAGAGATGATAGATATGCCCTGCATTATTTTCGTAAGAGGCAAAAGACCTGACCTTAAAATGATTGAAATGGCTGAGGACAGAGATATGGTGATTCTCTGCTCCGAGCTCGGAATGTTTACTGCCTGCGGTAAGCTTTATGAGGCAGGACTGAGAGGAGGACTGAGCAAGTAATGGACAGCATCAAGCTTCATTATGTAGTGCCCGGTGACGATTTTACCCGCGCAGGAGCGGCCTCGGGTGACGTTAAGCGCAACCTGAAGACTCTCGGTATTTCTCCTTCGGTTATCCGCAATGTTTCAATTGCTATGTATGAGGGCGAAATCAATATGGTAATTCACGCGGGCGGCGGAGAAATTGACGTTGAAATTACGGAAAACGAGATTATTATGACTCTTTCCGACAAGGGTCCCGGTATTGAAAATATTGAGCTTGCAATGCGTGAAGGCTATTCAACTGCTCCGGATAATATACGTTCTCTCGGCTTCGGCGCAGGTATGGGCCTGCCCAATATCAAGAAATATACCGATGAGTTCAGTATTGATACAAAGGTAGGAGAGGGCACAACTCTCAATTTAAAGGTTTATATTCAGTAATTCAGGAGAAATATGAAGAAGAGGTATGATGCCGGAAAGGAGCTTTTATGCCTACGGTTTTTCATTCAGTAACTTTAGATGCGGATAAATGTCAGGGCTGTACAAACTGTATCAAGCGCTGCCCGACTCAGGCCATCCGTGTAAGAAATAAAAAGGCTTATATAATTTCGGACAGATGCATTGACTGCGGTGAGTGTATCAGAGTCTGTCCTCATCACGCAAAAATAGCCGTTACGGAAAGCTTCGACGAGCTTATCAATTATAAATACAGAATTGCTTTGCCTGCTCCTGCCCTTTACGGTCAGTTCAACAACCTTGAAAATGTTGACTATGTGCTGACGGGACTCAAAAGAATGGGCTTTGACAGTATTGTCGAGGTTTCAAAGGCTGCGGAGCTTGTCAGCAGCGCAACAAGGCTTATGCTTGAAAGCGGTGAGCTTCAGAGACCTGTTATTTCCTCGGCTTGCCCTGCGGTTTTAAGGCTTATAAGGACAAGGTTTCCCAACCTTCTTTATAATCTTCTTCCCCTTTACACTCCCGCTGACCTTGCGGCAAAAATTGCAAGGGAGGAAGCAAAAAAGGAAACGGGGCTTTCCGACGAGGAAATCGGTGTGTTTTTCATTTCACCCTGCCCTGCAAAGCGTACCGCAACAAGGAATCCCCTTTGCTACGAAAGCAGCGGCATCAACGGCGCCATCGCAATCAAGGATATCTATCCCGTGCTTGTGCAGACAATGGACAGACTTACACCTCCCGAGCTTGAAAGCATCAACGATTCGGGCATTATCGGTGTAAGCTGGGCGCAAAGCGGCGGTGAATCGTCGGGGCTTTTAAAGGAGCGTTACCTTGCCGCCGACGGAATTGAAAATGTTATCAATGTCCTTGAGGAGCTCGAGGACGAAAAGCTAAACGACCTCGATTTTATTGAGCTTAACTGCTGTACGGGAGGTTGTGTGGGCGGTGTGCTTACCGTTGAAAACCCCTATGTTGCAAAGGCGAGAATTCAGCGTCTGCGCAGATTTATGCCCGTTTCCTGCAACACAATCGGCGGTGAGCTTGATCTTGACAGCCTGGGCTGGACAAGGGAGCTTACACCGTCTCCTGCGATGAAGCTTGCGGATAATGTTGTAAAGGCAATGCGTATGATGACAAGGCTCCGTGAAATTGAAAGCACGCTTCCGGGACTTGACTGCGGAATCTGCGGTGCACCGTCGTGCCGTGCTCTTGCAGAGGATATCGTCCGCGGCTATGCTGAGGAAACGGACTGCCTGCTTCGTAAATATCAGATTGAAGCCCCCGATAAGGGCGAGGATTGGCTGCCCCTTCCCTTCCGTATGAAGGTTATGGGTGAGGAAACAGGAGAGGTGAAAGCAGATGAAGGTTAAGGAGCTTATCGGAGAGCTGGGGCTTTCCGTGTTGACAGAAGGCGATTCTGAAAGGGAATGTACGGGCTGTTACAGCGGTGACCTGCTTTCCTGGGTAATGTCAAGAGCAAGAGAAAACGATATATGGCTTACGGTTATGGGCAATGTTAATGCTGTTGCTGTTGCTGTGCTGACGGATTGTGCCTGTATTGTTCTGACGGAAAATTCCGCTCTTGATGAGGATGCGAGACTGAGGGCAGAGCAGCAGGGCGTTACAATTCTCCGTAGCGATAAAAACGCCTATGAGCTTTCCGTGCTGATTTCAAGGCTGTTATGAGGCTTTATTACGATTTACATCTCCACTCCTGTCTGTCGCCCTGCGGTGATAATGATATGACTCCGTGGAATCTTGTCAATATGGCAAAAATCCTCGGTCTTGATATTATTGCCCTGACGGACCATAATAGCTGCGGAAACTGCCGCAGCGCAATGAAGGTAGGGGAGAGTGCGGGAATAATAGTTGTGCCGGGAATGGAGCTTTGCACGGCGGAGGAGGTTCACTGCGTCTGTCTGTTTGACGATATCTGTAAGGCAGAGACTTTCGGCGAATATGTGAAAACGACAATGCCTCCCGTGAAAAACCGTGAGGAAATTTTCGGTCAGCAGCTTCTTATGGATGAGGGTGACGGAATCCTCGGCAAGGAGGAAATACTTCTGACGGTAGCGTCGGGTATAAGCATTGACAGTCTTCCTGAGCTTGTGAGTGAGTACGGCGGAGTCTGCTTTCCTGCTCATATTGACAGAGAAAGCTACAGCGTGCTTTCGTCTCTCGGTGATTTTCCGCCCGAGCTTAATATGAGTGCCTTTGAGCTTACACCTAAGGCCGACGAAAAATATTATTTTGAAAATTATGAATATCTTAATGGGAAAAGACTTCTCAGAAGCTCTGATGCCCATTATTTAGAGAATATGAGGGAAAGAGAGTTTTACCTCGAGCTTGAGGAAAACAGCGTCCGTGCCCTTGTTGAACAGCTTAAAAGGAGGAGAATATAAATGAACAGAGTTGAAAAAGCAGGAGACCTTTTTCTGGAGGGCTTCAATTGTGCTCAGTCGGTGTTTACCGCATTTTGTGACCGCTTCGGTATGGATGAGGAAACGGCAAAAAAGGTTTCCGCGGGACTTGGCGGCGGTGTAGGAAGAATGAGAGAGGTCTGCGGTGTGGTCAGCGGTGCGGCAATGGTGATAGGCAGCATAGTCTCCGCTACTGAGGGCGACGACGAAAAGAGTAAGGCCGGAAACTACGAGCTCGTACGTGAGTTTGCAGAACGCTTCAAGGAAAAGCACGGCGGTACGGTAATCTGCCGTGAATTGCTGCAGCTCGGTATACAAATGGAGGACACAGCGGTACCTGAAAGGCGCACGGCTGAATATTATAAACAGCGTCCGTGTCTTAAACTTGTAGAGGACGCGACAGAGATTTTAGTACGAATAATTGAGGAAAATGAAAAAGGAGAGAATTAAAAATGAACATTCTTATTGTAAACGGAAGCCCTAAGGGCAAATACAGTATCACATTACAGACGGGCAAGTATCTTGAACTGCTTTATCCGGAGCATAAGTTTGAGGTAATTCACGCGGGACAGATTATCAAAAAGCTTCAGCGTGATTTTACTCCTGCAAGAGAAATGCTTGAAAATGCTGACCTTGTAATTTTCTCTTATCCCGTTTACACATTTATTGCGCCGTCACAGCTTCATTATTTCATTGAGCTTATGAAGAAAAGCGGTGTGGATTTTTCCGAGAAGTTTGCAACGCAGATTTCAACCTCAAAGCATTTTTATGACGTAACTGCTCATAAGTACATTGAGGATAACTGCTATGATATGGGCTTTAAGTATCTCAAGGGCCTTTCCGCTGATATGGACGACCTTTCAACCGAAAAGGGTCAGAAGGATGCTGAGGAGTTTTTCAGCCTCGTGCTGTGGCAGATTGAGAATGATTTCTATGAGCTTCCCCAGAGAGAGAAGCGCAAAATCAAAAAGCCCGTCAAGGCAAGTGCTGACTGCGAGAATATTGCAAAAAGCGGCGGCACGGTTGCCATTGTTACCGATGCAACACCCGATGATAAGAATCTTCTTACAATGATTGAGCGCTTCAGAAAGAAGCTTTCACTTAATACAAAGGTTGTAAATATCAGCGAGTTCCCCATCAAGGGCGGATGCCTTGGCTGCTTCAAGTGTGCGGTTTCAGGTCATTGCTTCTATAAGGACGGATATGAGAATCTTCTGCGTGACGAAATCCAGAGCTGTGATGCAACGGTTTATGCCTTTACAATCAAGGACCACTCAATGGGCCCCCGCTTCAAGATGTATGATGACAGACAGTTCTGCAACGGACACCGTACCGTTACAATGGGTGCCCCCGTCGGCTACCTTGTAAGCGGTGAGTACAGCATTGAAAAGAACCTGCAGACTATCCTTGAAGGCAGAGCGGGTGTCGGCGGCAACTACCTGTGCGGCGTTGCTACTGACGAGTTCGACCCTGACAGAGAGGTTGACCGTCTTGCGGGAACACTTGCTTATGCGGTCAAGAACAAGTACACTCAGCCCGCTGATTTCCTCGGTGTCGGAGGTATGAAGATTTTCCGCGACCTTATTTTCATTATGCAGGGTCTTATGAAGGCTGACCATAAGTTCTACAAGGCACACGGTCAGTACGACTTCCCGCAGAAGCAGATGCCGAGAGTTATTGCTATGTATCTTGTCGGCGGGCTTATGGCAATGCCTGTCAAGGGCGGAAAGGCTAAGGCTAAGATGACTCAGATGATGAACGAGGGTATGATTATGCCTTATCAGAAGGCGCTGAAAAACGCTGAGAAGCGCGGCGCGGAGAAGAAAAAGGAAGAAAAAGAAACAGTCGAAGCAAAATAAATGAAAAG
The DNA here is from genome assembly GCA_045658745.1 of Acutalibacteraceae bacterium. Taxonomy (GTDB): domain Bacteria; phylum Bacillota; class Clostridia; order Oscillospirales; family Acutalibacteraceae; genus UBA6857. The sequence continues at coordinate 6,147 of JAZOVO010000026.1, read as the reverse complement.
TTTTTTTGGTTACTTTTTTTACAAAAAAAGTAACGCCACGCGGCGAGCGACAAAATAATTCAAGCCAAAACAAAGGTCACGGAAAGATGAATTCCGTGACCTTTTCTTTAAATAGGAATTTGTTTTACGACCTCGCCGGTCGGGCATTCTTTCTTGTAAGAAAGAATCAAAGAACTTTACTTATTTTTATCTTAAGCTCGAGCTGTTATTCACAATCGCCGTGCCGTAAATAAACATAACATCCTGCTTGTCAAATCTCACAAACCGCTCAACCATATTCGTCGGAATGTACCTCGTATCAATAAGCGTAACCTTACTGTACCCGGGAATAAGTAACGGCGCAAGGCTGCTTGAAAACGAGTCCCTGAAAAGGATAAGCTCCTTGCCTTCTTCACCCTTGGGGTTGTTTATTTCAATAATTGAAACCGCACCCGAAAGGAAGATGTCATATCTGTCAAGGGCATCAAGCTTACTTAAATCGTAAACCTCGGTAATTCCCTCTTTTTCAATGTTTGTCACGGTTGCTCCGTCAATTTCCTCGTTTGTAAGATAAAGAAGCTTGTCCGCCTTGAGCGGAAGAGCAGACTGACCGTAATAAACGCCGTAAAATTCGCCCGCATCCTTTGTTTCAAATGTGCCTGAAGGCTTAACGCCGAGTATGTTTCTTATATGGTCTGCCACGGGTACAAGCTTTTCCTGTCTCCAATGGCTGTCGGTGGTGTAGTACATATCGGGAGAAAGCAAGTGCTTTATCTCTATTTCCTCAAAGGCCTCGGGAAGATTTTCCATTGTGAGCTCATAAAGCTCCTCAAAGTCAAAATGAGGATAAATTGTGCCCTCGGTGAGGAAGGTGTTTTTATCGGGGATGAGGCTGAAGTAAACCCTGCAGTCGGTGCCCTTGAGATATTTATCGTAAATCTTTGTGATTTTTTCGGCAAAGTGGCTCACGGAGGCACCGCTTATTTTTCTGTCAAGCTTTGTTGCAGAGCCGTCGATTATAACAATATCGTTGTTATCCTTCTGACCGAGCACGTCAAAGTGGAACCTTGCCTTTAAGGTGCGGAAGCTGTCCCTTAAAGGGAACTGATCGGTAAGATAGGTCTCAAAGTTATGCATAAAGTAGCCGTCAAAAAGGGATGACAGGCTCGCCTTAGGCATCTGCTGAAGCTTACGTCTCTCCCATGCGGAAACCTCTGTGTCGGGGAGGAAAATATGAAAAAGGGTAAAGCCGCCGATGATAAGCACGAAAACTGCCGTCATAAGAATATTTTTGATTTTATTCATAGCCATACCCTCCTTAAAATCTGAAATAAAGGAACGGATTAAAGGAGCCGTCAACAAGGTAGGCGGTGCTTAAAATGAGAACTGCCGCTACACCGATGACCTCGATAATCTGAACTGCTGCGTATTTTTCTGTCCTTTTGAAAATGCTTTTACAAAGCGGTGTTGCGCCGATAAGGGCAACAACAAGCAGAACTGCGTAGGACGAAAGATTGTAAATTGTATCGTCACTTATAAGGGGCAGACCGCCGAGACCGAACATAATTGAAAGGTCGTTTTTCGCCATTGAAAAGGTTTCTGCATTGAAAAGCACAAAGGATATAAGAACAAAGAAGAGGACATAAATATGCTGAAAAGCTGCGGGGAGCTTTTCAAGGAATTTTTTAAGAAAGAGCTTTTCAATGATAAGAAGAATGCCGAAATAAAGACCCCACGCCATAAAGGTCCAGTTTGCGCCGTGCCAGAGACCTGTCAGACACCATACAACAAGAATGTTGAAAATCTGTCTTTTTGCGCCGACTCTGTTACCGCCGAGAGGAATGTAAACATAATCGCGGAACCAGGAGCCGAGGGAAATGTGCCACCTTCTCCAGAATTCGCTGATGCTTTTTGAAATAAAGGGGTAGTTGAAGTTTTCAAGGAATCGGAAGCCGAGCATTCTGCCCATGCCGATTGCCATATCGCTGTAGGCGGAAAAGTCGAAGTAAATCTGTAAGGCAAAGCAGACGGCGTAAACCCACGCGAAAATAACAGAGGGCTCTGCACTTTCTCGGTATGCGGTGCAGAAGGAGCCGAGAAGATTTGCAATAAGCACCTTTTTACCGAGACCAACCGTGAAACGGCGTATGCCTGAGCTGACCCTTTCAAGAGAGTGGGTTCTCTGCGAAAGGTCTTCTGCAACGGTAGTATAGCGTACAATGGGGCCTGCAATAAGCTGAGGGAAAAGGGTGATATAGGTTGCAAGGCTTATAAAATTACGCTGCGCGGGTACTTCTCCGCGATAAACGTCAACAAGGTAGCTTAATGCCTGAAAGGTGTAAAAGCTGATGCCTATGGGAAGAGCAAGACCCAGAAGGGGAATGTCTGCACCCGTAAGAGAGTTTATGGAGCCTAAAAGAAAATCGGCGTACTTGAATAAAGCAAGAAGCCCGAGGGGCACCGCTACTGACACAGTCAGCAGCAGCTTGCCCTTCGGGCCATTACGTCGTTTTTCAATTATGATTCCCGCAAAATAACAGAAGGTTATTGTAAATACCATTACAAGCGCGTACTTGGGCTCTCCCCACCAGTAAAAGAGAAGTGAGAAGACAAGAAGTACGAGGTTTTTGATTTTCCTCGGAGCGATTACATAACAAAGCAGTACCGCGGGAAGGAAAAAGTAAAGGAAGGGAATCGAAGAGAAAACCATCAGTTATCAGCCTCTTGTAAGAATTTCGCCTGAAAGAACAGAAGCATTGCCGCTTGTTGCGTTGCCGTCTGTTGCCATAGCCTGACCGCCGATTACTTCAGCAAATGCATCAACCATACCGTCAGCAAGACCGGGAGCAAGCTGTGAGGAGCACATTACAAGCATAATGATATCCTTGCAGGAAACAACGCGGAGCTGGTCAGCTTCAACGCAGATCCACTTTCTTGTGTCGATACCGTCGAACATAGCCTTCTTGATTTCTTCAAGCTTTTCAGCGTCTTCAACTCTTGCAACAACAAGTGAGTAAGCCTGAGCACCGATCATTGACTCTGAGAAGAATGCTTCCTTGATGCCTGTTTCGGGGATGCTGCCTTCTGTTGCGTTTTCAGCGGGCTGAATGCCGAGGTATGAGCTTACACTCCACATATCGGCAAGGTCAACGGGCATTGCCTCGCAGGTCATAAACTCAACGGGCTGCTTTTCGTAAATTGAAGCGATTACTGCTGAGAGGTCGCCTTCGTAAGCTTCAACCTTTGATGAGTTACCGCCGCAGGCTGCAAAGCATACAAGAAGTACAAGTGCTAAAGAGATTGCTAATACTTTTTTCATTTTATTGTCCTCCAAAATTTATTATTATTTTTAGCAGAGATATTTATACCTTAATATTTAGGCATATTTGGGAATAATGTGTGAAGTAAATGTTAATTTATCGAATCAATGCCGTGTATCGTCGCTGAAGCACTCACACCAGCGTGCAGAAAATGATGGCTTCTCACCGCCCTTGTAAAGGTGCGAAAGATCACCGAAGCTGCTGCAGGTAAAAATTGCCTTACCTTTTTCACGCTCCTGACTCTGAATTACTGTCACCGAGGTGGGCAGAGCCACAAAGTTGTGCCAGAAAATCATAGGTGAAACGCTGAAAAGGTGGGAGAGTATAACAGCCTCTACACCGAAGTGGCAGAAAAGAACAATGGTATCGTGGTTTTCATTCACAACGTCAAAAAGTCTGCCGTTATGCACATAGCCGTGCTTTGCGAGTATGCCGTCAATGCCCTCGCATACCTTTTTGTATTCCTCGGGCACATTGCGACTTTGCATAAGGTCGACGCCCTGCCATTTTTCATATGAGTAGTAGTCGTCTATTGCTGTCCAGTATGAGGGCATTCTGTCCCAGCAATGGGTTTTGCCCTTTTCCGGGTGGTCTACCGTACCCCTGAATTCCTGTAAAAAGTCGCAGATTTCAGCCTTGCGCTTCATCATTTTAAGGGTATAGGATGCGGTCTTTTTCGCTCTGCCGAGAGGTGAGCAATAAAAGGCGGCAACATCCATTCTTGAAATGCGCTGAGCAAGTAGCTTTGCCTCACGCTTACCCTTTGTTGTAAGGGTGTCAAGAGCGTAGTTGGGGTCACCGTGGCGGATGATAATAAGCTGCATGGTTTCACGTCCTTATGTTTTTTCAAAGAATTCGATATTCGGTGTCAATGTGCCGAGGAAGGCAAGAAAATCCTTTTCTTCGGCAGAATCTCTGAAGCAATCAAAGGGCACAATGTAACCTCTCATGCTGTCAATGAAAATTAACACATAGCTGTTCATAACAACCTGAATTTTATCAATTGCCGAGTAGCTTACCTCACTTTTGTTATCGGGTGCAATTTCCTTGAAAAAATCATCGTAGAATTCCAGTATGGACTCGGGAGTGTAGGGCTTTTTTGCCTTGCCTTTAAGCATGAAACGGGTAAATGCTTTGATGAAAACGGTGTCGAATTTTTTTGAGCAAAGCAAAAAAATCAAGCCGACAAAGCAAAGGAAAACCACACCAACGATTGAAACGGGATTAATGCCGTTAGTGATTAAAAGGTTTGCACCTGAAGCAATGAAGATTATTGAAACAAGGATATTTGACAGAATGTTTGTTTTCTTGCTCATCCCGGAATTTTTGAGTGCATACTCATTAAAAAGCAGATAATCCTCATCGGTGAGCTTAACATTAAAGCTGAAAAGCATAAAATCACTCCTTTGTAAAAAAGGGATGCCACGCGGAGCATCCCCTGTAAGGTTTTGTGGGTAATCCTAACGCCGTAAGGCGTCCCTGACTACTGACTACTGGCTACTGACTACTCAATTACCACTTATTCTCAACATACTCGCAGAAGGCATACATATCCTTGATTTCAAGCACCTTGCCGCAGTCAAGGGTAACTGTGCCGTTCCACATACCGTGCACCTGATGGGTGTGCATACGGAGAATACCCACATTCATATCGGAATGGTGGTCAAAGGTGGGAGTCATTGTAAGGTTGAAGCGGCCGTCCTCGGAAACGAACTTCCACTCGTCCATAAATTTGTCGGGTTTGGGGAATACCTCAACGTCAACTGCACCGAACTTGTGAGCCTTGCCGTCGTAGAAAAGAGCGGTTTCGGTAGCGTTGGTTTCGTCACCGATTGCCCAGGTGATTTCAAAGCCGAAGAGGTGCTTTTCACCGTTCTCGTCGGTAAGATAAGTTGAGCCGTTACCCCAGTACCATACCATCTTGTGAGGTGTGTTTACACGACCCCAGTCAAGAGCGCAGAAGGCGGTTTCCTTGTTGAATTCATAGACCTCGTCGCCAAACTTGTAGTAGCCTTCGCAGGGCATACAGTTCTGCTTTGTTGTCATAAAGTACTTTGTGGGGTCGCCCTCAAAGGGGAGAACGGTTGTGATGTTTTCAAGACCGGGCATAATGTCCATATCGAACTTGCATTCAACAACTTTGTCCTTAATGGGCATTTTGAAGTAAAGAGTTCTTGATGTCTCTCTTGTGTCAAAATCAAATTCAGCCTTGCCGATTTTATGTGCGAAGCGGTTGGGAGCATCACCCTTCTTGGGGGGAATATATTTTTTACCGCCGAGGAAAAGTTGGGTTGCGTCGGCAATAACCTTGCCTGCCTTGAGGTCAATGAGCTTTGCTGCAATGTAGCCGCCGATGCCGATGTTTGCAAAGCTTAACTGTACCATATAATTTCCGTCAGCTACCTGAAAGAAGTCCCATTGCTTTTTGCTTGTGGGTGAGCCTTTTTTTGTGAAATTTCTGTTGTAATCAAAAACGTTGTGTCTTGCCCATCCCTTTGCAAGGAGTGTGCCGTCGGAGGCGAGGAGGGGAGTTTCCTCGGTGTATTCGGTCTGCTTTGATTTGCATTTCCAGTTTTTGTAGTTCTGGTAGGTTCTTAAGGTTTCTTTGCTCATAATACTTTCTCCTTTTATGTAATGTTATTACTTTTTTATTTTACAACTTTAGTGTAGGTTTTGCAAGGGGGTTTGAAGATTTAAATTACTACTTGTCGAGATCGTTGTTTTTCTTTTGTTTTTTTCTGTAATCTCTTACATCTTCCCACATTTCTTTTATAACCTCGTGCGCTAATTTTAAATCTTCTCGGTTTGTTATTCCCTTGTCTTTTGCTGTTATTGCCTTGTAAACAAA
>JAZOVO010000025.1:0-30266 GCA_045658745.1 Acutalibacteraceae bacterium | reverse complement strand
CTCTGTTTTAAGATGAATATACAGATTTACGGAACAAGCAAATGCTTTGACACTAAAAAAGCACAGAGATATTTTAAGGAACGAGGAATTAAATTTCAGTTCATTGACCTTGCAAAGTTCGGTATGAGCAAGGGTGAATATGAAAGCATAAAGCGCAGCCTTAAATGCTCCCTTGAGGATCTGATTAACGAAAAAAGCAAGGCTTACGAAAAGTCCTTTATAAAATATCTTGCTTCCGAGGAGGCAAAGGTTGAAAAGCTTCTTGAAAATCAGGAGATGTTCAGGACACCTGTCGTCCGCAACGGTAAAAAAGCAACCCTCGGCTATTGCCCCGAGGAATGGAAAAAGTGGGAGGAGGAAAAATAATGGTAACGCAGGAGCAGATTAACAGAATAAACGAGCTTGCAAGAAAGTCAAAGACCCCCGAGGGTCTTACCGAGGAGGAAAAGCTTGAGCAGCAGAAGCTTCGCAGGCTTTATATCGATTCCTTCAAGGAAAGCCTTGTAGGTCAGCTTGAAAACACCTATATTGTTGACGAAAAGGGCAACAAGCGTAAGGTTGAAAGAAAAGGAAAAAAATAATATCTGAAGGCACTTCTGAATTTTTGCTTCAGGGGTGCTTTGTTTCTTTTACTTGCTTGACAATCGTTATGTGAAATGGTAAAATATGCCTGAAAATAATTATAGGAAGGCAGTGAAAAAATGAAAAAGCTTATTTCATTACTCCTTGTAACACTTATGCTCTTTGCCGTTATGGCTCCTATGGCCTCTGCGGCAAACGAAAGAACCCCTATCGTTTATATCCGCGGTAACGGTGACGGACTTTATTATCCCGATGGCACACTTTGTGTGGCTCAGTTTGAGGATCTTTCTCTCGACGGCGAGGACAACAGCTTCACCAAGGATAAAATTGTTGAAACCACAGTAAACATTCTCAAGCCCTTTGTTCTTGAGGGTATGCTTTTTGATGAATGGGATAACTACGGCAGAGCTATCTACGAAGAAATCAAGCCCTTGTTCCCTGATGCGGCACTTGATTATGAGGGTAAGCCTCAGAAGGATACAGGCGTTCTTTCTTCTGTTATGTCTAACTCGGAAGCGGCTGCAAAATCCGCATATAATTACAACGTTAATACAGCATATGCCTTTGCTTATGACTGGCGTGTTTCACCTTATGATCACGTTGAAAGACTTGACGCTTATGTCAATCAGGTGCTTAAGACAACCGGTCAGGAGCAGGTTTCTATGTATGCCCGCTGTATGGGCGGAAGCGTTCTTATGGCTTATCTTGAATACCTTGATGAAATAGGCGAGGCCGACAAGGTTAAGAATGTTATGTTCTGTGACGTGCTTTCAAACGAGGCAACAGTAATTTCAAAGGCCTTCAGCGGACAGATTGAGTTTGATGCAAAGCTCGTTGAAAAATATGCAGGTCAGCTTGACTTCTGCGGAAAAACAGGTGACGGCGTAGGCTTTGAATTCAGCGAGGTGCTTCACGAAATCGTTTTTAAAACAATGGATTTCTTCAATCAGGTCAATGTGACTGACATGGCACTTGACGGTGTTGAGGAGCTTTACAAAAAGCTTTACAAGGCTCTTATTCCCGCACTCCTTCACGCAACAGGTATGGCTACTCAGGTCAACTACTGGACAGAGATAAGCGAAAAGGATATGGATGCCGCGCTCAACCTTGTTTACGGTGAAGAGGGCTCTGAGCTTCGTGCAAAGTATGCAAAGCTTATTGATAAGATTCAGTATTACAGAGAGCACGTTTCCTCTGACCTTGACGGTTTCTATGATATGCTTGATAAAAAAGGAATTCATTATGGCTTTATCGGTAAGTACGGCTTTATGAACGCTCCCTTCACAGCTGACGCTGACCTTTTAAGCGACGCTCTTGCAAGCCTTAAGCACGCCGCCTACGGTGCAACAACCGCGCCTGTCGGCAAAACACTTTCAGAGTCTTATCTTGCAGGCGTTTCAGAGAAAAACCTCAAGTATATCTCTCCCGATAAGCAGGTAGACCTCTCAACCTGCGTTTCTCCCGATACAACCTGGATTCTCAAAAATGCTCATCATGACATTATTGACTGTCTGCATCCTATCATTTACAAATTCCTCAACGGTACGAATGTAACTGTTGAGACCTCAGGCTATTCAGCCTATCAGGTTTTCGACTATAATACAAAGACAATGACCGCTATGACCGAGGACAACTGTGCGGAGTACGACTTTATCACAAAGCCTGTTGAAGAGCCCACAACCGAAACAAGACTCGTTTCCTTTATGCGCTTCTTCACAATGATTATTGAGTTTATCACAAAGCTCCTGAACGGTACTCTTGATTTTTCAAATCTTTTAGGCTAAATAAGCTTACGGCACCTGCTTGCAGGTGCCGTTTTTGTGTCAGAAAATAAAATGATAATATAATAATTCTATTGACATTGCTATTTGTAAATGTTAAAATAAAGTTGAAAAAATATTCACAAAGAAAGGCAGTGAAAAAATGAAAAAGCTTATTTCATTATTTCTTGTAACGCTTATGCTCTTTGCCGTTATGGCTCCAGCGGCTTCGGCGGCAAATGCATATGATCCTCTTCCCATCATCTATATCCGCGGTAACGGCGAACAGCTTTACAATGCGGACGGAACAGAGCTTTCTGCAACATTGGACGGTCTTTCTCTCGGCGGTGATGAAGGTGGCTTCAGTAAGGAAGTTATTGTTGAAACAGCCGTCAATATCCTTCTTCCCTTTGTTACTGAGGGTATGCTTTTTGACAAGTGGGACAATTACGGAAGAGCTCTTTATGATGAGCTTTCACCTCTTTTTGCAGGTGCAGCTCTTGACGGTGACGGAAATCCGATGAACGGAACGGGCGTTTCACCCAAGGTTCTTGCTGATTCCGAAAACGCTTCAAAAAGTGCATGGTCATATCAGAACGGCCGTGACTACAACTTCTGCTATGACTGGCGTCTTTCTCCCTATGATCATGTTGAAAGACTTCACGGTTATATCCAGGATATAATGGAAGCAACAGGCAAAGACCAGGTTTCCATTTATGGCAGATGTATTGGCGGTGGACTTCTCATGGCTTACCTTAAAGAGTACGGCGATGAAGGCCACATTAAAAATGTAATCTTCAGTGATGTACTTTCAAATGAAGCAACAGTTATCAGCAAGGCATTCAGCGGTCAGGTTGAATTTGACGCAAAGCTTGTTGAAAGATATGCAGGTCAGCTTGATTTCTGCGGACGCGTTGATATGGGCGTTGGTTTCGTTTTCAGTGACATTCTCAACGAAATTGTTATTAAAACAATGGATTTCTTTAATCAGATAAATGTTACTGATATGGCTCTCGATGAGGTTGAGGTCCTTTACGAAAAGCTTTACAAGGCTCTTATTCCTTCAGTTTGTCACGCTGCAGGCATTGCAACTCAGGCTAACTATTGGACTTGTGTTGCTGAAGAAGATATGGATGCTGCTCTTAACCTTCTCTTCGGCGAGAAAGGCTCAGAGCTTCGCACGAAGTATGCTGGTCTTATCGCGAAGATTCAGAAGTACAGAGAGAACGTTTCAAGTGACCTTGACGGCTTCTATAAGGGTCTTGAGGAAAACGGTATCCACTATGGCTTTGTTGCAAAGTATGGTTTCCTCAATGCTCCCTTCACCAAGGATGCAGACATTCTCAGCGATGCTCTTGTAAGTCTTACTTCTGCAACCTACGGTGCGACAACTGCTCCTGTTGGTAAGACTCTCTCAGAGGATTACATTGCAAAGGTGCCTGCTGAAAAGCAAAAGTATATTTCTGCCGACAAGCAGGTAGACCTTTCAACTGCTGTATCACCCGAAACTACGTGGGTGTTCAAAAACGCACACCACAATGTATATGATACATATATTCCTCTCATGAAAGCTTTCCTTAACGGAACAAATGAAACGGTTGACTCCTTGACTGGCGGCGTAAACTTCATGCTCTATGACTTCGATACAAATACTTATGTTCCTTTGACCGAAGAAAACGACTGTGAGCTTGAGTTCATGACCCGTCCCGAAGAAAACCCCACAACCGAAACAAGACTTGTTTCCTTTATGCGCTTCTTCACAATGATTATTGAGTTTATCACAAAGCTTTTCAAGGGTGAGCTCAGCTTTTCAGGCATCTTAGGCTAATTGAATATTTCACGGCACCTGCAGATTTTTTCTGCGGGTGCTTTATTTTTTTACAACTGTGTGCTATAATGTCGGCAGTATACTTATAAGAGGTAAAACAAATGGGCGAAATTTTCCTTTTTTCTTTTAACGCCGTAATGCCGATATTGCTTCTTGTTTTTCTCGGCTGGTTTCTGCGTGTAATACATTTTGCCGATGACGGCTTTTTCAAAAAAGCAAACACAATGGTTTTCAGAATTTTCCTGCCCGTGCTGCTTTTTGTGAATATCTATGAAATTGACAGCCTCAGCAGTCTTAATTTCAATGCGGTGCTTTACTGCGTAGCGGCAATTTTTCTTATATTTATCTGCGGCTATCTGATTGCTCACCTTGTAACGAAAAAGCGCAGTCATCTCGGTGTGCTTACACAATGCTCCTTCAGGTCGAATTATGCAATCATAGGCATACCTCTTGCGCTTTCTCTCGGTGGTGAGGAGGCGGTTGCCTTTGCCTCGGTGCTTTCAGCTGTGGCGGTGCCCGTCTTCAATATCCTTGCCGTTATCATCCTTTCACACTACAGTGCCGAAAAGGAAAAGGGTGCGGTGAAAAAAACAGTTATCCGCACGGTGAAAAATCCGCTTATTATCGGTGTTTTTCTCGGTATAGCAGTTCTTGCAGTACGTTCCTTTATTCCCGTAAATGAGGCGGGGGAGCTTGCTTTTTCAATTGAGGGCAGTCTGCCCTTCGTATGGAAGGCACTTAAAAACCTTGCCGCGGCGGCTTCGCCCGTTGCCCTTATTGTTCTTGGTGCAAGGTTTGATTTCGGTGCCGTCGGTAACCTTAAAAGGGAGATTATCATCGGTACGCTTATGAGAGTCGTAATGGCTCCCGTTATAGGTCTCGGTGCGGCAATACTTTTAAGCGAGTGTACCGACTTCTTTAACTTCACCGCAGTAGAATATCCCGCCTTCATCTCACTTTTTGCAACTCCCACGGCGGTTTCAAGTGCGGTTATGGTCGGTGAAATCGGCGGTGATGAGCAGCTTGCAGGACAGCTTGTTGTCTGGACAAGCGTTGTTTCAATGCTGACGATTTATGTTATTGTTTTTGCAATGAAAAGCTTTGCTATCATATAATATTGGCTTGTAAAATTAAAAAGGAGAAATGAATATGAAAATTGACATCAAAAAAGCCGCAGCGGCCGTTGCTGCGTCGGCAACCGTTGCTTCAGCAGCGGTCGTAGGCAAAAAAATCAAGGAGAAAACCTACTGTCCGATCTGCACCGTGAAAAAGCTTGCAAGCAAGGTGAAAATCAGCCAGTGCACCGAGACGGGCTATAACAACGGTGTTGCTCTTACTCCTCCTATGGGCTGGTCAAGCTGGAATCTTTTCAGACATAAAATCAACGAGGAGCTTATCAAGGAAATTGCCGATGCTATGGTAAAGAGCGGCCTTGCTGACTGCGGCTACAGATATGTCAATATCGATGACTGCTGGCAGGCTTCAACAAGAGACGCCGACGGCAAGCTTATGTGTGATAAGGTTAATTTCCCGAACGGTATCAAGGCTCTCTCAGAATACGTCAACAGTAAGGGCGTAAAGCTCGGTATCTATTCCTCCAACGGTACACATACCTGCGAGGATTACCCCGCAAGTCTCCGCCACGAAAGAATTGACGCTGAGACCTTTGCTGAGTGGGGCATTGAATACTTCAAGTACGACTTCTGTCATAATGAGCCTATTTCCTCACTCTGTCCGAGAATTATTGCCGTTTCCGTTGCTGACAATGAAACCGGTGAGGTGCTTGCCCGTTATGAGTCAGATGAAATGACTCTCAAGGGTATGGCACGTATTGTGCCCGATGAATCCTGCGATACAAAGAAGTATGTTGACGGACTTGACTCGGGTGCGGGCAGTATCGTTGTTAATTTCAATGCAGAAAAGGCAGGCAGATATCTTATCCACCTTGACATCAGAAAGGATTCCCGTAAGGGCGGAAAGTTTATGATGGTAAGGGTTAACGGCAGAGAGGAATGCCATATCTATTGCCCGAGCCGTAAAAACTGGACTCCCGAGGGCAAGCTTATGGAAACCGTCTGCCTTGACGAGGGGGCAAATGTGATTGAGCTTGTAAATCCCGTCGGTTCAAGAGCTGACAGCGCCGCTATCCAGTATAAGCTTATGGGCCGTGAGCTCAAGCGCGCTACAAAAAAATATGCCGAAGAAAACGGCACAGAGGAAAAGCCCATTATTTATTCAATCTGTGAATGGGGCTTCAACCGTCCATGGAAGTGGGGCGCTGAGGCTGGTAACCTCTGGCGTACAACGGGTGACATTGGCGCCTCGTGGGCTTCCTTCCTTGCTATTTATGAGCGCAATATCCCTCTTGCTAAGTATGCAGGCCCCGGTGCATGGAATGACCCTGATATGCTTGAGGTAGGCAACGGCAATCTCACTATTGACGAAAATCTTGCTCACTTCAGCCTCTGGTGTATGATGTGCGCTCCGCTTATTCTCGGTAACGATGTAAGAAAGTTCATCAAAGAAGACGGCACAGTTGATACTGAAAACAAGATTTATCAGATTCTCACCAATAAAACAATGATCGGTATCAATCAGGATCCTCTCGGTGTTCAGTGCAGAAGAGAAAAATTCGGCGTTTGTGATGTGCTTGTAAAGCCTCTTGAGGGCTCAAGGATTGCCGTCTGTGTATTCAATAAGGGCAATAAGGAAGCAACAACAAGAATTGACTTCAAGGAGCTTTCCAACCTCGGCTATGTAAACCTTCCCGAAAAGGAATACTACAAGGCATACGATGTATGGGATGAAAGACATTACGATGATGTTGCCTGTGTTTTTGCAACAACAAAGGGACACGGCGTAAAGGTTTATATTGTGGAATAAGGTGTAAAAAAAGTAACGCCCGACCGGCGAGGTCATTAAACAAAATCCAATAAAAGGGAGCTGTAAAAACTTTTACAGCTCCCTTTTTGTATATGCGCAAAAATCAGAAATTCGGTATGAAACCGGATTTCAGGTATTCCATCAGCTCTTTCTTTTCATTCTCCACCTTCCCGTCAATTACTGACTCAAGCAGAAACTCAAGCCTTTTACCGATTTCCCTGCCCTCAAAGCCGAGCGCCTTTATATCGTTGCCGTTTACGTTAAGGTGCTTTAAGGAGAAGCAGTCATCCTTTTCGAGGATTTCCCTTGCCATAGCCTCAAGACGGTCAAAGTGGGCGTTCCTTTCGGCAAATTCAGGGGCAAGACCTGCGGTATCGGCGCGCTTGAGTGCTATAAGGTCGAAAAACAGTCCGCTTCCCATTGAGTTAAGGCGGCGCTTGATTATTCTTTCACTTTCCTCAATCGGTGTGTCGTGTAGCTTTACAAGCCTTATTACGGCTTCCTTTGTCTTGTTGTCGCACCTGAGCTCATCAAGACACCGTTCTGCTATGAGAGCGCTTTTACTTGCGTGGGAGTAAAAATGTCCCGTACCTGTTTCGTCAAGGGAAAAGCAGGAAGGCTTTGCAACATCGTGAAAAAGCGCTGCAAGCCGCAGATGCAAAAGGGGAGGTGTGTTCTCCACAACAACTGCCGTATGGGTAAGCACATCGTAAATGTGATGAAAATTGTGTTGTTCAAAGCCCTTCATGGCGTTGATTTCGGGGATGAATTCACCGAGGATGTCGGAAAATTCCGTCAGCACCGCCCTGACGTTTCTGCCGCATAAAAGCTTTGAAAGCTCGGTGAAAATTCTTTCCCTTGAAATATTTTTTATAAGCCTTCGGCAGGAGTGCATAGCCTTTTTTGTTTCCTCCTCAACCGTGAAGCCGAGGGTGCTTGCGAATCTTATACCGCGGAGAATACGCAGCGAGTCCTCGTTGAAGCGCTTTACGGGATTTCCGACACAGCGGATGATTTTTTTCTCCGCATCCTCTCTACCGCCGTAGAGGTCGACAAGACCCGCACGGGGACAGTAAGCCATACTGTTGACGGTGAAGTCACGGCGGGAAAGGTCATCCTCAAGCCTTTTTGTGAAAATGACCTTGTCGGGGTGACGGTTGTCGCTGTAGGAGGTTTCAAGGCGGTAGGTTGTTATTTCAAAGGGTGCACCGTCAACAAGCACCGTAACCGTGCCGTGCTTTATGCCTGTGTCAACGGTTTTGCAATCGGAAAAAACTGCCTTAATTTCGTCGGTTGTTGCGTTGGTTGTAATATCGTAGTCGTTTATGGGTGAGCCCATAAGATAATCTCTTACGCATCCGCCTACGGCAAAGGCCTCAAAGCCCTTTTCTTCAAGTCTGCTTATAATAAACAACGCTTTTGCTGAAGGAAAAGCCATCACGTCACCTCCCTGATAATTTTCTTTATTACCTATTATACACTATATTATGAAATTTTTTCAATACGGTTGAATTATAACCTTGTTTATGATAGAATTATGGTGACAAATAATGATAAAAAAGGCAGTGAAAATTATGGAAAAGGAATTCGGCACCTTCAGGAAATCTACCTTTGGCGGCTTTAACAGAAAAGACGTAATAAGCTATATTGAGAAAATGCGCAACGAATCCTATGAATACAGAATGCAGGTTGAGGAAACCGTAAAAAGCCTCAATGAAAAGATTCTTGAGCTTGAAAATGCCGCAAGGCTTATGGAGGTTGACCTCACCGTATGCGGCGAAGAGGCAGCCGCACCCGCTCCTTTAGAAAATATGGGTGATATCAGCGATGCAACAATGCACCTTAAGGCTGTTGCCGATGAGCTTTGCAGAAGCCTCGGTGAATTTATGGAAAAGCTCAGCAGTAAGGGGCTTTTTGAGAAGACAGAGGCTGACCTTCCCGCAGAGGAGACCTTTGATTTCGGCTTTAACGAAGAGCCCGAAACTGAGGAAAGCCTTGTTGACGGTATCCTTTCGTCTCTTTCCTTCCTTTATGAGGATAAGGCTGATGAAAGCTCTGTTGCTGAGGTTAAAGAGGTTAAGGGTGAAAACGATACCGTTTCCGATATCCTCGCAGGACTGTCGTTTCTTAATTGAGAGGTAATTTGAATTCAGTATAAAAGAGGTGAAAAAATGACACTCGTCAGGAAGCTTACGGCGTTATTCTTTGTGCTTATGCTCGGAATCCTCTGTGCTTTTTCGGGCTTGTCCGTTCAGGCGGCTGATGACTTTGAAAAGCAGATTTCCGCCTTTCCCGAAAGCTATAAGCCCTATTTAAGAGCGCTTCACAGGGAATATCCCACATGGACCTTTCAGCCCTTTGTTACGGGGCTTGACTGGAACACGGTAATTGACAACGAGCACGATGACTACGCTCTTGTTTATAATCCCGATGCCGCAAGGATTTTCAAAAGCCTTGACCCCGATGACTATATTGAGTCCGAGGACAGATTCATCTATAAGGACGGCTCCTTTGTAGCTGCAAGCCGTGCTGCCGTTGAATATTTTATGGATCCGAGAAATTTTCTTGACAAGGGCGGCATTTTTCAGTTTGAGGTTCTGAGCTTCAGCTCACTTTACACCGTTGATATGGTTGAGGCGGTGCTTGTCGGCTCCTTTATGGGCGAAAGCAAAATGACCTATGTGGATGCAAAGGGAAAGCAGTACACCGATAATAAAACTTATGCTCAGGCTATTTATGAGGCGGGTAAAAAGTACAACATCAATCCCTGCTTCCTTGCTTCAAAAATCCTCAACGAGGTCGGAAGTAACGGAAGCGACAGCGTTTCGGGTACAAATAAGTCCTATCCCGGTATATATAACTTTTACAATATCGGTGCAACCGACGGCGCAGGTGCCGTTGAAAGGGGACTGCTCTGGGCGAAGGGTGGCTCAAGTAATTCAACCTATTACGGACGCCCCTGGACAACTCCCTATAAGTCGATTCTGGGCGGTGCGCAGTTCCTTGCAGAGGAATATATCGCTGCAGGTCAGTTCACGGGCTACCTTCAGCGCTTCAATGTAAATCCCGACAGCGATTATAATCTTTATTCGCATCAGTATATGTCAAACCTTACGGGTGCACTCTCTCAGGGCTATTCTACCTACAGGTCCTACAGAGATATGAAAATGCTTAACACTAACCTTACATTTTCAATTCCCGTTTACAAAAATATGAGTGATGCTAACGGTAACGGTAAGCTTACGGGTGCTGAAAGCACGGAGCAGTACGGAAGCGTGACAGCCTCCTTCCGTTATGTGAGAAAGGGTCCCTCCGTTGACCATGATGTTGCTACCGATGCTTCGGGTGATGAGCTTTACCTTGAAAGAGGTGACGAGGTTAAAATCCTCGGTAAGGTCGACACAGATGCCTACTACTACGAGGAAATCCTTTCTGACCCCTATTGGTATAATGTTTCCTTCACCGTTTCAGGTAAAAGCTATACAGGCTATATCCCCGGTGACGAAATTGATATAAAAACAATTGTTCACGTTGCAAAGGGCAGAGCGGATATAGCGCTCGTAAAATCCTCATCTGTTAAAAATAAAATTATTGCATCTAACCCCTCAATGGTGAAAATCATTGACGGCGATACGGTGGAATTTCTTAAAAACGGTACGGTAAAGCTTTATTTTTACGATTCCTTCGGTCATATCGAGGAGATTCTTTTCAAGGTGGGCAACTACGCTACCTATTACGCTTCGGATGTCAAAGCATCTCCCTCGGGTACAAAGGTCACCGTTTCTTCGGCTACTCACCCGACTGCAACGTCCTACGGCTACGCCATAAGCGACACCTCGGGCAATATGAGAAGGGCGGAGTTTACCTCTGCAACCTCACGTGCCTTTGACGGGCTTAAGGCGGGTACGCCTTATATCGTCTACGCGCAGAACTGCTTCGGAAAAAACTCCTATACCAAGGCAGTTGCACAGACGGTAATCACAAAGCCGGAAACCGTTACAAACCTTACCTTTGCCAAAAACTCCTCGGGGGGCGCAACACTTAAATGGACTCCCGTTTCAAGAGCGACGGCTTATGAGATTTATTCATATAACAGAGCTGCTCAGAAGTACACAAAGGTGACGGAGATTGTCTTCAGTCAGAACAGCGTTACCCTTTCGGCAAGTCAGGCGGCTGCCGACGAATTTGTAGTAAGAGCGTATACCAAATATGGCGCGGCTGTTTCTTACGGCGGGGTTTCCAATATGGTCTGCCTTTCCGAAAAGCCCTATACACCGACGTCTCTAAAGGTTTCTGCAGTAAGCGCAACGGGATACACCCTTTCCTGGACGGGACACAAGGAATGTGACGGTTATGAAATTCATTATGCCGCTCTTTCTTCGGATACCTTCAAGCTTCATAAGCAGATTGCGGGTACATCAATAACCTTTAAGGGTATTCAGAGCGCAAACGGAATAAAATTCAGAATCCGCTCCTTTAAAAATAAATCCTACGGTAAGCTTTATTCAGACTTTTCCGAGGTTATTGTTGCGGCAACGCTTCCGCAGACGGTAAGCGGTCTCAAGGCAACGGCGGGCAGCAATAAAATTGCTCTTAGCTGGACTCCTGTCAGCGGAGCGGCATATTATAATCTTCTTTATAAAAAATCAGGAGAAACTGTCAGGTCCGTAAAGGTAACGGGTACATCTTATACTCTCTCCGGGCTCAGCGGATATTCAAACTATTACTTTGCCGTTTCTGCAACGGCTTCGATAAACGGCAAGGCACTTACGGGTGCACAGAGTGCAACTCTGACCGTAAGGACAAAGCCTCCCGTTCCGAAGGGACTTTCTGTCAGCGCACGCGGATATAATTATATTGACCTTAAGTGGAACAAGGATGCAAACCTCAATGCCTTCAGGGTTTATTATCTTGATGCATCGGGCAAGCTTCTCGGCAACAAGGTCATTATGTCGGGAAACAGTGTAAGGATAAGCGGTCTTTCACCCCTTACAACCTACAGATTTATTATAAGGGGATATAAGCAGGTTAACGGAGGCTATATTTCCTCGGACAATTCCTCCGCGGTCACGTCCTCAACGGTTATTCCCAAGGTGACAGGCATTAAGGTGTCCTCCGTCAAGGCGAAATCCTTCCGTCTTACGTGGACAGCGCTTTCGGGTGCCGTTAATTACAATCTTTATTATTACAGCGGCGGTGACTTTAAAAAGGTGCTCTCTCCTAAAACAAGCTACTGTGACGTAACCTTTCTGCCCGAGTCAACAAAGGGTAAGTTCTATGTTACCGCGGTATTCAGAAACGGAAGCAAAGCCGTTGAAAGTGAGCCCTCGGCGGCATTTACTGCCTCTGTTCTTCCCGGTGCGGTTACAACCATTACGGGAGCGGCATACAGCAACAGAGCGGAGCTTAAATGGAACGCGGTCAAAAATGCCGATTGCTACGGAGTTTATCTTAAGCAGAACGGCAAATATGTTCTTAAGGCGGTAGCAACAACAAATTCCTGGACCCTCACGGGCTTAAAGGATTGCACGGGCTATAATGTTGCCGTAAGAGCATACTTCAGAAACACAACGGGTAATGTGGGCGGAGGATATGTGAGCCGAAGCTTCACCACGCCGCCGGTTGAGGTAACAAAATTCAGCCAGAGCAACGTGACGGAAACCTCCTACACCCTTACGTGGAATAAGTCATCTGCTTCGGTTAACAGATATTACCTCTACCGCTTTAACGCTGATATAAATAAGTTTGAGCTTCTTACAACAACGTCAGCCAACAGCTTTAACGTTACGGGACTTGAAGCGGGTACTCAGCAGAGATATGCGGTTATTGCGGCCGTTATAAAGAACGGAACAGTTACCGCAAAGTCAAAGCATACCTATAATTTCGACTGCGGAACTCTTGCTGCAGAGCCCGCCGCCATCGATGAGACCGGGGAGAATTCCGCTGAAATTTCAACGGAAAATCCCGATGTAATCACGGCGGAAACGGAATACTCTGCCCCAAACGCAGAAGCTTCAACAAATTCGGCTGAAAATTCACAATAAAAAATAAAATTTCAATATATTTTCACTTTTATTCTTGACAAATTGAAGGTATATCTATATAATGTTATTCGTTAATATGAGGTGAGTTATGTTTATAGCACTTGAAAATTTATTTAACGGCGGTGTTAAGTCTGTTCCCCTCTGTTATGAATTTGATTTTTCCGCTCAGGAATTCGGCGGTGTGTTTCCATTCACAACACCTGTCAGACTTGAGGGCGAAATCAGAAACACGGCAGGGATTGTAGAGGTGGACGCAAAAATCAATTTTGTGCTTGAAACCCGTTGCGACAGATGTGCAGCCGATGTTAAATTACCTTTTGAGGTGAAAATGGAACACGGTCTTGTTTCATCTCTCAACGATGAGGAAAACGATGATTACATCCTTGTTGAGGATATGAGGCTTGACATAGAGGAGCTCACATCAGAGGACATTTATCTCGCTTTGCCGGGTAAAATCCTTTGCAAGGAGGATTGCAAGGGCGTTTGTATGACCTGCGGAGCAGATTTAAATGACGGTCCGTGTGGCTGTGAAAAGGAAATTGACCCGAGATGGGCAGGACTTTTTGACTGACGGGCTGATAAACAAGGTTATTTTTAAATTATTATTATTTTATAAGGAGGTGCTGGACGATGGCAGTACCAAAGAGAAGAGTATCAAAGGCAAGAAGAGATAAGAGACGTTCAAACGTATGGAAGCTCGACGCTCCCACACTCGTAAGATGCAAGCAGTGCGGTGCATACACAGTTCCCCACAAGGTTTGTGCTGAATGTGGTTATTACAAGGGCAAGCAGGTTGTTGTTAAGGACGAAGACTAAGCCTTTGGAACTTTGAGAGGTAGAGAGGCAATACTATTGCTGCTCTACCTTTTTTATTTAACAGGTAAGCTTGTTTTTCAAAGCGCTTACGTGCGCTTTCTGCCGTAGTATTATTTAAGGAGGGTTAACATGTCTGTTGAAATAAAAAGCGTTAAAAAATGGTCTGTAGCCTTCTTTAAGGGCGTAAGGGCAGGGGACAGACTTTTGAGCATCAACTCAAACGAAATCAACGATTTTCTTGATTATGACTTCTATATGAAGGAAGAGGCTCTTACCCTTGAGCTTGAGCGTAAGGGTAAGGTTAAAGCTGTAAAAATCAAAAAGAGCCCCGAGGATGATATCGGACTCGAATTTGAAAGCTATCTTATGGACAAGCAGAAAAGGTGCAAAAACAAGTGTATCTTCTGCTTTATTGACCAGAATCCTGAGGGAATGAGAGAGAGCATCTATTTCAAGGATGACGACTCACGTCTTTCCTTCCTTTTCGGTAATTATATTACCCTTACAAATCTCGAAGACAGCGACATTGACCGCATTATAAAAATGCACATAAGTCCCGTTAACGTTTCCGTTCACACAATGAACAAGGAGCTTCGTGTGAAAATGATGAAAAACAAGCGGGCGGGTGAATGTCTTTCTTATATATACCGCCTTGCTGAGGCGGGAATTGAGCTTAACACTCAGCTTGTGCTCTGTCCCGGTATAAATGACGGTGAGGAGCTCGAATACAGCATAAGCGAATTAAGCAGGCTTTATCCCGCAGTAAGGAGCATTGCAGCAGTACCCGTCGGTGTTACAAGGCATCGCGAGGGGCTTTTCGATATGCCCGAGTATACTGCCGAGACTGCAGGTCAGGTGATTGATATTATCGACCGTATGGGCGGTGAGCTTAAAAAGAAGCACGGCACACGTCTCGTTTATGCCGCCGATGAGTTTTATCTCAAGGCGGGAAGAAGCATTCCCGATGCCGATTATTACGAGGATTATCCGCAGATTGAAAACGGAGTCGGAATGTGGACTTCCTTTACGGATGACGCAGAGGATATTATTTCAGAGCTTGATGCAGAAGCCGATATTAAAAAGAGCCTCAGCCTTGCAACGGGTGCGGCGGCTTATCCGCTGATAAACGAAACGGCAAAAAGACTTTCGGCGATTTATCCCGGTCTTGAAATAAACACATATGAAATTAAAAATGACTTTTACGGTCACAGCGTTACCGTTGCGGGACTTATAACCGGCGGTGACCTGATAAATCAGCTCAGAGGCAAGGCGCTCGGTCAGGAGCTCATCATTCCCGATGTAATGCTCAGAAGTGAGGGCGATTTATTCCTTGACAATGTTTCCCTTGAGGATGCCGAAAGGGAGCTCGGGGTAAAAATCCGTACCGTCAGCGAAAGCACCGGCTTTGAGCTTGTAAAAATGATTCTTGATATTACAGATTAAGGAGGCGGCATTATGGCAAGACCTGTTGTTGCAATTGTGGGACGACCCAATGTGGGCAAATCGACCCTTTTCAATAAGCTTATAGGCGAAAGAGTTTCCATTGTGGATGACACCCCCGGTGTTACCAGAGACAGAATTTACGGTGACTGCGAGTGGCTTAACCGTCATTTTCTTCTCATTGATACGGGCGGTATAGAGCCTAAAAGCGACGATATTATTCTTATGCAGATGCGCCGTCAGGCTCAGCTTGCAATTGACAGCGCAGAGGTTATTATTTTTGTAACCGACCTCCGCTCGGGCGTTGTTGCTACGGACGAGGACGTTGCCGCAATGCTTATAAAAAGCGGTAAGCCTATTGTGCTTTGTGTAAACAAGTGCGATACCGTAGGTGAAACACCTCTTGAATTTTACGAATTCTACAACCTCGGTCTCGGAGATCCCATTGCCGTTTCCTCCGTTCACGGTCACGGTACGGGCGACCTGCTTGACGCCGTTATGCAGTATCTTCCCGAGGACGAAGAGGAGGAAGAGGAAAGCAATCTTATCAAGGTTGCCGTTATCGGTAAGCCCAATGTAGGTAAATCCTCCCTTATCAATGCAATTTCAGGTGAGGAAAGAGCCATTGTTTCAAATATTGCGGGTACAACCCGCGATGCGACGGATACCTTTATTTCAAACGAGTACGGTGACTTTATGTTCATTGACACCGCAGGCCTCAGACGTAAAAGCAAGGTCGAGGATCAGATTGAAAAGTATTCCGTAATAAGAGCAAAAATGGCAGTTGAAAAGTCAACTGTATGCGTTATTATGATTGATGCCCTTGAGGGCTTTACCGAGCAGGATTCAAAGGTTGCCGGTATTGCTCACGAAATGGGTAAGGCTTGTATTATCGCCGTCAACAAATGGGATGCTCTTGAAAAGGACGGCAAGACAATGGACGCCTACAGAAAGAAGCTTATGATTGACTTCTCGTTTATGTCCTATGCACCCATTATCTTTATTTCGGCAAAAACGGGTCAGCGTCTTGACAGACTTTTCGAGCTTATCCGTTTTGTAGATGAGCAGAACTCTATGCGTATTTCCACAGGTAAGCTCAACGATGTGCTTGCTTCTGCAACGGCACGTGTTCAGCCGCCTACAGATAAGGGCAAGCGCCTTAAGATTTACTATATGACTCAGGCATCAACAAGACCGCCTACATTCGTCTGCTTTGTCAATGACAAGGAGCTTTTCCATTACAGCTATCAGAGATATCTTGACAATCAGATAAGAGAAATCTTCGGTCTTGAGGGTACGCCTACCCGTTTCGTTATAAGAGAGAGGGACAAAAAATAAGCCTTGAGGGGGAATTCTTGTGTTTGAATTAAAGCCTTTTGCATCCGCTGACAAAAATAACGGCAGCATTCTTTCCAAAAAAAGCAATAACGGCTTCAGCAAGAGAAATTATTTTATAATATATACTGTATTGTTTGCTTTTATGGCTTTTCTTGTATATCTGTACTTCAACGGAAGCGATAAAACAATTATACGTTATATGGATCCCTACCCGCAGCACTTTACTGCTCTTGAATATTACGGCAGATGGCTCAGAACTATTGCAAAAACGCTTCTGACCGAGCACAGACTCGATATACCGATGTGGGATTTTTCTATCGGTATGGGCTCTGATGTAATAACAACCTTTAACTATTATGCAATCGGTGACCCGCTTGCGCTGCTGAGCTTTATCGTACCCGTTAAATATTCACCCTACCTTTATGTTTTCCTCTTCTACTTAAGAGCCTATCTTTCGGGCGCCTTCTTTTCACTTTACTGTATGGAAAGAAAGCATAAGAATCCTATGGGAATTCTTACGGGCGCATTGACCTATTGCTTCTGCTTTTATGCGGTTTACGGCGGCTCGAAGCATCCGTTTTTTATCAACTCAATGGTATACCTTCCGCTTATTTTCATTGCGGTTGAAAAAATACTTGCAAAAAAGAAGAGCCCTGTATACCTTGCCGTAATGGTCTGCATAGCAGAGGTCAGCAATTTCTATTTCTTCTATATTCTCGTTCTCTTCACGGTGCTTTATGTAGTTTTAAGGCTTCTTGAGCTTTACGGCTTCAGAATAAAGTCAATGCTTGCGCCGCTTATGAGAATTGCCGCCTCCTCTGTTATCGGTGTGCTTTTAGGCGCTGTGATTTTTCTTCCCGTTGTTATACGCTTTCTTTCGGATAACAGAACCGGGGTTGAGTTTGATTATTCCTTACTTTATTCTCTCAAGTATTATCTTTATCTGCCCAAGGCATTTTTGTCCTTTTCGGTTGTTGAGCCGTGGACTGTCTGGGGCTACAGCGTGATTTCGGCTTTTGCAATAACTGCCTTCTTTATCAATAAAAAGAACAGTAAATTCGAGAAGATATTTTTTGTTCTTGCCGTCTGCGGATTCCTTACACCCGTTTTCGGCGTAGTTGCAAACGGCTTTTCCTATCCCTGTAACAGATGGGTCTTCGTTTTCTCCTTCTTTGTTGCATACGTGATTTCTCAGAATTTCAATGCCGTTTTCTCGCGCAACAAGGTGAAGAGTCTTGTTACGGCACTTGTACCCGTTGTCCTCTTTACTGCAGGTTTTGTGCTTACCGGCGTGAAAATGCAGATTGCGGTCTGGGGCTATGCGGCTGCTATTATTACTGCCGCTCTTATAATCCTTTATGCTCTGTTCTTTGAAAGGCTCAGAAAATACAAGAAGCTTTTCCAGATTTGCGTTGTTGCGATGGGTCTTGCGGTGACAGTTATCAACTCCGATATATATTTTAACAGTACTACGGTCAACTGGATGAGCTATGAGGACGTGCAGAACTACGTGCCGACCGAAATAAAGGCGGTAAGACAGCAACGCAAGCTGAACGAGGACAATGAATTCTCGCGTTACACCGGCGACGAGCTTAAGCTTAACGCCTCGGTTCGTCAGAATATGAACAGCACTCAGTATTACTGGAGCCTCTCGAGTGCGGTTATATCAGACTTCCAGAGAAGCACAAGGCTTAACGAGATACTTTATCAGCTTTATAACGGCTTTGATGATATAGCCTCCTTCAATACACTTTCAAGCGTAAAATATTATTACGACTATAACAATGAGCGCAGTTTCATACCCTACGGCTTTGAAAAAACAGAGGTTAAGAATGTTTACGAAAACGCAAATCCGCTTCCTCTGGGCTACACCTACGGCGGCTATATTTTAAGGGAGGATTTTGATAAGCTTGAGACCTCTCCCGAAATGCAGCAGGCGATGATGCAGGGACTTGTTGTTGATAAGGCGGTTGAAGGCTTTGAAAAGGTTGATTTCAAAAAAGAGGTAAGCAAGCTTGATTACGAGGTTGTCTGCGATGATCAGGTAACCTATAAGGACGGCTGCTTTACCGTTACTAAAAACGATTCAAGGGTTTACCTTAAAATCAAGGGTAACGAAAACAGTGAAACCTATCTGTCCTTTAAGGGTATTGCCTTTGAGGGTACGGATTTGATGGAGCTTTACGGTGACAACGAGGATGTTGACCCGAAAAATCTCTATAACAGTGAAGGCTTTGCCGCATTAAGCGAGGGAAAGCAGAAAAGCTATAAGGCGCAGTCCGATGTTTACAAGAATAAAAAGATGCTTGAAATACCGCTTTCCGTCTGCGACGATAACGGTGAGGACGTAAGCAGTAAGATAATGCAGTACTATGTACCGTCCTTCAACCATTATTCGGGCAAGCACGATTTTGACGTGAATATGGGCTACAGTGAGGAAGGCTTCACAATGCTTTCAATAAGCTTCCCCTTCATCGGTAAATACAGCTTCGAGGATATCTCCGTCTATTCACAGACAATGGATATTTACGATGAGGCTGTGATAAAGCTCGGTGAGGATGTGCTTGAGGACGTAAAGGTTCAGGGCGATTACGTCAGTGGAACTATAAGCGTTGACGAAAGCAGGCTTCTTTGCCTTTCCGTGCCTTATTCCGAGGGCTGGACGGCATATGTTGACGGCGAGGAGGCAGAGCTTCTGAAGGCTAACCTTATGCATATGGCTCTGGAGCTTTCTCCGGGTGAGCATAAAATAGAGCTTAAGTATGAAACACCTTATCTGAGGGCGGGTGTCCTGCTTTCACTTATCGGCTTCATACTGCTGCTTGGCTACGGTCTTGGCTATAAGTATTATTGCAGGACCGATAAAAGAAACAGTACAAAAAAATCCGCCGGAAAGGGGGAGAGCAAATAATGATTAAGCATTCTCTGATAGTTCCTTGCTACAACGAGGAGGGTAACGTTGAAAAATTCCTCGGGGTAACAAAAAAGGCAATGACAGGCTATACCGATAATTATGAAATTGTTTTTGTCAACGACGGAAGCCGTGACGAAACACCGAAGAAGCTGCGTAAGCTTTTTGAGGAAAACAAGGATGTAAAAATCAAGGTTGTTAATTTTTCACGCAATTTCGGTAAGGAGGCGGCTATGTATGCAGGCTTCACCGAGGCAACGGGTGAATATGTTACAATCATTGACGCCGATTTGCAGCAGGACCCTGCTTATGCCGTACAGATGGGCAGAATCCTTGACGAAAATCCCGACTGTGATATGGTTGCTGCTTTTCAGGAAAAGAGAAAAGAGGGTAAGCTCATCACCGCCTGTAAAACAATGTTCTACAAGGCTATCAACAAGGTGACGGAGGTTGATTTCATCAGCGATGCAAGTGATTTCCGTACAATGAGAAGAAGCGTTGTTGAAACAATCCTCGCCCTTCCCGAGTATCACCGCTTCTCAAAGGGAATATTCTCCTGGGTCGGCTACAATACAATTGCAATTCCCTATGAGGTAAAGGAAAGAGAAAGCGGCGAGACGAAGTGGAATTTTATGAAGCTTCTTAAATATGCCCTTGACGGAATTGTTGCCTATACGGATATGCCTCTTAAGCTGCCCGTTTATGTCGGCGGAGCTATGGGTATCCTTTCGGTGCTTTTGTTTGCCGTTATTCTCCTTGCGGATATATTCTCAGCCACGTTCAGCGCGGCGGCGGGATATGTTGCGGCTCTTGTGCTTTTTGTCGGAGCGGTAATATGCATCTTTATGGGTGTAATGGGCTATTATATAGGTAAAATTCATACTCAGGTCAAGGAAAGACCAATTTTTATTGCAAAAGAGATTTTAACTTATGAAAAAGATTAAAGAACTTATTTTAAAATATAAGGAGCTTATTGTTTACGTGATTTTCGGCGGACTTACCACTGTTGTAAACCTTGTTGTATTCACGTTAAGCGGTTTTGCTCTCGGTGACGAAAGATATCTTGTATCGAATGTAATAGCGTGGCTTGCCGCCGTGATTTTTGCTTACATTACCAATAAGCTCTGGGTTTTCGAAAGCAAAAGCTGGAGTGTCAGGGTTCTTGTCAAGGAGATTCCCTCATTTTTTGCGGCAAGAGTATTCTCCTTTTTGCTTGAGGAATTCGGTCTTTATGTTTTCGTCGACCTTCTCTCCTTTAAGGATATTTCTCTGAAAATATTCACCCTTGAAATCGGGGGAGAGCTTATTGCAAAGGCAATTCTTGCCGTTGTAGTTGTAATTCTCAATTACATTTTTTCAAAGCTCGTTATTTTTAAAAGAAAGAAATAATAATAATTTGAGTTTTATAGTTGACTTTTAACAAAAAGTTAATTATAATATTCGTATGAATAGGTATATTCTTACTGTAATTTCTGAAGGAGGAAATATATTATGAAAAAAGTAATTTCAATTATGCTTGCAGCTCTTATGCTTATGTCATGCTTCAGCGTTGCTTCATTTGCAAGAGGTGCAAAGGAATGCAAATGCCCCGAGGGTGTTCACGTAGAGAATCAGTTCTGTAAGTGCTGCGTTTACTGTGACAATTTTGATGACACTTATCTTCTTAAGTGCTGCAAACCCAACACCGGTGAATTCTGCTGTGCTGACTGCGACGGTGTATATGATGCAAAGAACGGTTGCGGCTGTAATTGCGGCTGTGAATATTGCAAGCTCGGCAATGAGACAGGTGACGAATTCGATTCAAACCTTGACGATATCTGGGATGAGCAGGATAAGACAAATTTTGTTGACGGCTTCCAGGCTATCATCAAAAAGCTTTCCGATTTCTTCGATGACCTTTTCAACAAGATCTTTGAATTCCTTAAGACTGACGGCGTTATCGGCAAGGCCGACAAATAATTTAATTGCAGTTTAACTTATCACGGTACATTTTAAAATGTGCCGTGATTTTTTAATTATAAGGGTTATATGATGCTTTGTTTTTGAGCAAAACCAACTTACAAGCAATAAAATTATCAGTTTTCATTGACCTGCTAAATTAACGGGTGTATAATATAATGTAAAAATTAAAAAAAGACGGTGAGAAATTATGGTATCAAATGAAATGTACGATCTCGGAGCGAAAAGCTCTGTTATAAGAGAGATTTTTGAATACGGCAAAAAGCGTGCCGCTGAAATCGGCAGGGAAAATGTTTTTGATTACAGCCTGGGCAATCCCAGCGTTCCCGCGCCCGAAAGCGTGAACGAGGCTATCCGTGAGCTTACACTTAGTATGAACTCCTGTGACCTTCACGGCTATACCTCGGCGGTAGGTGATAACGAAACCCGTCAGGCAATAGCCGATGACCTCAATAAGCGCTTCGGCACAAGCTTTTCAATGAAGAATTTTTATATGACTGCGGGTGCAGCGGCTTCACTTTGCATTACCTTCCGTGCTTTAGCCGAAAAGGACGACGAAATTATTATTTTTGCTCCTTACTTCCCCGAATATAAGGTTTTTATAACCTCATCAGGTGCAAAGCCTGTTGAGGTTATGTGTAAGGCTGACGACCTGCAGATTGACCTTGAGGCTTTTGAAAGGGCAATCACAAAAAATACAAAGGCAGTTGTTGTCAACTCTCCCAACAACCCCTCAGGCGTTGTTATCAATGAGGAAACCGTAAAGGGACTTTGCGATATTCTCCGTAAAAAACAGGCGGAATTCGGCAGAGATATTTTCCTTGTTTCCGATGAGCCCTACCGTGAGCTTGTTTACGGTGATGTTGAGGTGCCTTACCTTACAAAGTATTACTATAATACAATCGTCTGCTATTCCTACAGTAAATCACTTTCACTTCCCGGTGACAGAATCGGTTATATCCTTGTTCCCGACGAGGTGAGCAGCTTTGAGCTTGTTTATAAGGCTGTCTGCGGTGCGGGCAGAGCCCTCGGCTATGTCTGTGCCCCCTCACTTATGCAGAGAGTTATTACAAAATGTGTCGGTCAGACCTCGGATGTTTCCGTTTACAAAATGAACAGAGACCTTCTCCTTGACGCCTTCAATGAATACGGCTTTGAGGTAGCAAAGCCCGACGGAGCATTTTATCTGTTTATGAAGTCACCTGAGGAAGATGCAATGGCATTTTGTGAAAAGGCAAAGAAGTATGATCTTCTCCTTGTGCCGAGCGACTCCTTCGGCTTCCCGGGATATGTTCGTCTTGCCTACTGTGTTTCAACTGAAATGATCAGGAAATCCCTTCCATCCTTTGAAAAGCTTGCAAAGGAATACAACTTAAAATAATCAGGTGTGAATTATGGATGAGCTTTTAAAGGCCAGAGAGATAATAAGCGAGGCAGACAAGGAAATCGCCGCCCTTTTTGAAAAAAGGATGGAGGCGGTACGCCTTGTTGCTGAATATAAAAAAGAGAGGGGACTTCCCGTTTTCGATTCTTCAAGGGAAAAAGAGGTTGTAAAAAACAGCCTTTCCTATATTGAAGACGAGGAAATCAAGGAGTTTTACGTTCCCTTTATCAAAAACACAATGGAAATTTCCAAGCGCTTTCAGCACCGCATAATTGACGGTAAGGGCGGATTAGATATCACCCTCGAAAGAGGTGCAATAAAAAAAGCGGCGGAGATTTTTAAAATTAAGGGTAAGGTGCTCGTTGTAACAGATTCGGGCGTTCCCGAGGTGTATTCACGTACGGTTGCCGGACAGTTTTCCGAAAGCTTTATTTTCACCTTCCCCGAGGGTGAGGAAAGTAAAAATTTTGATACCTACAAGCAGATTTGTGAGGCCCTGCTTGAGCATTCCTTTACAAGGAAGGATGCGGTCATTGCCGTTGGCGGCGGTGTGACAGGCGATATGGCGGGCTTTGCAGCCGCAACCTATATGAGGGGTATTGATTTTTACAACATCCCCACAACGGTGCTTTCTCAGGTGGATTCCTCTATCGGCGGAAAAACTGCAATTGACCTTGGCTCGGTGAAAAATATTATCGGTGCCTTTCATCAGCCTAAGGGCGTTATAATTGACCCCGAGGTGCTTTCTACTCTGCCTGAGCGCCATATAAAAAACGGATTTGCCGAAAGCATTAAAATGGGTATGTGCTTTGACAAGGAGCTTTTTGATATTTTCAGAAGTGGTGACTATATGGAGCACATCGACAGAATAATTGAGCTTTCACTTAAGATAAAAAAGCGCGTGGTTGAAGAGGACGAAAAGGAGGCAGGACTTAGAAGAAGCCTCAACTTCGGTCATACAATCGGTCACGGTATTGAGGGCGCGGTTTTCGGTGAGCTTCTGCACGGAGAGTGTGTTGCTCTCGGAATTCCTCCCATGTGCGGCGAAAAAATCCGCGGTGAGGTTATAAGTGTGCTCGAAAACGTGGGACTTCCGACGGAATACATCTTTGCTAAAAGCAAGGTCAAGGAAATCATCAGCCACGACAAAAAGTCTCAGGGAGACAAAATCAGCGTTGTAAAATGTGATGAAATCGGCTCGTTTTACTTTGAAGAAATGACACCGGATGAAATTATAAATCTTATTTAAGGGTGTGAAAAAATGAAAAACACCATAGGTAACAATCTTACACTTACACTTTTCGGTGAAAGCCACGGTAAGGCAATCGGTGCGGTGCTTGACGGCGTACCCTCGGGCATTGCCGTTGATGAAGGCTTTATTGCCGCTCAGATGGAAAAGCGTAAGGGTATAAGCAGTATATCAACTCCCCGCCGTGAGGCTGATGAGGTGAAAATTTTAAGCGGTATTTTTGAAGGCAGGACAACAGGTACACCTGTCTGCCTTATGCTTGAAAATACCGACACAAAAAGCAAGGATTACTCAGCGGTAAAGGAGCTTGCCCGTCCGGGTCACGCGGATTATACTGCCGAAATGCGCTACGGCGGTTTTCAGGACTATAGAGGTGGCGGACATTTTTCGGGCAGACTTACGGCACCGATTGTTGCCGCGGGTGCTTTAGCAATCAGTATGCTTAAGGAAAAGGGTATCCTTATCGGTACTCATATTTCCTCCTGTGGGTTGATTGAGGACAGAGCCTTTGATGATATTGAAGGTGATATAAAGCTGCTTGAGGGTCTTGATATGCCCGTGCTTTGCGAAAAGGCGAGAGCTGAAATGCTTTCTTACATTGAAAACGCCGGAAATGAGGGTGACAGTGTCGGCGGCACACTTGCTACCGTTGTAACGGGTATGCCCGCAGGTGTCGGTGAGCCTTGGTTTGACAGCGTTGAGAGTATGATCTCTCACGGTCTTTTCTCAATTCCCGCAGTAAAGGGCGTATCCTTCGGTAAGGGCTTTGAGCTTACAAAAATGAAGGGCTCCGAGGCTAATGATGAATTTGCCGTAGAAGACGGTAAGATTACGACAAAAACAAACAACAACGGCGGTATAAACGGCGGTATCACTAACGGTATGCCCCTTGAATTTACCGTTGCGGTAAAGCCTACGCCGTCAATTTATAAAAAGCAGAATACGGTTAATTTTAAAACTGCGGAAAACGCCGTGCTGAATATTAACGGCAGACACGACCCTGCAATAATTCACCGCGCAAGGGTTGTTGTTGACAGTATAACGGCGCTTACACTCTGTGATTTGCTTATCTCACGCTTCGGCACACAGTTTTTCGGGAAGTGATTTGATTGATTTACGGACTTATCGGTGAAAGGCTCAGACACAGCTTTTCAAAGCCTATACACGAAAAAATCGGCGGTTATGAATACGAGCTTAAGGAAATTGCAAAAAATGACCTTGACTCATTTATTAGGGCAAGGGAATTTACGGGTCTGAACGTTACTATTCCTTATAAGTCAGCGGTTATTCCTTACCTTGATTATATTGATCCCGCGGCGGAAAAAACAGGTGCAGTTAACACTATTTCCAATCGTGATGCCCGACTTTACGGCTACAACACCGATTTCGGCGGAATGAAAATGCTTATTGAAAAGCAGGGACTGGACTATACGGGCAAAAAGGTGCTTATCCTCGGTTCGGGCGGAACGGCAAAAACAGCTCGTGCCGTGAGTGAAAGTCTCGGTGCAGGTGAGATTGTTACGGTCAGCCGTAAGGGTGAGGTGAACTATGAAAACGTTTATACTCTCCACGCTGACGCGGATTTTATTATAAACACAACTCCCGTCGGAATGTATCCCGACAATTTTTCGTCTCCCGTTGACCTTTCCCGCTTCCAAAGCATTAAGGGCGTGACGGACGTTGTATATAACCCTCTTAAAACAAGACTTTGCCTTGAGGCTGAGGAGCGGGGCATAAATGCTTCCTGCGGTCTTTATATGCTTGTTGCTCAGGGTGTGCTTGCCTCGGAAATATTCCTCGGAAAAAAGCTTGATGTCAGGTCACTTGCCGACGGAATATATGATGAGCTGATTAACGAAAAAAGCAACATTGTGCTTATCGGTATGCCGGGAAGCGGCAAAAGCACAATCGGAAAAGCACTGAGCGAAAAAACAGGCAGAGAGCTTGTTGATACCGATGAAAAGATAGCTGAAGCTTACGGTGATATATCCGATATCTTCAGGGAAAAGGGAGAAGAATATTTCCGTGAGCTTGAGAGCGAAATGGTAAAGGAAGCCTCGCAGAAAAGCGGAATAGTTATTGCTACGGGAGGCGGAGCTGTTCTCAGAGCCGAAAATGTGAGAGCATTGAGACAGAACGGTGTAATATTCTTTTTAAACCGTCCGCTTGACGATATAATACCTACTGATGACAGACCGCTTTCAAAAGACCGTGAGGCTCTTGAAAAGCAATTTAACGAGCGCTACGGCATTTATAAGGCCTTGGCGGATTACGAAATACATATTGACGGCAATATAGAAAATGCCGTCAGCAGAATAACGGAGAAGCTAAGATGAAAATTCTTGTTATAAACGGACCTAATCTTAATATGCTCGGTATAAGGGAGCCTGACCACTATGGCAGAGAAACCTATGCCGACCTTGTGGAAAAGATAAAGGGCTACTGTGAGCAAAAAGGCGTTTACTGCGAGTGTTATCAGTCAAACCATGAGGGTTACCTTGTTGATAAAATTCAGGAGGCTTACGGTAATTTTGACGGTATTGTAATCAATCCCGGAGCCTACACACATACCTCAATTGCCCTGCTTGATGCAGTTAAAGCAGTCGGTATCCCTACAGTTGAGGTGCATATTTCAAAGGTTGAGGAGCGTGAGGACTTCCGTCAGATAAGCTATATCAGACTTGCCTGTGTGAAAACGATTACGGGCCTCGGTACTGACGGCTACTTAAGGGGAATTGATTTTCTTCTTGATTATCTTAAATAAGAAAGTGATTATATGTTTGTTGAAATAAAGCCCTCTGCCGTCAGCGGTACAGTAAAGGCTCCGCCCTCGAAAAGCATGGCACACCGTCTGCTTATCTGTGCGGGACTCGCAAAGGGTGAAAGTGAAATTAAAAATGTTGCCTTCAGCGAGGATATCCTCGCTACCCTTGATTGCCTCGAGACACTCGGTGCGAGGGTGAAAAAAGACGGTGACACCGTATATATAACGGGTGCTGACCTGAAAGCCTTTGACGGCGGTGCTTTTCCTTGCCGTGAAAGCGGAAGCACCCTCAGGTTTTTTGTGCCTCTTGC
Source organism: Acutalibacteraceae bacterium (assembly GCA_045658745.1). Lineage (GTDB taxonomy): Bacteria > Bacillota > Clostridia > Oscillospirales > Acutalibacteraceae > UBA6857. The sequence goes on along the minus strand of JAZOVO010000025.1, from coordinate 2,997 downwards.
CCTGCTTTCAAGGGGAAAATCCCTTTTTACGGGCTACGGCAGACTTATGGAAAGACCTATGGAAATTTACGAAAGGCTTTGTGCCGATAAGGGTCTGTTCTATGAAAAAAAAGACGAAGGAATCTGCCTTTCAGGTGCGCTTGAGGGTGGTAGCTTTGAGCTTAGAGGTGACGTCAGCAGTCAGTTTATTACGGGTCTGCTTTTAGCTCTCCCTATTGCAGAAAAGGACAGCACAATCACCCTCACGGGTAAAACGGAAAGCCTTGGCTACATTGATATGACGGTTGATGCCTTACAAAAATTCGGCATTGAAATTGAGCGTGAAGCGGAAAACGTCTTCTTTATTAAGGGCAATCAGGAATATAAGCCGCGTCAGCTTACTGTTGAAGGTGATTTTTCAAACGCCGCCTTTCTTGACGCTTTTAATTTAATCGGCGGCGACGTTACCGTTGAAGGAGTTGATGAAGGCTCTCTTCAGGGTGACAGAGTCTACAGGGATTATTTTAATCTTTTAAGGGAAGGCAGACCGACTCTTGACGTTTCCGACTGTCCCGACCTTGCCCCCGTGCTTATGACTCTTGCCTGCGCGCTTAACGGTGCGGTGCTTACGGGTACAAGGAGGCTTAAAATCAAGGAAAGCGACCGCGGTGAGGTAATGAAGCGTGAGCTTTCAAAATTCGGAGCGGAAATTGAAGTAAAAGAAAATGAAATCACGGTTAAAAATACGGTGCTTCATAAGCCTTCGGAAAGACTGTGCGGACATAACGACCACCGTGTTGTAATGAGCATTGCGGTGCTTTGCTCTGTTTACGGAGGAGTTATAGAGGGTGCCGGAAGTATAAACAAAAGCTATCCCGAATTTTTTAATGTAATGCAGTCTTTGGGTATGAGGACTGAAAAAATATAACATACAGGCGGTGAGAATATGAATATGGATTTCATCTGTAAGCTTCCGATACCGAAGCTTATCAAGGAAGAATATCCGCTTACGGAAAAAGCTGTTGAGATAAAAAAACACAGAGATAAGGAAATAAGAGACATCTTTGAGGGTAAGGAGCGTAAGCTGATACTTGTTATAGGTCCCTGCTCAGCTGATAATGAGGCGTCTGTTATGGATTATATAGGCAGGCTGGCAAAAATACAGCAAGAGGTTAAGGATAAAATCTTTATCATTCCCAGACTCTATACAAACAAACCCCGTACAACAGGTGACGGTTATAAGGGAATGCTTCATCAGCCTGACCCTAATGCGGATTCTGACCTTATAAAGGGCATTGTTGCCACAAGAAAGCTTCACATGAGAGCGGTTAACGAGACGTGTATGACCTGCGCTGATGAAATGCTTTATCCCGAGAATCACCGTTACCTTTCAGACATTCTTTCCTATGTTGCAATAGGAGCAAGAAGTGTTGAAAACCAGCAGCACAGGCTTACCGCAAGCGGACTTAATATTCCGGCCGGTATGAAAAACCCTATCTCAGGTGACCTTTCTGTTATGATGAATTCTGTTTTTGCCGCACAGCAAAGTCACGATTTTATTTACAGAGGATGGGAAGTAAAGAGCCACGGCAACGACCTTTCTCACGCGATTTTACGCGGTTATGTCAACGATAAGGGTCAGTCCTTCTCCAACTACCGTTATGAGGATCTTGCTCAGCTTTCGGAGCTTTATCATAAGCACGGTGACCTTAAAAATCCCGCCGTTGTTGTTGATACCAATCACGCAAATTCTGGGAAAAAGCACCTTGAACAGCCGAGAATTGCAAAGGAAATTCTGAACTCCTGCCGTCATAACTCTGATGTTGATAAGCTTGTAAAGGGACTTATGATTGAAAGCTACATTGAGGATGGGGCTCAGAAAATAGGTGAGGGTATTTACGGTAAGAGCATTACCGATCCTTGTCTCGGCTGGGAGAAGACAGAGAAGCTTATTTTCGAGCTTGCGGATATATATTGATTTTTGATTAACACAATGTAAATACAAAAGAACACTTTTTCCGTGATGCGTCAAAAAAACGTCATAATCGGAAAAAGTGTTTGATTATTCTGTGAATATTATTGACAAACGGATAATAATAATATACTATTAAACAAAACCAAGGAAGGGCGGCAGAGATATGGACGTTATACAAAGAACTATGTTATTGTTTGATACACTTGTTCAGCGTGTAAAAGATATAGCAAATATGCTCATTTACAGCTATCTGCCTGCCACGAACGAGGTTAAAACAACCAACGGACTTTTTTGGGTTTTCAACTGGTAAAAAGGGCAGAAAAAATAAAAAAAGTTTTGAAAAGGTATTGACAAAACTTCTTTTATGATGTATAGTATACGAGTCGCTGCGAGAGTGGTGGCAAGATGGGAGCATAGCTCAGCTGGGAGAGCATCTGCCTTACAAGCAGAGGGTCACAGGTTCGAGCCCTGTTGTTCCCACCATTTGGCCTGGTAGTTCAGTTGGTTAGAACGCTAGCCTGTCACGCTAGAGGTCGTGGGTTCGAGCCCCATCCAGGTCGCCATTTTTGCCTCTGTAGCCCAGTCGGTAGAGCAGAGGACTGAAAATCCTCGTGTCGTTGGTTCGATTCCGACCGGAGGCACCACAGTTGGTGTCTTTAACGTAGAGGGTACACCTGTTCCCATTCCGAACACAGAAGTTAAGCTCTACAGTGGTGACAATACTCGGCTGGAGACGGCCCGGGAAGATAACACGATGCCAACTCAATATGCGGATTTAGCTCATTTGGTAGAGCGCGACCTTGCCAAGGTCGAGGTGGCGGGTTCGAGCCCCGTAATCCGCTCCATTGGATGGGCAAACGAATGTTTGCCCATTTTACATAGGATGGTAATCATCCTATACGGTGACATAGCCAAGCGGTAAGGCCACGGTCTGCAAAACCGTTATTCCCCGGTTCAAATCCGGGTGTCACCTCCACAATGAATCACCCCTCAAATCTGAACCATATGTGTTCGATTGAAGGGTGATTTATTTTTTTATTACT
>JAZOVO010000024.1:0-1966 GCA_045658745.1 Acutalibacteraceae bacterium | reverse complement strand
AAAAATACAAGTATTACAGCGGTGTAAGCTACCGTCACTGCCTTGTTGTGTCAGAGGGCACAACAGACCTTGGCAATATGACACCTCCCCACGATATAAGCGGCAGGGTTGTAGGCTCCTACCTTTCAACAAGTGAAAATGCAAAAGAGCTTGTGGGCATGATGAAAAAAAGCTATGAGCTTCTCAAAAATCACCCCGTTAACCTTAAGCGCATTAGTCAGGGCAAGCGTCCTGCAAACTCAATCTGGCTCTGGGGTGAGGGAAACAAGCCCATTCTCCCCTCCTTTGAAAGCCTTTACGGCAAAAAGGGAAGTGTTATTTCCGCCGTTGACCTTCTCAAGGGCATCGGCATCAGCGCAGGCATGAGCACTCCCGAGGTTGAGGGCGCAACGGGCTATATCGATACTAACTTCAGAGGTAAGGCAGAGTGCGCACTTCAGGAACTCGCTGACGGTAAGGACTTTGTTTACATCCACATTGAAGCTCCCGACGAGTGCGGTCACCGTGACGAGCCTGAAAACAAGGTGAAGTCCATTGAGCTGATTGACGAGCTTGTGCTCGCTCCTCTTCTCAAGGGTCTTGAGGAATATGACGACTACAAGCTTATGATTCTTCCCGACCATCCCACGCCCATTGTGACAAAGACTCATGCAAGGGACGCTGTGCCTTATATGATTTATCACAAGAGCAAGCCCGTGAACGGTGTTGAGACAATCAACGAGGACACGGCAAAGGCTACGGGTAACTTTATTGAGAACGGGGCAGAGTTGATGCCGAGGTTCCTCGCATAAACAAGTAAAGTTCTTTTTTTTCTTTTCTTACAAGAAAAGAAAGCCCCGCGGCGAGCGATAAAACAAATAATTACAACCGTTGAAAGCTCAACGGTTGTTTTTTTGTTGGCAGTTGATAATTGTTAAGACCAAGAGGGCTCTGCCCTCTTGTGCTCTCTTGCGGTTCCCAAAGTTTCTTTGTGCCTTGGAGCGGCACAGAAACTTTGACCGCTGCGCCATCCTCGCCTCGCTTCATCGTCCGCAGGACGCGCTTCGGCGACGATGCCCAACAAGCTTTTGTAAAAGCTTGACCAAAACTTTTCTTGTTTTATTCTTCCATCTGCTTGCTTAAAAAGCCTGCCGCAACCTGTGTCAGCTTAATATCCGTCTGTGTCGGTGCGGTATTCTTACTGTCAGAAATAAGTGCAACGGCACCCATAACATCACCGCCGCCGATAATCGGATTCATCACCGCAATTTTACTCGTAGGAATCTCTTCGCTTATCACAAGCTCGTCCTTGTTTGTGCCAAGCACAAAGGGGGAACGCCTTTCCATATAGCTCTCGAGCATCGGGGAAATGCGCTTGCCGACGGCGTCCTTCTTCGGCATACCCGCAACAGCAACAACCTTGTCACGGTCACAGATTGCTACGGTCATACCGCTTGTGCGGGAGAGCACATCAACGTACTGCTTTGTGTAGGGGCCAAGCTCACTGATGGGGGAGTACTTTTTGAAAATAACCTCACCCTCACTCTGGGTGAAAATTTCCAGAGGGTCGCCCTCTCGGATTCTTAAGGTGCGGCGGATTTCCTTGGGGATGACGACTCTGCCGAGGTCGTCGATTCTTCTCACAATACCTGTTGCTTTCATATATACATTTCTCCTTAAATTACAAATTGTGTTGTTATTATCTGTATTTCAAGGAGATTTATACTGCAAGAATTTACTTTTGCAATCAAATATGTTATAATAAATAAAAGGCGGTGAAAATATGAAACTAAATACTCACGACCGTACACCGAGACCCAAAAACAGCAATTATATAAAAGTGCTGTTTTGGCTATGCGCCGTTTTAATATATAGCATTTTTGGCTTGGTTTCTTTTGCTTGTTTTTATTATGCTCAAAGTTTTATAGGCGGTATATCGGTTATACTTATTCCTGTTTTGCTAACTGCAATTATTTTAATTCAAATA
>JAZOVO010000023.1:0-59701 GCA_045658745.1 Acutalibacteraceae bacterium | reverse complement strand
TGCTTTTTAATAATAGTTAAAGCTAATGAAAAATAGTTTTTTAAAATTATAGCAAAAAACCGAACGATTCCCCCAAAAAAGGTGAAAGGTTCGGTTTTTACTATTTATATAGATTAATAAATTCTATTTATGAAATCATTTTAAATAATGAACGATATTAACTACTAAAAAACTACTGGTTATTCTTTGCTCGAAACAAACACATCATACGCAAACCTCGCACCCAATCTAAAACCTGAAATAAAGCTATCAGAATTACTTATGCTCGAAAACTCATTGTAAGCACTCACATAATTTGTGAACAGCTCTTTTTCCTTTTCGGGGAGCATAGCTGAAAGCTCTTCCTCTTTCTTTGCAAGTGCACTCAGCTTCTTTTTCAGTATAGGTGAGATTTCTGTTGTCAGCTCCTGCGGCTCAAGGTTGCCGTAATATAATTCTTCAATAATATTCGACATAATATCACCTCTCAATCTTGTGACGGAGAAGCTTCTTATACCTTCTGTAATGATAGCCGAGCAGATAGTCAATTACACTGTCTTTGGGTATGTAGTACACATTCCTCAGTTTAAAATGTTCAACCCTATTTTCCTGCATCAGCTTCAGTGCTGTGCCTTCGCCTATGCCGCCGAGCATTTCGCGGAACTGCTTTAGGTTAACTATGTCGGGATAGGTTGAAAATTGAATTTCATAATACTGTCTTTTTGTCATATAAATCAACTCCATTTTTTAGTCTGTCAGCAGCTGATTCATATTTTGCCCTCCAAATGCCCTCCGTTTGCCCTCCAATTTCCGGGATTTTTCTGCAGGGCAACAATGTTTGTAACGAGGGACTTTGGAGGTGTTTTTTGTATTATCAGGAGGCTCTGAGGCCTTGTGCGGTCTATGTTTCAGACGGCTTGTAGTGACCGCAAGGTTCAACGAAAAAGCTTAAAAATCCGAGAAGAATTCATCCCCTTAAAATCCCTCGGTGGCAACACCGTACCGGTTTAAGTCCCGTCACGGGAACCAATACCCGAAAACCCCAGTATTTATAAGGGTTTTCGGGTTTTTGTTTTGTCGGAGCTTAACGGCGCCGTTAAATTCGCGATTACAAACGATTGAATTTGTGCTATCCGTAAGGGTGGCATTTTTATTTTTGATGTGTTATAATCATCTTAACAAATAAGAATTTGCAGGGATGATTTAAATGAATGAAGAATGCTTGATTTGCAAAGCCCCCTTGGAATATCTCGATACTGATGAGGTAATGGTATGTGAACTTTGCCATAAAAAGCAAAACAGTAAAGTCAGATGTGTAAACGGACATTTTGTTTGTGATGAATGTCACACAAGCGGAATGTACGAAATTATCTCAATATGCTTTAACAGTAAATCTGTCAATCCTATTGAGATTATGGAAAAAATGATGTGTATGCCATCTTGCCACATGCACGGTCCTGAACATCATACTATGGTCGGCTCCGCACTTTTAACTGCTTATAAAAATGCGGGTGGAGGTATAGACCTGAAAAACGCACTTTATGAAATGCAAAAGAGAGGAAAGCAGGTTCCCGGCGGTGCTTGCGGATTCTGGGGTGCCTGCGGAGCAGGTGTCAGCGCAGGTATGTATGTTGCTATTGCGTTAAAATCAACACCGTTGGCAAAAGAGGCCTGGGGGCTTTCCAATCAGATGACGGCAAGAGCTTTGGATGCAATAGGTAAAAACGGTGGACCTCGTTGTTGCAAAAGGGATTCTTATCTTGCTATCATTGAAGCAATCAAATTCACAAACGAGAAATTAGGGGTTAAGATGGAGCTTGATCAAGTTATCTGTTCCCGTTCTCATATGAACAATCAGTGTATACAAGAAGAATGTCTGTTTCATAAAAAGGCAAAGAAAAAGGTAGCCTTTATTTGTGTTCATAATTCGTGCCGCAGTCAGATTGCAGAAGCCTTGGGGAAGCACCTGGCGTCAGATGTATTTGAATCATATTCTGCCGGAACAGAAACCAAAAACCAAATCAATCAAGATGCAGTTAGAATTATGAAAGAGTTGTATGGGATTGATATGGAACAAACACAGTATTCAAAATTGATTACAGATATTCCGGATCCTGATGTGGCAATTTCAATGGGATGTAATGTGAGCTGTCCTTTTATCGGCAGAGCATTTGATGATAATTGGGAGCTGACAGACCCCACCGGAAAAACGGATGATGAATTCAGGAAAATAATCAAAAAAATCGAAGAAAAGATTTTAAAGCTAAAAGACGAATACAAGCAAAACCTAATTTGACGAGGTGGAGTATATTATGAATTTTGACATAAACAAATTAGAATGGACAAGAGAACCCAAAGATTATTCAATATCCGCAGACAAAATAGAAATCGTTACAAATCCGCATACTGATTTGTGGCAGAGAACTTATTATCATTTCAGAAATGACAATGCACCTGTATTGCAGATGCAGACTGATGAAAAATTTTTCTCATTTGTTGTCAGAACAGAATTCGAGAGCAAGCTCAGATTTGACCAGTGCGGTATCGTAATGTATCTCGACAGCGAAAACTGGCTCAAGGGTTCTGTTGAATATGAAAATGACAGCTTTCAGCATCTTGGAAGTGTTGTTACAAACAACGGTTATTCTGATTGGGCAACAACTGAAATTGACGCTTCAATAAAATCAATGTGGTACAGATTAAGTCGTCGTGAAGATGATTATTGTATCGAATGTTCTGAAGACGGTGTTACATTCAGACAAATGCGAGTATGCCATATGTGGAACGGCAACGGTACAATCAGTTTTGGTATTTATGCCTGCAGTCCTGAAGAGTCTTCTTTTAAAGCAACCTTTACCGATATGGAAATTACAGAATGTAAATGGCTCAGGCACGATGGCCAGCAGCCCGATGAAGAGTAACAAATTTTAATTCGTTCACAAACATTTACCCCTGACCTTCAAAAAAGTCAGGGGTGTTTTCATCCGTATATTTTCTTCATTGTTTCTTCGTCTATTTCTCGATTTTTGAAATAGTACCTCTTGTCTTCTTCCGTAATAGCTCTGATAACTTTACAGGGGTTACCTGCAGCAAAGGACCAATCGGGAATATCCTTCGTAACCACACTGCCTGCTCCGATAACCACATTATCACCGATGTGAATTCCGGATAGAATGACTGTGTTTCCGCCAATCCACACATTATTGCCTATGGTCACCTCGATTCCGTATTCGTAACCGAGAGCGCGGGAATCAGGGTAGAGAGTATGACCAGCCGTGTAAATTGATACATTGGGAGCGAGCATACAGTTATCGCCGAGAGTTACCTTACCGTTGTCGAGAATGGTGCAGTTGTAGTTAATGAAGCAGTTTTTGCCAACAAAAATATTTGAGCCGTAGTCGCAGTAAAATGGCGGATTCAAAAAGGTGCTTTCATCAGCCTTTCCGAAAAGCTCTTTTACAAGAGAGTTGATGCCTTCAAAATCGCATCGGTCGATATTGTTAAGCGCCTGAGTTAGCTGTCTTGCTTTTTTCATTTCTACCCAGTCCTTATCATCGGCAATGAAAAGCATACCTTTTTCGCGTCGTTCTTTGCTTGTCATAAGTTTTCTCCTTGGTGTTTGATAGTAAAATTCTATCACTAAACGGATAATTGGTCAACATTTTTAAACCCCTGACCATTAAAAAAGTCAGGGGTATTTTCATATATTACCTCACTCAACCAATCTGCCGTCAGTTGTCACCGTAACAACTCGCCACGGGATAAACTTACCGCTTGCCATAAGGGCTCTCTTAACAGCGTTTTCAATGCCGCTGCAACAGGGCACCTCCATACGTACAACGGTTACGCTCTTGATATCGTTATTCTTGATGATAGACGTCAGCTTTTCGGTGTAATCTCCCTCGTCAAGCTTGGGACAGCCGATAAGCGTTATTCTGTTACGGATAAACTCATTGTGGAAATTGCCGTAAGCATAAGCGGTACAGTCTGCCGCCACAAGAAGGTTTGCTCCGTCAAAGTAGGGAGCACTTACGGGTACAAGCTTAATCTGTACGGGCCACTGTCTGAGCTGACTGCTTACAGGTGCAGAAGCAGTACCGCAGTCGCAAGTCTCTCTTTTTATTGCCTTTGACTGTGTGCCGGGACAACCGCAGGGCAGAGGTGCAGATGCCTTTTTCTCCTTTGCCGCAAGTACAGCCGCCTCGTCGTAGGCAGGTGCTTCTCTTTCCTCAAAGTTGATTGCGTTTGTGGGGCAAGCAGGCAGACAGTCACCGAGACCGTCGCAGTAATCCTCACGGGTGAGCCTTGCCTTGCCGTCAATCATTTCAATGGCACCTTCGTGACAAGCTGCCGCACAAGCACCGCAACCGTTACATTTTTCTTCGTCTATTTTAATAATTTTTCTTATCATAAGAAAACTCCTCTCTTGACTTGTTGAGCCTATTATATTACAATAATTATAATAAGTCGGTTGTTTTTACAACAGAAAAGAGGCTTTTATGAAGAAATACATTGGGGTCTTGAAAAGAACGAAGCTTTTTTCGGGCGTGGGAGAGGAAGATATAGCTTCCCTGCTCTCTTGCCTCGGTGCAAGAAAAAAGGAATACAAAAAGGGCGAATACATTCTCCGTGAGGGTGAGCACATAAGTGACATTTTCATTATTGCGGAGGGCAAGATACACATTCAGAAGGACGATTACTGGGGCAATCGCAGCATTCTTTCGGTTCTTTCTGTCGGTGAGATGTTCGGTGAAGCGTACTCGTCACCCGAAAGCGGTGTGATACTCAATGATGTTGTGGCTATGGAAGACAGCTCGGTGATTTTCTTTGATGTAAAAAGAATCCTCACGACCTGTTCATCGGCCTGCCGTTTTCACAATATGATAGTGCAGAATATGTTTTTCGCCATTTCCGATAAGAACAGAAAATTGGTGCAGAAGCTCGGACACATGTCGGGGCGTACCACCCGTGCAAAGCTGATTTCTTACCTTTCTGAGGAAGCCAAACGGCAAGGCAGTTCCGCTTTTACCGTACCCTTTAACCGTCAACAGCTGGCGGACTATCTTTGTGTTGACCGCAGTGCAATGTCAAACGAGCTTTGCAAAATGCGTGACGAGGGAATGATAAAATTTGAGAAGAGTAGGTTTGAATTGCTGTGAGAGAAAATTGAGCCCCTGACAGTAACAGAATACGGGGTATTTATTTTACCCAAAAGCCTTACTGTATAAGGACTTACAGGTAACAAAAACAGACAGAATGGTTTCAATGTTACGCTCATTCAGGGCAGTTACCTTTTATCAAAACTGCCTATAATGAAAATCAGTGAAATTTTGTTTCTTTGAAAAATTTATATTTTTTCAACAGAGCTGTTCCGCAGTGCATTTTGCACCATTGGTACTACGGGCATAATGCACTAAATTCAAACGGAAATTTTGCTGGCAGGTTGATTTGTACAGTTGAGATATGATATAATTCGAAAAACAAATTTTATTTTTCGGGTGATTTTTTATGAGTAAAAAGCCGAATATCTTATTTATTGTGACTGACGATCAGCGTTTTGATACAATTCACGCTCTCGGTAACGAGGAAATCATAACGCCGAATCTTGACAAATTAGCATCAAGAGGCACCTCCTTTGTCCGTGCACACATTTCAGGCGGCACCTGTGGTGCTGTTTGTATGCCCAGCCGTGCAATGATTCTGTCGGGCAGAAATCCCTTTCACCTTGAAGAGCTTGGCGGCAATATACCGCCTGAGCATAAAACTCTTGCCGAAACCTTCAAAAATAACGGTTATGAAACAATAGGCCTTGGCAAATGGCATAACGGCTGCCCCGCTTATGCCCGAAGCTTTACTCAGGGCGCAAAAATCTTTTTCGGTGGTATGTGGGATCATTGGAATGTGCCCACATGCCGTTACGATCCCACAGGCAAATATGATAATGTTATAAATTTTGTGGTTGATTTTTATAAGGATAATCATCCTCAGCCTCAGCATTGCGATGAGTTTGACCCGGGTAAGCATTCAAGCACATTGCTTACAGATTCCGCTATTGAGCTTCTCGGTAAAAATGCAGGTAAGGACAAGCCCTTCTTTATGTATCTTGCTTACCTTGCACCTCACGACCCGAGGACAATGCCTGACCGCTTCCGTGAAATGTATGACGAGGAAAAGATTACTCTTCCGCCTAATTTTCAGGAAATTATTGATACAAATTATCCCCTTATGGTGCACCGCGACGAGGCTCTTGCTGCATACCCGAGAGACGAAAAGGAAATCAAACGCCATATTGCCGAATATTTCGCAATGATAACCCATCTTGATTATGAAATAGGCAGGCTTCTTGATGCTCTTCACGAATCGGGAGAAGAGGATAATACAATTATTGTATTCACCGGGGACAACGGTCTTGCTGTCGGTCAGCACGGTTGGCTGGGCAAGGAGGATATTTATGAGCATGGTGTCCGTATTCCCCTTATTATGGCAGGACCCGGAATCGCAAAAAACAAGCGGAACGATGCTTATGTCTATCTTTATGATATTTTCCCCACCTTGTGCGAAAAGACCGGAATAGAGATTCCTTCCTCCGTTGACGGAAAAAGCTTTGCCCCGCTTCTTGACGGTGAGCACGGTGAAAGCTTCCGTAAGGAGCTTTATCTGATATTCGATCAGTTTGTCCGAGGTGTAAAGGATGACCGCTATAAGCTTATCGAATACCGTAACGGTGACAAGGAAGAGGATAAATGGACCTTCCTTTATGATATAAAAAATGACCCGTGGGAGACAAAAAACCTTGCTCAGGAGGATGCCTACGCGGATAAGGTGGCTGAAATGAGAGGAAAAATTCTCAGTCACCGTGATGAATGGGAGGAGCAGGCTCATCCCTGGGGCGTTGATTTCTGGAAGAGATTTTAAATAATTAGCACCGCCGTACCGATAAAGTACGTTGGTGCTTATTTGTTTTATCAGGGTGGAATTTTATCTTTTTATATGCTATAATACGGCAGATATAACAAATACAACGGAGAGCAATATGAACAGAATTACCGAAATTACAGATTTCCTTGCACCTGAGCTGGATGTGTATGCACGGCTTACCGAAAATCAGCTTGTAAACAGAGAGTATCCCGAAAAGGGGATGTTTATAGCCGAAAGCCCGAAGGTTATTGAAAGGGCTCTTGATGCGGGCTACGAGCCTGTCTCCTGCCTTATGGAAAAAAGGCACATAGAGGGGGAGGGGAAGCCGATACTTGAAAGAATGAATGATGTTCCCGTTTACTGTGCGGAGTCGGATATTCTGACTCAGCTTACGGGCTTTAAGCTTACAAGGGGTATGCTTTGCGCTATGAGGCGCAGACCTCTGCCGTCGGTAAGGGAGTTATGCGAAAGAAAAAGCAGAATAGTTATTCTTGATAAGGTGATGAATCCTACCAATGTAGGCGCGATAATCCGTTCAGCCGCCGCTCTCGGAATGGAGGCGGTGCTTCTCACTCCCGGCTGCTCCGACCCGCTTTACAGACGTGCCGCAAGAGTCAGCATGGGCACTGTGTTTCAGATTGAATGGACATTTCTTACTGATGAGAGCCTTGATGAAATAAAGGCCCTTGGCTTCAAAACCGTTGCTATGGCGCTTAAGGATAATTCGCTTTCCATAGATGACCCGAGGCTGACGGATGAAAAAAGGCTTGCTGTGATTATGGGAACGGAGGGCGACGGACTTTCCGACAGTACCATAGCCGACTGTGATTTTACGGTGAAAATACCGATGTATCACGGCGTTGATTCGCTGAATGTTGCCGCTGCCTCTGCAGTAGCCTTCTATCAGCTCGGAAAAAAGAAAAATGAAGCGTAAAAATTCTTTTTGCCTTCGGGTATAATAAGTGAATTAAAGCACCCCTGACTTTTTTGAAGGTCAGGGGTGCAGTGTTTGCAGGCTTTATTTATTTTTCAATTATTGTCACATTGTCCGCTGAATTCACGTTTACATCGGCACCCGTCGGCACGTACAAATCTGCCTTCATACCCTCGGGGAGAGTGAGGCTGACCGTGTAGCCTGTGTCGGTCTTTTCGTAGCTGAGAGTGATAAGACCCTTGACGCTAGGTACGGTGCAGTTAAGACTGTCGGAGAGCTCATACTGCGGGTCAATCTTAACCCTTTCGTAGCCCGCCTCAAGCGGAGCGATGCCCGCAAAGTGCTTGCTCATTATAACGAGCGGTCCGCCGCTCCAGGCGTGATTCATAGTGCCCTGCCAGGAGTTCCAGAATTCCCAGAGGGTTGAGTAGTCCTCGTTAACCATACCCTCATAGCGGCTTTTTATACGGTCTCTTGCCGCCTCGTATTCACCCATTCTGCAAAGAGCCTCAAGCACATAGTATTCCATATAGGGACTTGAGTTTTCAGTGGTTGTAAGCACGTTGAGAACGGTTCCGTACCGCTCCTTTTCGGCAAGACCCGCTAAAACCGCAAGGGCGTTTGCTCTGTCGTCAGGCTTTTTTGCGTCATCACTCTTAAAGCCGTTTTCAGTCCAAAGAGCCTTATAGCCCTCTGCGATAGTATCTTTTCTTTCGGTGATAAAAGCGATATCCTCGTTTTTGCCGAGAAGCTCCGCCATTTGCTCTACAGAGGAAAGTGCGTAGTAAACCCAGGCGTTTTCAATAGCAGTCATATCTGCCTTTTTGCCCCAGTCGGGCCAGTCCCAGGAGCCGCCACGGTGAATTACAAGGTTGTTTTCGCCGATTTCCCAAAGCTTAAGATAGTCGAGAGCAGGAGAGTAAACCTTTTCTATAAAGGCTATGTCGCCCGTATATTCGTAGTAGGTGTAAAAGCCGACAATACCTGCAAGCTGCTGAACGGGAAGCTCGAAATAGTCGCCGCTTATGGGCACAACGGTCTGAAGCACCTTCGTGTCGTCAATGTGAGAGAGCATTGCCTCTACACCCTTCTGATAAAGCAGATATGAATTGCTGTCCATGGAGTACATTGTCATAATCATTTCTCTTGTGACATCGCCCCACCATTGGGCTCTTTCTCTGTCGGGACAGTCCATATAGTTATCGCGCATTGTAACATATAGGGTGCGCAGTGACTTCTGCCACAGAGAGTCGAGAAACTCATCGCCGCTTCTGTAGTCACCGCAGAAGGAGCTGTTGTATCCCGTTTCGCGGTATTTAAGAGAAACAACGGTAACTCCCTTGGGAATTTTATAGGTGATATGCTCGCCGTTAAACCAGCCGAGCGCCTCAAACTCCTGCTCACCCTCCTTGGTTATATAGGTTGTTGAAACTGCACCTATCAGAGTGTTTTCCGTTGTTATGCGGATTTTTTTACCCGCGGGAGCAATGACCTTAAGGTAGGGTGTAAGCTGTGCATTATAGGGGATATCAACGGTGATTTTTTCACCGAAGGGCTTACTCACGGTATAGCTTTCGTAATCTGCTGAATTTACGTAATCCTTAAGGCCGTAGTCCTTGAGGAAGGGTATACCTCTCGGGTAAAGCTTACCGTAGGCACCCTCACCGCCGAGAGCATATTCCGTTGCATTTTCCCAGTCGGAGGTGTCGAAGTCTTCGCTTGTCCAGTCACCCATATCAAGCTGTGCATCGTAGTATACGCTGTACTCGGGCAGTCTGTAGTTTGGAGGATAGAGAGAGGAGTCTACATAAGCGGGGTTTCTTTTTACTCTCCAGCTTTCGTCGGAAAGGATGCTTAAGCCCTCTTCGATTGCTTCAAAGAGGAAGCCACCCTGACCGCTTGAGCAGTAGGAATAGCTTGTTTCATTGTCCCAGTACCACACAAGGGCGCAGATTGTGTTTTCACCCTCCTTAAGGTAGGGGGCAATATCTGTGCTGTCATAGTAGCCTGCGTTTTTCTGGGGACCGCGTTTTACGTTGCCCTCAAAAACTACGGTTTCACCGTTTATATAAAGCCAGTATTTTGAGTCGGCAGAGATATGTGCGGTAAGGCTTTCGGGAAGCTTATCAAGGGTAATCTTTTTGCTAAAACACATCCAAGTGTTTTTTTGTGTGAGGTTGTCCCTGTCCCATATCCACTTTGCCCTCCAGTCGGATTTCTCCTCGGTGGAAATCACGCTGTATGCGGGAATATCCTCGGGAATAGTGTAATCGTTTCTGAACGGTGTCATTGCCGCATCCCCCCACGAAAAAAATGACGAAATAAAAGCCGCCGCTATTGCCAGATAGGAAATGATGGTCTGCAGTATATTCATAAGAGCCCTCCGTTATATGTGTTTTGTCAAGTTTAATTCTATCACAGTCACATCTGAAATTCAACATAATTCTCTGTTGAGAAAAATGCCGAAAAATTTACTCATACATATTGAGAATATCCGTCTGTTATGTTATATTTTAACAGTAGCATATCTGTTATCACGGAGGAATGAAAAATGGTGAAGAAAATATTTAAAATAACTGCACTTCTGCTTGTTGTTGCAATTGCGGGTACTCTTGCTCTTTCGATAAGACCCGAGTACAGCGGCGTGAATTACAGCCCCGCAGAAAGTCAGAACGAAACGGATAAGACAATCCGCTTCAATTCTGACGGTAAGCTTAAAATTCTTCATATGCCCGATACCCACCTTAAGCATAATCACAACCTTGAGCCGACAATATGGATGGTTGAAAAGGCGTGTGACACCGAAAAGCCTGATATTGTTATGCTGACGGGTGACATTGTGCTTAACTGTGAAGCCGAGGAGGACACCAAAAAGCTTATCAACGCCCTTATGAACGTTTTTGACTCAAGGAATATCCCCGTTGCCGTAACCTTCGGTAATCACGATTCCGAGCAGGGCGCAATGAGCCGTGAGGAGCTTATGGCTTATTATAACACCTTCTCATGCTCGGTTTCCGTTGATGATGGCGAGGCTCTTTCGGGCTGCGGTACATATAATATCCCCGTGCTTTCCTCCGACGGTGAAGGGGTGAAATTCAATCTCTGGGTCTTTGACTCGGGCGACTATGACGAGGAAGGCCGATATAGCTGTGTTCAACCCGATCAGGTTGAATGGTACAGGCAGGTTTCCGATAAGCTTAAGGCGGAAAACGGCGGAGAAAGGGTCAACTCCCTTGTTTTTCAGCATATAATCGTCGGTGAAATTTATGATGCACTTATGAAGTCGGATTCACACAAATCCTATTCCTACAAGCATCTGTACAACGAGGACGAATACTATATGTTTGACCCCGACCGCGTAAATTACGGCACTATAAGAGAGACACCCTGTCCCGGTTATGCTAATCACGGTCAGTTTGACGCAATGGTGGAAAAGGGTGATGTGCTTGCAATGTTCACGGGTCACGACCATACAAATGCCTTCGGCGTCAAGCATAAGGGGATTGATATTGTCAATTCCTTAAGCACCCGTTACATCGGACTTTTCCATTCCACACAGTGCGGCTACCGCGTGATTGAAATTGACGAAAATGACACCTCTGCCTATGAAACAAGGGTTGAGCGTATGTTTGATAATTATGACTTTGATACCGTTAAGGAAGAAAAGCAGAACGGTGATAAGTTCAGATACAAAATGGCGCGTGAGTTTGCAGTCAAGGGTGCGGTGCAGAAATTTGCAACCGTCCTTTACGGCAGGTTTATTGAAAGCGTTACGGGCAGACAGGTGACCTATCCCGACTGAGCTTCTCAGGACGACATTCCGATGATATAAAATGAATTTATAAATATGAAAGGAAACAAAATTATGCTCAAGGAAAAGCTTTCAAAAAAAACATGGTTTACAATGTGTCTGTTCAGCTTTATGGGCGGTATTGCATGGAATATTGAAAATATGTACTTCAATACCTTCCTTTACAATTCCGTTTATGCAAGTGCTTCGGCAGAGGCTATGGCAGGCTCAATGGCTCCCACAACCGCAATCAGCCGTATGGTTGCACTTTCGGCTATTGCCGCGGTGCTTACAACCTTTATAATGGGTACGCTCAGCGATAAAATGAGAAACCGTAAGCTGTTCATATCAGTCGGTTACATACTCTGGGGTCTTGTTACGGCAGTTTTCGGCTTTATCACAAAGGATAATATTGCCGCAATTTTAGGCCTTACCGATGAAGCAAAAATTCTTACAACCACCGTATGGGTTGTAATTGTAATGGATATCATTATGACTTATATGGGCTCAACAAGTAACGACGCCGCCTTTAATGCATGGGTGACGGATATTTCCACCCCTAAAATCAGACCTGCAATTGAGACCACCTTTACATTTGTAGGCTTTTTGTCAATGGTTGCGGTAATGGGTGTCGGAAGCCTTGCTCAGTCAGGCACAGTTTCATATCAGAACTTTTTTATGTATCTCGGTCTTATTGTTGCTGCCTGCGGTGTTGCAGGTCTGTTCCTTATCAAAAATCCCGAAAAAGCGCCCGTGGCTGCCGAGGATACATCAAGCTATTGGGCAGACCTTTTCTACGGCTTCAGACCGTCAGTCATCAAGGAAAACTCAAGGCTTTACCTTACACTTTTAGCCGTTGGCTTTTCAAGTGTTTCCTATCAGGTCTTCTTCCCGTATCTTCTTGTTTACCTTCAGTATGTGGTAATACCCGACAACGGAGAAAATCTGATTACACCGAGCGTTATTGCTGTTTTTGTTGTTATGGTTGCAATACTTATCGGCGGTATGGTATTCCTTCTTAAGCTTTCAGGCAAAAGCAAGGCAAAGGGACTTATTCCGAGTGCATTCCTTGCAATGGCAGGTCTTGTTATACTGTCAACCTCAACCGATATACACATTATCCTTGTCGGTATTGTGCCAGCAGTTGTAGGTAACCTTGTTATGGGAATTCAGCTTGGTGCCGCTATCAAGGACTTTATACCCGAAGGAAAGGCAGGTCTTTTTCAGGGCATCAGAATGATATTCACCGTGCTTATTCCTATGGTGCTCGGTCCTGCGCTGGGTGATATGGCCTGCCGTAATTCGGCAGTTACCTATGTGAACGAATACGGTGTTGATACCATTGTTCCCTCAAGCAGTATGTTCATTTATGCGGCTATCGTTTCACTCTTTGTGTTTGTTCCCTTGTTCTTCCTTGTAAAGAAGGGGTTTAAGCTTGAAGAAAAGTAATTGACCCGTCACCTGAAAAAAAGCTACCCCTGACCTTCCGAGCGGAGAGGTCAGGGGCTTTGTCTTTATATCATATTTATCAGAACAGATGTCTGCCTGCCGGAAGAGAATATTCCTTACCCTCAATAAGGGCAGTAGACTCAACGGGAGCTATGATTTCGTATTTTACCCTGCCGTCCTCGTGCCACCAACGCGAGGAGACCTTGCCGTAAGGTGTGTCAATTTCCGCCTTGAACCAGTCAATGCGGTCATCGGCTACGGGGGCAAAATGAATTTTTCTGAAGCCGGGTGCAGACTCAACGGTGTTGATGCCCGCCATAACGCCGTACATCCAGTCGCCGACGGCTCCGTAGGCGTAGTGGTTAAAGGAGTTCATTTTTGCAGGCCATATGTCGCCGTTCGGCTTTATTCCGTCCCAATGCTCCCATATTGTCGTCGCACCCTTACTGATGGGGTATAACCAGGAGGGGTATTCTTTTCTTAAAAGCAGGGTGTAGGCAAGGTCAGCATAGCCGTAGCGGGAAAGCACGTGCAGAATATAAGGCGTACCCACGAAGCCCGTCTGCAGCATATCACCCTTTTCGTGAATGAGTGCGGTCAGGGAATCGGCAACAGCCTGAGGCTTGTCCGTAAGCTCAAACTGAAGAGCCATAATGTGCTCTGTCTGAGTCCTGAAGTCATCGCGAAATTCCTTTATGAATGCCTCGCGGATGCTTTTGTAGAGTGTTTCGTAGGCTGAAACATCCTTACCGAGCACCTTGCCTGCCTTTACGAGAATATTAACCGAGTTGGCATAATAAGCGGAGGCGACGAGGTCGTCACGGGTAGGACCCTTGAAGTCGCCGTATTTGCCGCCGAGCTCGAGCCAGTCGGCGTAGTGACTGCCTCCGAACCAGAGATTCGGCTTGTTTGTACTTTTTGTAATGTAATCAACCCATTTGCGGATAGGCTCAAACATATTTCCGAGAAATTCCGTGTCGCCGTAGGTGAGATAGCATTGCCACGGACATATTGCAATTGCATCAGCCCAGGCGGTGCTTATTCTCGGCTTTCGGGGATATATTGACGGAAAGAAATCGGGTACGGCTCCGTTTTCGTACTGCTCCGCCTTTACGTCTCCCAGCCACTTTCTGAAGAATTTCAGCACGTCGTAGTTATAGCTTGCGGTTTTTATAAACACCTGAGCGTCTCCCGTCCAGCCGAGCCTTTCATCGCGCTGAGGGCAGTCTGTGGGAATGTCAAGGAAATTGCCCTTCTGTCCCCATATAATGTTACTGAAAAGCTGATTGAGAAGCGGGTCGGAGCTTTCTATATATCCCGTGCGCTTCATTTCACTGTGCATTACAACGGCGGTGAAGCTTTTCGGGTCAATTTCTGCGGGATATGAGTCCACCCTTACATAACGGAAGCCGTAGAAGGTGAGAGTAGGCATATAGGTCTGCTTACCGTCGCGGCAGGTGTATTTATACATCGCCTTTGCCTTGCGGTAGTTTGCGTTATAGAAGTTACCGTTTTTATCAAGAATTTCACCGAAGGAAAAAGCAACCCTTTGTCCCTTTTTTGCTTCTACGGTGAATTCAAGACAGCCCGTTATATTCTGCCCGAAGTCGAGCACGGTCTCACCCTTCGGGGTGATGATGACCTCTTTTACGCTGAGTCGCTCCTGCTCCTTTACAATCTCCCCCTCCTGAGGAATAAGAAGAGACTGCGAATTGTCTTTCGCAACCCTTGCGCGGTATCTGTAAGCGGGCGTAAGAGCGGCGTTATATCTGATTCCGTCATATAAATGGCAGAAGCGGAGTCTGCTTTTTGCTACAGACCAGCTTTTGTCGGTGCCGATATATTCCTCTGTGCCGTCGGTATAGGTGATATGAAGCTCGGCTATGATTGCCTTCGGCTTCTTCTTTTCAAGTCTCCAGTACCAGCCCTCGGCAAGCTCAAGAATTATTGAGTTATTCTTTCCGAGCATAGCCGTAACATCATAGGACTGCACCTGAATACGGTTGTGGTAGGAGGTCCAGCCGGGGGCCATAATGAAATCGCCCACACGCTGACCGTTGAGCGTAGCCTCATATACACCTCGCGCGGTTATACGAAGCACGGCAGAGTCAACCTCATTATCAATAATGAAATCCTTTCTGAAAAGGGGACAGACCTTACCTGTATTACAGGAAGGCTGTATCCAATCGGCTTTTAACATTATAATCACCTCTATGCCTTCAGTTTAGCAAAATTCAAAGGCTTTTTCAATAGGCTCAGAAGAAAAGTATAATGCAAGGCTGTTTGTCATTTTTTGCTTTTTGTACACAAAAGCGGACAGAAGGCATTTGTAAAGGGGAGGGGTATTGTAATAAGGGGAGTTTTGGTGTATTATTAAAAAACAATAATCAAATGAAAGCAGGTGACCGCGATGCCCTTACAGATTATCCGTCAGGATATAACGAAAATGCAGGTTGATGCTATTGTCAACCCCTCAAACCGACATCTTTATCCCTCGGGCGGTACTGACCTTGTTATACATAACGCTGCAGGTCCTGAGCTTTTAAGGGCGTGCGAGAGACTTGAAGGCTGTGACATCGGCTCGGCAAAAATCACCCCCGCCTTCAAGCTGCCCTGTAAATATGTTATTCACACTGCGGGCCCCGAGTGGTACGGGGAAAAGGATGCTGAGAAATTGCTCATTTCCTGCTATAAAGCCTGCCTTGAAATTGCAAGGGAGAACGCTTGTGAAAGCATAGCCTTTCCCCTTATCTCCTCGGGTACCTACGGCTATCCGAAGGATCAGGTGCTTAAAATTGCAATGAACACAATCAGCACCTTCCTTTTCGATAACGAAATGACGGTGTACCTGCTTGTCTACGACAAAAAATCCTACGAGCTTTCCGAAAAGCTCTTCTCGGGCATTAAAAGCTATATTGACGATAACTATGTTGAGCGTTATGCGGGAGGTTTCTTCAACGCTACATTCTATCGTGAAAAGAGGCTTAGCGCAGAGGCTGATTATAGTCGGGCAATGGCAGATGAATGTCTGTCTGCCCCTTGCATCGAAGAAGATTATGCGCCTACACCTTGCAGTATTGGCAGTGTACCTAAACAAAGCCTTGAAGATTTTATAAAACTCGATGAATCCTTTGCACTGAAGCTTGTTAAGTTGATTGATGCAAAAGGTATCAGCGACGTTGAGTGCTACAAGAAAGCCAATGTCAGCAAGCAAACCTGGCATAAACTGATGACGGACAAGCACTACAAGCCTAACAAGAAAACGGCAATTTCATTTGCGGTTGCCCTTGAACTTAGCCTTGACGAAACACAGAATCTCCTTTCATCCGTTGGATTCATTCTTTCGGACAGTAGTCTTTTTGACGTTATTATTAAATACTGCCTTGAGAATGAAATCTACGATGTTTTCGAGATTGACTCGGCACTTTTCAAATATGATCAGGAGACACTGTTCTCCACAATTTAAAGGTGATTTAAAATGAATAAATACTTAAAAAATCTCCACCGCATAGAGTTTGTTGTTACAATGGCTTGTACAGGCAAGTGTAAGCATTGCTCTCAAGGTGAACACAGAACTTCCGAAAGTATTGACAAAAATCTTGCGGCAGATGCTGTTCGCAAAATTGCCGAAGAATATAATATTGAGTCTGTTATGACTTTTGGCGGTGAACCGTTACTTTGTTATGATACCGTATGCGAAACACATAAAACGGCAAAAGAAAAGGATATACCTCACAGACAGTTGATAACCAACGGTTATTTCAGTAAGGACTCTGACAAAATAACTCTTGTCGCAAATAAACTTGCCGAAAGCGGAGTAAATGAAATTTTGCTTTCCGTTGACGCTTTTCATCAAGAAACGATACCTCTCCACTATGTGAAAGCCTTTGCCGAAGCAGTAAAAGATGCGGGAATAAAAATTAAAGTTCATCCTGCTTGGTTAGTCAGTCACAAAGCGGATAATCCGTATAATAACAAGACCAAAGAAATTCTCGCGGAGTTCAATCAGATGGGCATTGAAACAAACGAGGGTAATGTGATTTTTCCGAGTGGAAATGCCGTAAAATATCTGTCAGAATATTTTGATCTGAGCAAAGAAGAAAAAAGTCCATATCGGGAAGATCCGAAAGACATCAGAGCTATTTGCTTCAGTGCAAACGGAGATATCCTCAAAAGTAACATTTACAAGCAGGACATAATGGAAATTCTTGAAGAGTATTCGCCTGAAATATAAGGAAAAAAAGTCAATTACCGATTTACCAAAAGAAAAGTAAAATAATTTATACTATGGCTGTAAGGTTGAAACACACCTTTCAGCCATAATTTTTTTGGAGGTAAAGTAAAATGAAAAACAACATCACAGAATTAGTATTTATCCTTGACAGAAGCGGCTCAATGGCAGGTCTTGAGAGCGATACAATTGGTGGCTTCAATGCCATGATTGAAAAACAGAAGAAAGAAACCGGTGAGTGCTATATTTCAACTGTTCTCTTTGATAACGTAAGTGAGGTACTTCACGACAGAGTAAAGCTCTCCGAAATAAAGCCTATGACTGACAGAGAATATACAGTAAGAGGTTGCACTGCTCTCATTGATGCACTTGGTGGCGCCATTCATCACATTGGCAACATTCACAAGTACGCTCGTCCCGAGGATGTACCCGAACACACAATGTTTATCATCACCACCGACGGAATGGAGAACGCAAGTCAGCGTTACTCAAGCGAGCAGGTTAAGAGAATGATTGAACGTCAGAAAGAAAAATACGGTTGGGAGTTCCTTTTCATCGGTGCAAATATTGATGCCGTTGAAACCGCGAGACGCTACGGTATCAGCGAGGACAGAGCCGTTAACTACAACGCTGACGCCGAGGGCACGGGTATAGTTTACGAGTCTGTTGCCTGTGCGGTCAGCAAGGTCAGAAAATGTGCAGCCCTCGATGCCTCCTGGAGTAAGCAAATTGACGAGGATTACAGAAGAAGAGGCAAGGGGCTTCCCAGGAAGTAATTTTATACATTGCAAAATCGGAATGGAGATAGTATAATCAGAGCAGTATATTTAAGGAGTAAAACACAGCTATGCTTCCCGATGTTAAAATTACAATAATCCGCTCTGACCGTAAAACTCTCGCAATACAGTTGAAGCAGGATGAAATCATTGCACGGGCACCGTTGCGGATGAAGGACAAAGAGATTTACAGCTTTATTGAAAGTAAAAGACCTAGGATTGAAAAGCATCTGGCAGTTATGACTGATCAGAAAAAGGTGCTTAAGCCTTTAAACGAGGATGAAATCAGACTCCTTTACGAAAGTGCGAAGAAAATCATTCCTGAGAGGGTGAATTATTATGCACCGAAAATCGGTGTGACCTACGGCAGAATTACCGTCCGCTGTCAGAAAACCCGTTGGGGAAGCTGCTCTTCAAAGGGTAACCTCAATTTTAACTGTTTGCTTGCTCTGCTCCCGCCTGAGATAATCGACAGCGTTGTTGTTCACGAGCTTTGCCACCGTAAGCAAATGAATCATTCTCCGAGGTTTTATGCGGAAATTGAAAGGGTATTTCCTGAATATAAAAGGTGTGACAGATGGCTTAAGGAAAACGGAAGGCTTTATATGGCGAGATTACCAGAATGAATTTAACTCTGCCGACGGCGTATATATTTCCCAAAACCCTTTATTTTCCCTTTGACATATGCTATAATTTATTTATTATTTACACAGGAGATGTTAAAAAATGAGTGACAACCGTGCAATGCAGTATGCTGAAATTCTTTCAAAGCTTGTAAAGTATGAAACAATTTCATCAAGAGAAAATAATGACATTACAAAATTCCTCGGCTTCCACGAGGTGCTCCGTGAAACCTATCCCAGGCTTTTTGAAACGGCGGAGGTTGAAAACTTCGACGGAACTCTTATGCTTAAATGGAAGGGTACAGACCCGAGCCTTGAGCCCGTTCTTCTTATGAATCACTTTGACGTTGTTGAAGCAAGCGGCGAGTGGACACATCCTGCCTTCTCAGGTGAAATTGCCGACGGCAGAGTCTGGGGCAGAGGTACACTTGATACAAAGGGCGGCCTTGCAATGATGCTTCAGGCTGCAGAGGAGCTTATCAAGGATGGCTTTACTCCCAAGAGAGATACATACTTCGTAACCTCCTGCACCGAGGAAATCGGCGGACCTCACGCTGATGCTCTCTCACTTGAGCTTCAGAAGAAGGGTATGAAATTCCATATGGTGCTTGATGAGGGCGGTATGATTCTTTACGATCCCATCGGCGGCGCTGACGGTACATTCGCAATGATCGGCGTAGGTGAAAAGGGCTATGTTGACCTTAAGTTCATCGCAAAATCAAACGGTGGCCACGCATCTGCTCCCGGCAAGAACACTCCGCTTGTACGTCTCGGTAAGTTTATGGCAGAGGCTGAAAAGGCAGAATGCTTCGACGTTCAGATGTCAGACACGGTCAAGGAGATGCTTTCACGCTTTGCTCCTACAATGAGCGGTATTATGAAAACAGCCTGCGGAAATGTGAATACCTTCAAGCCTGTGCTTAAAAAGGTTATGCCTATGATTTCTCCCGCAGGTGCGGCAATGCTCCGCACCACCCTTGCCTTCACAATGAGTAAGGGCTCAGACGGTGCAAACGTTATTCCTCAGGAGGCCTGGGTTGTAGGTAATATGCGCTTCTCACACCATCAGGGCAAGAAGTCAAGCGTTGACAGAATTACCGAGCTTGCGAAGAAGTACGACATTGAAACCGTAGTTATCGATGACGGCATTGAATCAGGCATCACCGATTTCAGAGGTGAGGCATTCGGTCTTATCGATAAGGCAGTTACCTCTGTTTTTCCCGAGTATAAGGCTGTTCCTTATATTATGAACGCCGCAACGGACAGCAGATACTTCGGCAGAATCTGTGATAACTGTCTGAGATTCGTTCCCTTTAAAATTGACAAGCAGCAGCTTGATTCTGTACACGGTATTGACGAAAACGTAGACGTAGCAACTCTTGCTCCCGCCGTTGATTTCTATAAGTACGTAATTAAAGAGGCATAAGCTGTATTCATAACGGAAATTCCTTCTCCCTGACTCATGACAGAGTCGGGGAGAATTTTATCCGAGCAATAATTTTATTATATTAAGTATTGAAAAATTCTGAAGTTTTTGCTAATATAGAAAAGTAAATAAATACCAAGTTATAAATGGGAGTGAATGTTTATGAAAAAAGCAAAAAAGATTATAGCTATCACGCTTACCCTTGTGCTTCTGATGCTTACGGCTGTTGTGCCTGCTTCAGCCGCATCCAAGGTTGACCCCGCAGAGGGCACAATGCAGAAAATTGAAGCAGCCCTTTATATGCTCCTTGACAAGCTT
Source organism: Acutalibacteraceae bacterium (assembly GCA_045658745.1). Taxonomy (GTDB): domain Bacteria; phylum Bacillota; class Clostridia; order Oscillospirales; family Acutalibacteraceae; genus UBA6857. Next base: position 39,257 of record JAZOVO010000023.1, on the reverse strand, counting down.
GTGCTTGTTGTGGGTAAGGTGCTCAACGCCGTTATCCCCGGACTTGACTGGGGCGATACATGGAAGAATTACGATGACTACCTGGCTCCCGCAAGCTTCTACAAGGGAGAGGAAGAGTTTGATTACGAGGTGAAGTCAGACTCTGTCTGGTCTGCAGGCTACGCCTACGGCTCACTTTTAGAGGGTCTTGACATTCTCGGCGGTGAATATAACATTGCCGGCTCACTTCAGACCTTCTCCGGTAAAAAGCCCAAGGAAATTCTTGACGATCAGGGCGTTAACGTTTATGCAATTTCCGACGGTACAAGCGGTATCGTTGTTCAGGCAGTAGTTGATGGCTACGGACTTGCAAGAGGCGATGTGCTTAAAATCAGAGAGAAGCTTGCTTCCTTCGCTGCTGAAAATAATATTATCGCAATCAATATTTCAACCCTTCATCAGCATTCACTTATTGATACTCTCGGTATGGGCGTTGCACTTATCCCCGCACTTATGCTCAATCCCGGTATGAATGCTCTGAGAATGGATAAGAGCGGACTTACAAGCGGTAAGACTGCAAAGTTTATGGATAACCTTTATGAGGTTGTGACGGAAAGCATTATTGAGGCCGTTGAGGATATGGAGGAGGGTACTCTCTACTACGGCAGCACCGACATAAGTGACCTTATGTACGATAAGCGCAAGCCCGACGTTTTCGACGGCGAAATCCACCGCTTCCGCTTTGATCCCTATGACACAGCCTCTGACGAAATCTGGCTTTGCGAGGCAGGTATTCATTGCACGGGCTATAGCGGAGACCTTGATATTGTTTCCTCTGACTTCCCTTATTACATCAGGGAATATGTAAAGAACACAACAGGCGCTGACGTTGTTTACGTTCAGGGCGCAGAGCTTGCAATCACCGACGACCGCGACACGATAAAGAATGAGGGCACAGGTCTTAATGCAAGAGTCAAGGGCTACGGCTATGAGCTTGCAAAAAGAGTGATGGCAATTGAAAATGAAACGGAGCTTGCTCCCGTGCTCAATATCGGTGTTACCGAGGTTGCCGTAAAGGCTGATAACCCCGTACACATCCTCGCAGTAAGAGAGGGCATCGTTGACTCGGTTGTCGCAAAGGACGGCGGCGACTTTATTGTAATCACCGAGGTAGGCTATATGGAGCTTGGCAACAAAATAGGTGTTGCAATGATTCCAGGTGAAATTGCTCCCGAAATTCTCTGGGGCGGCGCAGTTTCAAAGGACGCAAGCTGGACTAAGACCTCATGGGATTATGCACCTATGAAGGACACCGCAGACGTGGATAAGCTTATCTGCTTCGGTCTTAACAATGACCAGATAGGCTACATCCTTACAGACAATGATTTCCGCTCAATGTTTACCGAAAACGAGGAAATCAACGCTGCTTCTCTCAAGTCAGGCTCAATCATTACTGCAGCCTTCGAGAGCCTTGTAGCAGCCGTTAAATAAAACCAAAGGAGAAAGGCTATGGAGCTTGTATATAAAATCAGACAGTATATAATTTATCCGCTTCTGATTCTCACAATGCTTTTTACCCCCGACGCAGTAAGCACCGACACGGCAAGGCTTATTGATACCGACATCTTTGTTGCTGACAGCGCAATGATTATGGGTCAGGGAATCACAACCGACGGTGAGTATTACTACACAAGCGGAACACTCACGGGTATCGGCTTTACCGCAATTGCAAAGTATACAGTTGACGGTATGGAATTTGCGGGTAAGAGCATCAATCCTCTTCCCGAGGTATGCAAAAAAAGAGGAAATAATCACATCGGCGGTATCAGCTATTACGACGGTAAGATTTACGCCTCCGTTGAGGGTGACGACGGCGTTCCCGCCTGTATCGTGACCTTTGATACGGAAACTCTTGAGGTGCTTGATGTTTACGATTTAAGCCTTGAGCAGTTCCCTGACGGTGTACCCTGGTGTGCAGTTGACGGCGACACAGGCTATCTGTACGCTTCAAAGTGGAAGGATACAAAAAAGATTTATGTTTACGATGTAAACAATGATATGGCATTTGTAAAGGAGCTTACTCTTGATACCTCCATAAAGCGTATTCAGGGCGGTGAATTCCTTGACGGAACGCTTTACCTTTCAAAGGACAACAACGACAACGGTAAAATCCGCGAAATCCTCAGCGTTGATGTTGACACGGGTGAGGTAAGAGTTGTTGCTGAAAGAAACATCGGATCGGAAAAGTTTGAGGCAGAGGGTATGACCTTCACAAAGGGTGAAAACGGTACTGTGCTTCACGTGCTTGACTACAACAAGACAATCGGCATTTTTGTACATCATTATGAGTTTTAAATAAGAGTCTCTCCGATTTTTGCTTTGTGCAAGGGTCGGGGAGATTTTTGAATATTTAATGAACTTTTTGCGGAGTCTTGCTAAAAATATTAAAAAATATTAAAGCGTTCAAAAAGCTTTGTGCATTATAGCAATATTACTTTGCTGTAATTTGAATATAGTTAACAAAAAGCGTTGAAAAGTGCAACTTCGTGTTGCAAAAAGCAATGTTTTATGGTATAAATATCATGGAAAAATTCCGAGGTATAATAAGGATTTTACTAAAAGGGGTATTACTATGAAAAGCTCATTAATAAAGAGAATCTCAGCACTTTTTCTGGCAGTACTGATGCTGCTGACAATGGTTCCTGCGGGCGTGTTTGCGGTGGAGGACTTACCGATGATAATGGCATTTAACGCCGCGTCAAGTAAGGATTTTCATTCAGGTACATACTTTAACAAAATTTATACTGTTACCTTCCTTGACAGTATTGATGCCGCAGCAATGAACGGTGCCGCAGACTGCTGGGATATATCCGCCGATGCAGGCAGCGGTGAGGTTATGGCGTGGGTATATCTCAATCAGGAGGCTACTGCAGCAGCGGGAGTAAACAGATATGATCTGTATATTGCAGGTGAAGGCGGTGTGCAGGCAAACCCCAGCTCCACGCATCTCTTTTATTTGTTCAACGCTCTGAAGGAGGTAAGAGGGCTTGAAAACTTCAGAACAAGCGGGGTAACAGATATATCCTTTATGTTCGGCGGATGCAAAAGCCTTGAAAGTATAGATTTATCCTCCTTTGATACATCCGAGGTTACAAAAATGGACTCTCTGTTCCGTGACTGTAATGCCCTTGCTTCTGTGAATCTGCGAGGCTTTGACACAAGCAATGTAACATCAATGGCTTATATGTTCAGTAACTGTGCCGCTCTGACCGTGCTTGACCTGAGCAGCTTTGACACAAGAAAAGTTACCAGTATGGAACGTATGTTTTATTTGTGTACCGAATTGAAAAATATTTACATAGGTGACGGTTGGAGTGTTGATCAGGTTACAAACGATAATGCTATGTTCAACTGCTGTTATGCTATTGTTGGCGGCAAGGACATCTATGACAAGGATTTTCAGTACGTTGCCCCCGGAAAGGAATATGCAAAATTAAGAGAGGACGGAGGCTTCCTTGATTACAAGGCTCCCGACGCTCCTAAGGAGTACACCGTTACATATACATTCACCGGCGACATTCCCGAGGGTGTAACCGTTCCTGCTTCTTTCAGCTACAATGAAGGTTCAAAAATAAAGCTTGAGGATGCTCCTTCTGCCGACGGCTATGCATTCAACGGCTGGACAACAACTGATGCAACAGTCGAAAACGGAGAGTTTACCGTAAATAACGACGTTAATTTTACAGGAGAATGGAGTAAGCTTTACACCGTTACCTATAAATATGATGAACGCTTCCCTGTTCCAGAGGGTGCTATGGAATTGCCTGCTCCCGTGCAGTATAAGGCGGGCGATGAGATAGATGTAATCGGTGTTCCTTATGTTGACCGTCATATTTTCATCGGCTGGACAACCGAGGATGCAGATATCGCAGGTAATATGTTCACTATGCCCGAAAATGATGTTGTGATTTACGGCTACTATAAAATTCCTGTTGAAAGCATCGAAATTATGAATAACGGAGATGTCACTCTCAACGAGGGTGAGCAGACAAGGCTTAATGTATATGTAAAGCCTGAGGATGCTACAATAAAGACTATCGTTTATGAAACGAGCAATCCCGATGTTGTGACCGTTGATAAGTACGGCAACATTATTGCAGTCGGCGAGGGTGAGGCTACAGTTACCGTAAAATCAGCCGACGATGAAACAAAGAGTGACACAATCACCGTAACGGTTAAAAAGCCCGTAACAGAAATCGGCGTTACCCCTGCCGAGGTCACACTTGAAAAGGGCGGAACAGAAAAGCTCACGGTTATAGTGAATGACGATGCAACCAACAAAAAGGTGACATTTATCTCAAGTGACGAGAAAGTAGCGACTGTTGATGAGGAGGGCAATATTGTTGCCGTAGGTGACGGCGAGGCAGTAATCACCGTTGTTTCCGATGATAACAGCGAAATCAAGGTTACCGTTCCCGTAACGGTAAAAACCCCTGTAAAGGAGCTCACCGCCGCTGATGATTTTACCCTCGAGGTTGGCGGAGTTAAAAATGTTGAAGCAAGAGTAAATGAGGATGCAACAAACAAGGAGCTTATCTATGAAACAAGTGACTCCGGTGTTGTAAAGGTAGACTCGGACGGTAATGTTACTGCCGTTGGCGAAGGCACGGCAACAGTTACCGTTATTTCAAAGGATAATCCCTCACTTGTTGAAGAGGTTATTGTAACAGTTATTAAAAAATACAAGGTTACATATGAAATTATCGGTGAGGTTAAGCCTGAGGGCGTATCAGCACCTACGGAAAAATCATATATCAACGGCTCGTCTGTTAATGTTGAAGCCGACCTTTATGCAGACGGCTATGATTTCTCGGGATGGTTTACCGAGGATGTAACCGTAGAGCACGGAAGCTTTGTTATCAATAAGGATGTTCACTTTGTAGGTGCATTCAGTAAGAACGTTACCGACATTACCGTTGACAAAAATGAAATCACTCTCGGTAAGGGTGAAAGTGATAAAATCATTGTAACCGTTACTCCTGAGGATGCGACCGATAAGAAGGTAACCTTTGAATCAAGCAATCCTGAGGTAGTTGAGGTTGACAGTAACGGAAATATTACCGCGATTAAGGACGGTACTGCTACAATTACCGTTAAATCAGAGGATAATCCCGAGGCTGTTGAAACAGTTACGGTAACAGTTAAGGATTATGTTGAAAATATTACGGCTGACAAAACAGAAATTACTCTTGATGAGGGTGAGAAGGATAAAATCACAGTAACCGTTACCCCCGACGATGCAACCGACAAGAGCCTTACCTATGAGTCAAGCGACGAAAAGGTTGTAAAGGTTGACGAAAACGGTAATATTGAGGCAGTCGGTGAGGGTGAAGCAATCATCACCGTAAAAACAAATGACGGCTCCGATAAGGAGATTACCGTAAAGGTGACGGTTAAGAAGCCTGTTGTTCCCGTTGAGGAAATCACCGTAGAAAAATCCGAAATAATTCTTAATCCCGGTGATACGGAATATATCCGTGCTGAGGTCAGACCCTACAATGCCACAAACAAGGAGCTTACCTATACCTCGGATAATCCGGGAGTTGCAGTTGTAGACGAAAAGGGTAACCTTACCGCTACGGGTCTCGGTACGGCAACAATTACAATCACTTCAAAGGATAACCCTGAAATAAAGAAGGAAATCACCGTTAAGGTTGAAAAGCCCTTTGTCGGTGTTGAGGACGTTGAAACCGACAGAGAGACAATCGTAATCCGCAAGGGTGAAACAGATAAAATTACCGCAACCGTAAAGCCCGACGATGCTACCAATCAGGAGCTTACCTACAAGTCAGGCAACGAGGATGTTGTAAGAGTCGACGAAAACGGTAATATTGAGGCAGTCGGTGAGGGCAGAGCAATAATCACCGTTGCTTCAAAAGAGGACCCCTTCAAGAGGGTGCAGATACTTGTTATCGTTGAAAAGGAAAGAGTTCCCGTAACAAGCGTTGAGGCTTCAAAGGAAGAAATGAACCTTATTCCCGGTGCATACGAGTCAATTGTAGTGAAGGTTAACCCCGACGACGCAACGGATAAGTCAGTTACCTACACCTCGAGCAATCCCGATGTTGCTAAGGTTGACGATAAGGGTAACGTTGTAGCGGTCGGTGAGGGTGAGGCAATAATCACAATCGCTTCAAAGGATGACCCGACGAAAACCGATACAATCAAGGTAACCGTCAAGGCTCCCGAAGAGCCTGACGAGCCCGAAAATCCTGACGAGCCCGAAAAGCCCGTATATACAATCACCGTTCCCGACGGAATGAATGTTCTTGAGGGCGAAAGCAAGAACCTCGGTGTGACAATCACTCCCGACGACGGCAGCATAAAGCCCGTTTACACAAGCAGTGACGAAAGCATTGTAACCGTGGATGCTGACGGTAATATCAGGGGCATCAAGGCAGGTGTGGCAACAATCAGCGTTGACTTCGGCGGCGGTGATATAAGAATTATCCCCGTAGTAGTTGCGGCCCCCGCAGCTCCCCGTAAGCATCATATCGCATTCGGTAAGACCGACGGTATCGGCTGGTATGAGGTTTCCGTAAACGGCGGCGACTTCTTCCCGCAGGGTCCCAACTCTACTCTTGAGGTTGAGGAAGGCTCAATACTTGTTGTCCGTGTGCAGGATATGTGGATTGACGACGAGTTCGACTTCTACGTAAACGGTTCAAAGGTACCTATGGACCCCGCAAATACAATCACCGTTGTAGTTGACGGATATATGCTTATCGGTGCACTTTCAATGGACGTTGAGGTGCCTGATGTTGATGAGTCGCTTACGATTTTTGAAAAAATCGCAAACTTCTTTGCCAAGATAATCAACTGGTTCAAGGATTTATTTACCTGGTAAAAGAAAACGGCTTCTGTGAGTTCTCTCACAGAAGCCGATATTTTTTTGTTTTTTACCAGCGGTTTTCAACATATTCGCAGAAGGCAAACATATCCTTGATTTCAAGCCGTGTGCCGTCATCGAGGGTGACGTCACCGTTCCAGTAGCCGTAAATCTGATGGCAGTTCATTCTTGCAATAACCTTAAGGTCAAGGTCACTCGGGTTATCGCGTAAGGGCTTCATTGTAAGGTTGAAGCGTCCGTCCTCGGAGATGAATTTCCATTCCTCCATAAATCTGCCCTTGGGAAATTTTTCGACGTCAACTGCACCGATTTTATGTACCTTGCCGTCGTAGAAGAGGCAGGTTTCCGTTGCGTGGCTTTCGTCGCCGATTGCCCAGGTGATTTCAAAGCCGAAGATGTGCTTTTTGCCCTCGGCATCGGTCAGGTAGGTTGCACCGCTGCCCCAGTACCATACAAGCTTGCGGGGGGTGTTAACCTTGCCCCAGTCAAGGGAGCAGAAGGAGGTATCCTTGGAAAACTCATATGTAAAGTCACCGAAGCGGAAAACACCTGATGTGGGCATACAGTTCTGCTTTGTTGTCATAAAATACTTGGTATTGTCACCCTCAAAGGGAAGCACGGTTGTGATGCTTTCAAGCCCCTCCGGAATATCCATATGAAGGTCGCATTCAAGATTTTTTCCCTGATGCTCCATTCTGAATTTAACGGTACGCTCGGTTTCCTTTGTGTGAAAATCAAACTCCGTTTTGCCGCTTTTACCGGTAAAACGGCCGGGCGCATCAACCTTGTTAAGAGGAAGATGCTTTTTGCCGCCGACAAAAATCGTTGAGCCGTCAGCGGTTACCTCGCCTGTGTGAAGGTCAATGAGCCTTAAGCCCATAAAGCCGCCGATACCCACATTCGCAAAGGAAACAAGAAGCTGCTTTCTGCCGTCGGTTACGGTGTAATAGTCCCATTCCTTACAGCTTATAAGGCGTTCTCTTTTTACAAGTGAGCGGTCATAGGTGAATACATTGTGCCTGGCCCAGCCTTTTGCATTGAGCGTGCCGTCGGGATTCAGGAGGGGAGTTTCCTCGGTGTATTCGGTCTGCTTTGATTTTTCCTTCCATTCGGTGAAGGGTACATAGGTTCTTTTAAGCTCGGTGCTCATTTTATTTCCTCCAGATATTTTTTATATTCATTATGTAAAATTGCAGAGTCCTTGTGTCCCGCAAAAACGGATGAGTCGGCGGGGTTCATAATTCCCGGGTACTGATAGCAAAGAATTTTATCGCAGTAGGGAGCAACGTTTTCAAGCTGCTTTTTTACTCTGTTGAAATTGGCGGGAATAAGTGCGCTGTTATAAACCGCACCCTCAAAGGTGAAAAGCTCTATATCCGCCCAGAGCTCGGCTCTGCCCGCCTTGTCGTGTGCTTTGCGAAGCTTTTCGTAAATTCTCTCCGTCCTGCCCACGGGAGTCTTTTTTACGCCTACCTCGTCCTGATAGGCTATGAAGTCAACATCAAGCTCCATAAGACTTTTTACATAAGCCTTGTTAGTAAGGGCGAGATTTGTGCCGAAGGGTGCAATAAGTGTCTTTTTGTCGGGAGTAAGCTCCCTTGCAAAGGCTGAGCAGCGGTTTACGTAGCTGACAAAGTCCTTTGAAAAGCGGAGAATGATGCAGGTCTCGTCGGGATAATACCAGCCGTAAAAGCTTTTGTGGTGAGCATAAAGGGCGCTCAATTCCTCCATTGCCTTGAAGGAACGGCGGATAACCTCCTCATCCTTGATGTTTCTTCCCGCCTTTCTCCAGTCACCGTAAAATCCGTTGCCGAGAAATACCTTGATATTGTATTCGTCTGCGGCGCTTAAAAGTGCTTCAATCGGATCATTGCAGGGAATATCCGCAAAGGGATAAACCGAGGATTTGAAGTAGCACTTATCGTAAAGAGCGGTTGCCATCAGTACAATATACTCCATACCGAGGTCGGAAATTTCTTTTATCTTTAATTTCCAGTCCTCTGTTGTGAATCTGTTAAGGGCGTCGTTCCAATATTTGCCCTCGGCGGTGTTGTGGTGTAAAAACTCAAAAAAGGTACCGTCAATTTTTCTCTGCATCCTATCAGCTCCTTAATGTTTCTTGTAATATAATATCACACCGCTTTGCAATAAACAAGGATTTTTATCTTTACAAGCAGTAAATATTGAATTATAATTAAAAGGAAGAAAGCAAAGGAGAAAAAAGATATGCCTTATTTATTTACACATTTTACAAACGATGACAAAAAGGATCTTGAGCAGATATGGTTTTCCGTAAGCCGAGACGGACTCCATTGGGAGGATCTCGGAGGAGAGGAGCCCTTCCTTAAAACGGACAAGGGCACAACGGGTCTTCGTGATCCCTTCATTGTTTGCGACGAAAGGCTCAAAAAATATTTTTTAATTGTAACCGATCTTTGCACCACAAAGGGCGGCAACTGGCATGATTATTCCCATAAGGGCAGCCGCAGTCTGTTTATCTGGGAAAGCGAGGATCTCGTCATCTGGAGCGAGGAAAGAATGGTTGAGGTCGGCATTGATAATGCAGGCTGTGTGTGGGCTCCCGAGGCTGTTTACTGCCGTGAGGAGGGTAAGTGGTTTGTTTTCTTTGCCTCCTGCGTGAGAGAAAAGGGACAGCTTCATCATAAGCAGAGAATTTACGGCTGTTTTACTGAGGATTTTGTGAATTTCACTCCCACCTTTAAATATATTGATGCAGAAAACGATGTTATTGATACAAATATTGTCTGGGACAACGGCTGGTATTACCGCTTTTCAAAGGACGAAACCAATAAAAAAATCACCGTGGAAAGATGCCGTAAGCTTATCCCCGATGATGAAAATCAATTTGAAAAAATTGAAAGTGAGCTTCTTGCCGATTTCTTCGGACTCGAAGGCCCTGAGGCATATTACCTCGAGGAGCAGAAAAAGTGGTGCCTTATTGTTGACCAATACCATACGAGCAAGGGCTACCTTCCTCTTTTATGCGATGACCTTTCGGTGGGTAATTTCTATATTCCCGCAGAGGGCGAGTATGATATGGCAAAGCGCAAGAAGCGTCACGGCGGTGTGATTAAAATTACCGACGAGGAATATGAAAGGCTAAAAAGCAGTATAAAATAAAAGTGAAGGACTGTACCGATAAAAAGGTACAGTCCCTGTTTTTTACTTGCAGTAAATTCTCAAAGCGTCGCGTATGAACTCTGCCGTGCCTTCACCGTTTTTGTCAATGTTTTGTTTGAAGCGTTCATCAAGCACATACATTTCACCAAGGCCTGCAAGGATTTCCTTTGTGCAGGTGTAAAAGCTATCGGTGATAAACTGCTGAAGCTTTCTGCAAAGAGCTTGTGCGTTTTCACTTTCGGGAGAAAAGCCCTTTTTCAGGCTGACGGAAAATTCTTCCATAATAAACTCCATACCGTCAAGGGCGCTCTGTTTCTCGGCGCCTGACATTTTGGCGGCCTTTTCTTCGCTTTCTCTGTAGGCTTCGGTGTTGCCCCAGCGGGACTTTACCTCGTCGGCGTATTTTTCCTTCGCCTTGTCAAATTCACTGTTGTCGAATTTTTTCATAAGTGTTGCTCCTTTCTCTGCCGTTTCAAGGGCGATGATAAGCCTTTCCAGGCGCTCCTTTTTTAAGGTGAGGAGCTTTTTTTGTTTGCGGAAGGCTTCCTTTTTGTCATAGTCGGGTGAGGAAAGAATTTCGGAAATTTTATTTAACGGAAAGTCAAGTTCTTTAAGAAAAAGAATTTCCAGCATTCGTTCAGTTGCTTTATCGGAATAATAGCGGTAACCGTTTTCGCTGTCCGTAAAGTCGGGCTTGAGAAGATTTATCTCATCATAGTAATGAAGCGTGCGCACGCTGACACCCGTAAAAAGGGAAAATTCTTTAACTGACATTTTCATTTTTTCTCACCTCACAGGCTTTATTGTAAACTATGACGCAACGGAAGAGTCAAGGCTTTTTTATGAATTTATTTCAGCCTCATAAATGCCTATGCTTTCTCTGCCTGTAAGGTTGCTTGAAATATTCCTTGCGTTAAAGTAAAGGCAGAGCTTGCCCTTGTAATAAGTAAGACAGCAGGCGTAAACATACTGTGCCATCCAGTTGCTTTTGCCGCATTTCTGCGGGGTAAGGAAGGGGCGGACAAATTCGAAGTTAATGCCGTCATCGGATTTTAAAAGCATAATTGCCGAGTGGCTTTTACCGTCCTTTTCAAAAATGCCGTTCTGCAGACCTATGTAGCAATCCTTAAGCTTGTACACCTTAAGACAGCCTGAGCAGAGGTTGAGCCAAGGAATATTCTTATCGGGGCTTATGATGGGTGCAGTTCTTGCGGTATAGCTTTTGCTTATGTCCTTGCTTTCTGCAAAGGTGATGTGTCTCGGCTCGCAGAAGCCGCAGTCCTTGATAAAGGTCTGACCGCAGGAATAGTAAAGGCGGTTTGTTCCGTCGATGTTAAGCAAAAACGGATTTGAAAGCGCAGAGCCGTGCTCATCATTTTCAAAGTCGCGGGTGTTACCTAAAACAAGATAAGGCTCGCTCCAGCTTTCAAGGTCGGTGCTTTCGGTGCAGTAGATTTCACTTTTCCATTTGAAGCCGATGAGCGTGAGGGCGTTAATGACGGGAGGTCTTGTCCTTTCGTAAAAAAGGTAATATTTTCCGTCGATATAATTTATATTCGGGCGCATAGCTCGTTTTGCGATTTTTTTTACCTTTTTAAAGCTGATGCCGTCATCACTTGTATAATGATGTACGCCGAAAAAGGTGTGGCAGAAAAGATGCCACCTTCCGTCGTGGCTTTTATCAGGGGTAAGGACACTCGGGTCAGCGATGACAAAGCTTGACGGGGGATTTTTTATAATGGGGTTACCTTCAAAAAGAGTAAAGGTCGCAGAGCTGAACTGCTCAAAGGTAATGTTCTGCATAATTGCACCGCCTTTTGTTTTGTTATCTTAGGGTGACAAGTATAATCCGAACCCGCCTTAAAGTGTGAATTTTCACGGCTTTTCGGCGATTCGGATTAGAAAGGCGGCAGCCTGTCGTCATCCTCATCAGCCAAAAATCCTGCAAAAATTCGCACTTTAAGGTCGAAGATTTTTTCGTAGCGGATTTTTGGCAAATCAAGGCACAAAACACAGCAAATCCTGCCGGATTTGCGAGTATTTTAACGAAGAGTTGACAGAAATCCGCCCGAAAAAACGGGGTTCGGATTATACTCGCCACCCTAGGGTGACAGTAGTCGAACCTGATAAGCCTTAAATGCCCGATTTACAGCACCTTTGATGATTTTTCTCCTCGCAAGACGCGAGTATTGTTTCGTCGAAGAAATCCTCAAATGCACTATAACTTGGGCATTTAAGGTTCTTCGAAGTTTAACGGGAGAAGATTTTTGCTGCAGCAAGGCAAAAAACGCAGAAAGGCAGTCGCCTTTCAAGGCTTTTTAACGCAGTTGCAGTGAAAATGTACTCCGTTAAACCTTATCGGGTTCGACTACTGTCACCCTAAATTTTACCACGTATACAATAATTTTACAATGATATTTTTGTTATATATTTTCTTTTGCATTTTTTTGTGCTACAATGTTTATGCAAAAGTAAATTCAAAGGAGAATGAATATGAAAAAAGTATTGATTATTTTAATCGTGCTTGTGGCTGTTGCTTTGGCTGCAGGTATAGGCTTCGGCATTTACAACGCGGCGGATTCAATTGACTTCGGTGAAATTGTAATTGACGGTATTCCCGAAAAAAGTGCAGAGGCAACACGTGTAATGTCCTTTAATGTACGCTGCGCAGACGACCCTGAGGGCAGTATCAACAACCGTTCACAGATTGTTACGGCAATCCTTGAGCAGTATGCTCCCGATTCCTTCGGTGTTCAGGAGGCGACGGCAAAATGGATGCGCATACTTAAAAGTGAGCTTGGCGATAAATACGCCTGCGTAGGTAAGGCAAGAGATTTCTTCGGCCCCTTCAGTGAGTACAGCGCTGTTTTCTACCTTAAGGACAAGTACAACCTTATTGATGAGGGTACAATCTGGCTTTCCGAAACTCCCGAAAAGAAAAGCAAGAGCTTTGACAGTGCCTGCTACAGAATCACTACATGGGCAGTGCTCGAGGACAAGGAAACCGGAGAGAGATACACTCATATGAACACTCACCTTGACCATGTACTTGAATCAACAAGAGACGGTCAGGCAGGTGTGCTTCTTGAAAAGCTTGAGGAGCTTCAGGCTGAGGGTAACGTAATTGTAACGGGTGACTTCAACGCTTACCCCGACGAGGACGTTTACAAGAGAATGGTAGCAGTTACCGATGATGTTGCTTTCACTGCAAAAAATGCCGATACGGGTATAACCTTCCACAAGTACGGTAACAAGGAGGATAAGGGTCAGGGTGCAATTGACTTTATTTTTACCTCAAAGGGAGTCAAGGCAGACACCTACAAGGTTATCCGCAATACCGTTGAGGGTATGTATCCTTCTGACCATTATCCCATTGTTGCGGATGTTATAGTATAAAAGTGAAACTTTTCGGTCGGACAGGCAGTAAGAAATGTCAGGGTCACAAAGCATAAGAAGCTGACAAACAGAATTTTTTCATTTTTTCTGTTTCAGCTTCGGGAGGGTTTTAATATGGATTTTACAAAATATCTTTTCTGTTATTTTACAGGTAATTCGCCCGAGGAGGAGAGGATTCATTTTGCTGTTTCCGATGACGGCTATAATTATACCTGCGTTAATTCCGGTGAGCCCGTAATTATCCAGACAAAAGGTAAAAAATGCTGCCGTGATCCCTTTATATTCCGCGACCAAAGCAATATGTTCCATATTATTGCAACAGATATGAGGTCTCAGGACGGCTGGTGCAGTAACAATTCAATGATTGTATGGGACAGTAGTGATTTAATCAACTGGCATAACGAGCGCATAATTGATTTTTCCCGCTTTGAAGAAACAAGGAGTGCGGACAGGGTGTGGGCTCCGCAGATTATCTACGATAAATTCAGAGATGAATATATGCTTTACTGGACTCACCACAATGCAGACGGCGATCTAGATACAATTACCTGGTATGCGTATACCAAGGATTTCTGTCATCTTACAACGTCACCTAAGGTTCTTTTCAAGCCCAAAAGCGGTATGTGTGCAATTGATGCGGATATAATTGAGTATAATGGAAAATATTATCTCTTTCAGGCTGACGGGGAAAAGGAAGCAATTTGTTATTGCGTGGCAGATAAGCCTGACGGACCGTACTTTGAGCCTGATGATAACAAGGTTTCCGTTGCTGATACTGCATTGGAGGGTAACTGTATTTATCAGATAATCGGTACAGATAAATACGTTATGATTGCCGACCAATTTAAAAAAGGCGGATATTTTATGCAGGAAACGACGGATATGATTCATTTCACAAAAGTCAATGAAGACAAATTTTCACTTAATAAGCTGAGACCGCGTCACGGCTCTGTTCTCCATATCACCGAACAGGAGTATGAGCTTTTGAAAAACTCAACCTTTAAATAAGAATTTACAGGAGAAGTTTAAATGGAAAATCTCATTATAAAAAGCAACGAGCTGTTACTGATGCGATATACAGAGCTTATACGTATTACACCCTGCGGCAAAAACGCAATCCGTTTTCAGTCATTCCCTGATTGTCAGATAATAGAAGAAAACTATACCCTTATGCCGCAGAGCGCCGACGCCGAAATCGAAGAATATGATTACTGCGCAACACTTACCTGCGGCAGTCTTAAGGTAAAGGTTGAGCCCAACGGCAAACTGACCTTCTATAAAAACGGTGAAATAATTCTTGAAGAAAAGCCCGAGCTGACCTTCAAAAGCAACTACCGTCATTTCGATAACAAGGGGAGCGGCTTGTGGAGTGCGAGAGTTACCTTTGAGCCCCACAAGAACGAGCATTTTTTCGGTCTCGGTCATAGCTGGGACAATGAATTTGACCTGAAGGGCTCTTCAATAGATATCCGCAACGTAAATGCTAAATGTACAATTCCCTATGTTTATTCCTCTCTCGGCTACGGCTTTCTCTGGAATAATCCTTCGACGGGTCTTTGCGAGCTTTCGAATAACCGTACCCGCTGGAGCTGTGACTGCTGCAGATTTATGGACTTTGTTGTTATGGCGGGTACGCCTAAGGAGGTCTGCACCACTCTTTCCGATCTGACGGGCTATGCACCGAAAATGCCCGAATGGGCTACAGGCTTCTGGCAGAGCCGTCTGCGCTACGAAACGCAGGAGGAATTGCTGACAGTAGCAAGGAAATACAAGCAGCTCGGTATACCTCTTTCTGCTATTATTGCTGACTATTTTCATTGGACGGAGCAGGGAGACTATAAGTTCGACCCGAAATACTGGCCCGACGTAAAGGCAATGACAGATGAGCTTCACGGTATGAACACAAAGCTTATTGTGTCTATGTGGCCTACAATCAACGAGCACAGCGAAAACTATCGTCATATGCGAAGCAACAATATGCTTATGCGCACCTATCGCGGCCCCGACAGAGTCTTTGATTTCTACGGCTGGCAGAATGAAATTGACGTTACCAATCCCGCTACGAGGGATTACGTATGGAGCAGGCTTAAGGAAAACTACATAGATAACGGTGTTGATGCTCTCTGGTTTGACGAGGCTGAGCCCGAAATTCATCCCGAGCATTTCGATAACCTTATCTGGCACAAGGGAAGAGCAGATACGGTAGCACTTCTCTACCCTTATTACTATTCAAAAATGGCTTATGACGGCTTTAAATCCATCGGCAGAGAGGATATAATCACCCTTACCCGTTGCGCTTATCTCGGCAGTCAGAAATTTGCCTCGCTTGTATGGTCGGGTGATATTGAGTCCACCTTCGAAAGCCTCGCCTGTCAGGTCAGAGCAGGACTTAATATGGCTATGTGCGGTATACCCTGGTGGAATACGGATATCGGCGGATTCTACGGAGCGGATATTACAAGCGACTACTTCAAGGAACTCATCGTGCGTTGGTTCCAGTTCGGACTTTTCAGCCCCGTTATGCGACTTCACGGCTCACGTAACAGACACTTTGAGCCGACCCCCGGGCTTAAAGAGCCCAGCGGTGACCCGAATGAAATATGGAGCTTCGGCGAAAGTAACTTTGAGATACTGAAAAACCTCATATTTATCCGCGAAAAATTAAGACCTTATATTCAGACGCAGATGGATATTGCATCAGAAAAAGGCTATCCCGTTATGAGACCTATGTTCTTTGAATATCCCGATGATGAGGTCTGTTATAAATCAGACAGTCAGTATATGTTCGGCGATGATATAATTTTTGCTCCCATCGTTGAGCAGGGGCAGACGGTTAAATCGGTTTACATTCCCGACGGAGAATGGATTTTAACCAAGGACAAAAGGGTATACACAAAGGGTACTTATGAAATCACGGCAGAGCTTGACGAATTTGTAGCGTTTGTAAGGAAGGGCTCTGATGTGATTAAGTGCTTTGAATAAGCGTAATAAAACAAGGTCACGGAAATTAAAATCCGTGACCTTTTTGTATAATACTGTTCCGGCGCTCGCCGCGGGGCATTCTTTCTTGTAAGAAAGAATCAAAGAACTTTACTTGTTTTGTGCTTATCTTATGCCGAAGTTTTCAAGCACGTAGTCCATATCCTTATCGCCTCTGCCCGAAAGGTTGATAAGCACAGAGCCGTGCTCCATAGTCTTAGCAAGCTTCATGCCGTAGGCAACAGCGTGTGAGCTTTCAATTGCAGGAATGATACCCTCAAGACGTGAAAGCTTGAAGAAGGCGTCAATTGTCTCCTCGTCGTCAATAACGTCGTACTTTACTCTGCCGAGCTCGTGAAGGAAGGCGTGCTCGGGACCTGATGAGGGATAGTCAAGTCCGCTTGCAACGGAGTATACGGGAGCGGGCTCGCCGTTTTCATCCTTGAGCATAATACTGTTGAAGCCGTGCATAATTCCCTCTGTGCCGTACTTGAGTGAAGCGGCGTGGTCGCCGAGGGTGGGACCCTTGCCGAGAGGCTCAATGCCGTAAATGTCAACGGGGTCATTGAGGAAGCCTGAGAAAAGGCCTGCCGCATTTGAGCCGCCGCCTACACAGGCAACAATTGCGCTGGGAAGGTGACCTGTCATTTCAATAAACTGCTCTCTTGCCTCAACACCGATAACGCTCTGGAAATCACGTACCATCATGGGGAAGGGGTGAGGGCCTAAAACTGAGCCGATGCAGTAGATTGCATCGTTATATTCCTTGCTGTAAGCATCAAAGGCGGCGTCAACAGCCTCTTTAAGAGTCTTAAGACCGTGGGTAACCTCAACAACATTTGCGCCGAGGATTTTCATTCTTGCAACGTTGGGAGCCTGCTTTTTGATATCAACAGACCCCATATAGATATCGCACCCAAGCCCGAAGTAAGCGGCGGCTGTTGCAAGGGCAACGCCGTGCTGACCTGCACCTGTTTCAGCAATAACCTTTTTCTTGCCCATATACTTTGCAAGGAGAGCCTCACCCATACAATGGTTGAGCTTATGTGCACCCGAGTGGTTAAGGTCCTCACGCTTTGCATAAAGCTGAACCTTACCGCCGAGAGCATCGGAAAGTCTTTCAAGATGAGTCACGGGAGTGGGTCTGCCCTGGAACTCCTTTCTGATTCTGCGAAGCTCTGCGATGAACTTACGTGACTGACAGATTGAGTAGTAGGCCTCGGTGATTTCAGCCATAGCGGCCTTAAGCTTATCGTCAACATAAACTCCGCCGTATTTACCGAAGTAACCGTCCTTGTCGGGATAGTTGTTAAAATAAGTGTCAAAATTTACGCCGTTAAAATCCATTGTTAATTCCTCCTGAAAAAAGATAGTCCCTGACAGATTTCTCTGTCAGGGACGAATAAGCATTATCCGTGGTGCCACCCTGATTTACGGCTTACGCCGTACGCTCTGCGGAATACCATCATATTCCTGACAACTGACGTATGTCCTCACGTTGCATCATACTTGTCAAAGACTTTCCTATGCACCCTCAGCGGCCCATTTAACGGTTTGTTTCTTATCCGGATTTCAGCATCCCGGACTCTCTTTGAAGGCATTGCCGTTTTTATCCCCGCCTCAACGGTTTAATATTAAATTGGAAATAGTTTATCACTTTAAAGAGGGTTTGTCAAGGAGTAACAGGAAAACAACAAAAGTTTTTTGGTTACTTTTTTTCAAAAAAGTAACGGCACGCGCCGAGCGAGGGAGATTATATCAGTTTACCCGACGGTTACAGGATTTTCGGGTGTCCAGACAACACTGCTTAATTTAAAAGAATTAAAGAATTTTTCGTATTTTTCAACACCGATATTGAAAGCCCGTGTAAGCCCACCATCGTAGAAATAAAGATAGCCGTCATTGCAAAGATAGATCTTGCAATAATATCTTTTCAGGTAGGCATCAAAGGTTAGCCTTTCACCCGTATTGCCTGTTCTCCATTCAGCCTTTACATCTCGGTTTTCTAAAATGAGGTCGATGAGTTTTTCGTTTATGCCGAGTGAATATGTAATATATTCTTTATTTTCCTCTTTGTAATATGCTCGGAACGATGTGCAGAAGTTATCCGGATTGTAGTTTTCTGAAATATCAGCAAAGTCTATAATGTCTGCAAGAGTTTGGCAGTCATCCAGAATATCGGGGTCCAACATCTTCTTATTGCTTATGTTGTGATAGGCATAATAGCCCTTCATAAGACCGTCTTTTCTGCCTACGGCAACGGCTTCGTCTTGTGAATACCCTCTGATTTCATAAACCTCAACTGTAAAATCACTGCTACCGTTAATCATAAAACGGTAATCGGTATGCGAAAATTCATAAAGAAGCTTACCCAAATTCTTCTCCGACAGCGGCTCACAAGCTTCGCTTAACGGCTGTTCTTCCAAATAGCTGACATCACCTATGGTAATCTGGTGATAAAAGCTGCTAAAGGGCATGTTTTCCCAACCCGTGTAATCAGGCATAGGTGCGGTGCAGTACAGTGAGATTTCTACAGTTCCCGAAGAGGTTGTGGCAGGTGCAGTGGTCGGAGTAGTTGTTGGCGTTATTTCAGGAGCGCAGGCAACCGTTGAGCTTTCTTCAACTACACCTGCAACGGTGGTGTTTGTATCGGCTGTGGTAATATAGTTGCCGTTTGTTGTGATGGTAGGGCTTACGGTCGTTACAACAGATGAAAAATAATCCTTTACCGCAAAAGCACTCACAACAACAAGCACAAAACAAACGGCGATGGGGAGAATTTTTTTAAAGCTTATTGTTTTTGTCTGCGGAGTATAGGTTGCGGCCTCTTCAATGTGCCTGTCATCAAGCATACAAAGGGCGGTATCAAGTAAGCTCTTCATATAATAACTCCCTCCTTTTCAAGAAAGGTGCGTAGCTTTTTTCTTGTTCTAGAAAGTTTCTGATAAACATTACCTTCACTTAAGCTTACAGCCCTTGCAATTTCGTTTATTTCATCACAGAACCAGTACCGCTTCATAAAAATCACACGGCTTTCCCTGTCGAGAGTGTCAAGAAAACGGTCGAGCTTCCTTGCAAGCTCACGGGCATCAAGGCTTTGCTCAAAGGTGCAGTCCGCAAGGGCAAATTCAAGCTCGTGAATGGGAAGGGTCTGTGCGTTACGCTTTTGTGCGGTTTTTTCACGGAGCTTTTTAAGTGAAAGGTTACGGGTGATTTTGCAGATAAAGGCAACAAGAGGGTTGGGAGAATGGGGCGGAATGTTGTTCCACACGGCAAGGTATGTATCGTTGACACATTCAGTTGCATCCTCTCGGCAATGCAGAATATTATCCGAAAGGCGGTAAAGCAGATTGCCGTATTTGTCGGCAACCATGCCGAGCGCTTTGTCATTACGGGCGAATAGCATTGTTATAATCTGACTGTCATCCATGTTTTCACATCCTTTCACCCTATAACTACCGAAAAAATCAGTTTTCTGACAGGTTAATTATAATATTACAGAAAAATTATGTCAATGGAAATACAGGCTGTTACTTTCTCACTTTCTGTATGAATATTTCCCCCTCAAATAAAATATATTTTACCGAGAAGAAACAAAAAGGAGATGCTTTAAATGAGCCTTGAACTTCAAAAGCAAAGCGTAAAAACGGGAAAAAGGATTTGCAAAAATTCCTTTGATGAAAGAATAGAGCAGGATATAACCCTGCCCGATTATTGCGCCGATATCAAAAAAATACTTCGTTGCAGTATTATACCCGGGCTTCATACCGTAAGCATATCGGGTGAAAAGGCCACAGCAAAGGGTATGGCGGTTATCCGTGTGCTTTACCTTGCCGAGGGCGACAGGGCGGATGCCTTTGAAAAAAGCCTTGATCTTACGGCAAGCGTCAATTTAAAGGATGTACCCGCCGAGGCGGTTGTTACGGCTGAAGCAACGGTGGATTTTGTAAACTGCCGTGCAACAAGTCAGCGTAAGCTCAGCGTCAGCGCAGGTGTCAGCACAATTTTTTCCTGCTTTGGCGGAAGCGATGCGGAGCTTGCCGTAAAGGGCGACGATTTTCTGCAGACAAGAACAGAAAGGCTGACAAGTGAAAACCACCTCGGCTTTTTTGAAAAGACCTTTGATATGAACGAAACAGTAGTGCTCAACAATGAGTATAAGCCTATGGGAAAAATTGTTGGATGTACATATCGCTGTGAGACGGGGCAGAACAAGCTTTCCTCGGGTAAGCTTCTTATAAAGGGCGAGCTTGTGACAGAGGTGTGCTATCTTTGCGAGGGTGCGGATAATGAGCTTTCAGTTGTGACACACAAAATGCCCGTAAGCCAGATTGTCGATGTGAGAGATCTGCCCGACGGCGCCTTGTGTGATGTAAGGCTTAAGGTGTGTCAGCTTCTGTGCAGTATAAAGGCTGACTCCTCGGGCAGCAACCGCCTTCTGGAGCTTTCCGCAAGAGTAAGCGCTTTTATTCATGCGAGGGAGAAAAAGGAGATAGAGGTCATTACCGATTGCTACTGCACGGATTTTGTAACAGAGGAGGTCTTTGAGGCTCCCGATTTTGACTGTCTTGTGCGCGAGATAAGCGAGGTCCGTCAGGCGAAATGTGAGCTTGAGCTTCCGTCGGAGGCAAAGGAAATCTGCTTTGTAAAATGCCTTGATATTACAAGAAACATAAAATATTCACCTGATTGCGCCGACGGGGATTGCAGTGCGCTTGTGCTGATTATGTATCTTGACGAAAGCGGGGTGCTCTGCTGCTGCGAAAAAAATCTTGATTTTGATTTTTCCTATACAATTGCAAAAAAATGTGATGAGCCTTACGGAAAAATTGATGTTGAGCCGATGTCTCTTTCGGCGTCTCTTAACGGCAGGGATAAGGCGGAGCTTATGCTTGACTATAGCGTAAGCGGGAAAATTTACTGCCGCTTTGATAAAAAGGTGCTCAGGAGTCTTACCGTCTGCGAGGATAAGCCGAAAAAGGAAAAGGGCGCCGCCCTGACCCTTTATTTTGCCGAGGTCGGTGAAAGGCTGTGGGATATTGCAAGGGAGCATAACACCACAATGGAGATTATAATGCAGGAAAACAACCTTAAAAAAGACATTGTTGAGGAAAATTCTATGCTGATGATTTCCTGCATTTAAAAAAAACGTAAAAAAATAATCAGCCATCTTGTCAGGTGGCTGATTTTATTGTAAAATATAATATCAGAATGTAAATAACTGAGGGTTAACTAAAACTAATGCAATTAAAACAAGCTGAAGAATAATTATAACGGGCAGACCTATCATAAACTTTTTGTGGAGGGTCTTGTGGCGGATAAGCCTCATTACGGCATACTCTGCAACGCTTCCGCCGAGAAGGGCAAGCATGATAAGCGTCTTTTCGGGAACGCGGAAGGAGCCCTTTTTAGCCTTTACCTTGTCAGCGACAGTAACGGCAGCCGTTACAAGGGAGATAAGAGTAAGCCAGCAGACAATTACAAGTAAAAGTGTTTCGCTCATTTTACTTTTGTAATTATCTTAAGGTCTTCCTTTGTGATGGTTACAAAGGTGCCGTTTGCCTTTTCGTTCATATAGTTTTTGTTTACCGAGTAAACCGTACTGCAACTCGGACAGACCGCAATTGCAAGGTCCTTGTCACCTCTTGCAAGCTTTGCAAAAATTGTTGTATCCTCTGTGGTGAAAAGCCTTAGGGAAACATTCTTTTCGCAAACGGGGCAGCAGATATTTTCGCTGAAGCCCTCGTCGGTTGTGTTGAGCTTATTGATTGTTTTAATTGCCATATCGGTTACCTCCGAAATAATTTCTGACTTTATTTTAAATGCTTTTTACTCTGTTGTCAAGGAGGACAGTGATGAAAAAGGTTATTGCCTGCATATTTATTATGTTATTTCTCCTTACGGGCTGCGGTGATACCGTGCGACCCTTCGGTGATGATACTCAGATTGCAGATTTTTCCGACGGATACATAATTGAAAATACAACAACGGACGGCTACGGCCTCTTGTCCTGCGATAATAACGGAAACGCTGTCACCTCTGCACCTCAGGCTGAAAATTCCGTGCAGAGCAGTACCAAAAACGAGCTTCGCGGCGTATGGCTGAGCTATTATGAGATTAACGTAAACAGCAGCCGCGATACCCGCGAGGAATATTCCGCTTATATAAGAAATATGCTTGCTTCCTTCAAGCCCTACGGAATCACAGACATTTTTGCTCACGTAAGAGCCTACGGTGATGCTATTTATAAAAGTAATGTTTATCCCACGTCAAAATATGCCGCGGGAGAGCAGGGAGCAGAGCTTCCCTTTGATCTGCTCGAGGTTATCTGTGAGGCTGCCGCTGAATACGGCTTACGTGTGCACGCGTGGATAAATCCCTACAGAGTGCATAACGGTACGGATATAAATGAGCTTTCTGCTGACAATAAGGCAAGACAGTGGTACAATGAGGCTTCAAATGAGGATGTTGCGATTGTCGGCGGTAAAATTTATTTCAATCCCGCCTCATACAAGGCTCAGCAGCTTGTTATTGAGGGCGCAAGGGAGCTTCTCCTTAACTACCCCGTTGCGGGTATACATATTGATGACTACTTTTATCCGCCCTCCTGCGGTGACTTTGACAGTCAGCAGTATTCGGCCTATCTTGCCTCGGGCGGTACGCTTGACCTTGCCTCGTGGAGAAGGAGCAATGTAAACAGTCTTGTTGCGGGGCTTTACAGTACGGTCAAGAGCTTCGGCAGCGACAAAATTTTTTCAATAAGTCCCGGCGGAAATATTGACAACAACCTCAATAGTCTCTATGCTGATGTAAGGCTATGGAGCAGGGGCGGCTACGCCGATATGATTATTCCGCAGATTTATTTCGGCTTTGAGCACGGAACACACGCCTTTGACAGATGCCTCAACGAGTGGCTCAGCCTTAAGGGTGAGGGTGTTATGATGCCCGTGGGGCTCGGACTTTATAAGTCGGGCACCGAGGACAGCTATGCGGGCTCGGGAGTGAATGAGTGGCAGAGCAGAACGGATATACTCTCCCGTCAGGTGCAGTATCTGAGAAGCGCACAGAGTGACGGCTTTGTGATTTTCTCCTGCGAGTTTTTTGACGATACGGACACTCCTGCGGCTTCTGAGCTTTCAAATCTTAAAAATTATCTTAATCAGTAAAAGGATATAAAAATAAATGTTAAAATCAAGGAATTTATATGTGCTTTTGTGTGGGGCGTTTGTCACCCTTGCGGCAGTTTTTGCCGTGCTTTATACCGTGGCGGAAAAGAATCCCGATTTTATGCGTAGGGATACTGAGGCTGACAATACGGTACAGAGCGCTGACATTATAAAAAGCGTTTCACCCGCTGACAGAATGAGCGTCTGTCCCGGCGAGGAAATTGCAATAATGGTTGTTGCAAAAAGCGAGGCAGAGGTTTTTGTCAGACTCGGCGCAAATGAGTATAAGGCAGAAAAGCAGGGTGCGGCAACAGGAGACACAGCTTTTTTTGCAAAAATAAAAATGCCCACGGACGTGAGCGGAATTTCTTCACTCGGTGCGGTCAGGGTTGTTGCAATACTTGACGGACAGACTCAGCAGATGCAGGGGCCGCAGATAAACCCCGTGATTCTTCAGAACAGTAACGGAATAACTGCACCGAATACGGGTACGACAAAATTTGAAGTCGGTAACTTCAATCCTACATATATTGACGTTGAGCAGCAGGTGCTTCCGTCAATAAGTGACGCAATAAACCGTGCTACAACAAATTCCTTTTATACTCCCTTTACGGGCAATCAGATGGCGGTTGTGTCTGTCGATTATGCTGATGTGAAGCCCGTAGGAAACGGAAGTGATTATGTTCCCTATTATCCTGCACTTCCGAGGGGAACAATGGATTTTGTTGTGGGTGAAAGTGAAAGCATTGACCCTGATGAGGGCACAACGGATTATTATTATGACCTTTCCTGCGGACTTAAGGTAAAGCGTGACAGTGTTGTGCTTCAGCCCGCCTCGTCAATGCCCGAAAACAGTCTCAGTGTAAATTCTGTTTACGGAAGCGGCGGCGAGCTTACGGTAAGGCTTTCAAGCACCTGGAAGGTGCCTTACACAATTCACCTTGAAAATCAGGAGTATTACACACGTAACTCGAAGGAGTTCTATGTTTCCGATTTTACTGCAACGGCAGTTTCCTTTACCTTCAGCTACACCGGCTCGGCAACGGGCAGTATAGACTGCTCACAAAGTGACGTTATATCCTCGGCAAGCTGGTCAGTTTCCCGCGACAGTCAGACCGCAACTCTTTATATGCAGCTGAGACAGCAGGGTGTATTCTACGGCTACAGTCTCAGCTATGAAGGCGGTGAGACGGTGCTTACAATCAAGGGAAGACCCAAGGCTCTTGTAGGAAGTGTCGTTGTTCTTGACCCCGGTCACGGCTATGATGACCCCGGTGCAACGGGACTTTCAGGTCAGGTAAAGGAAAGTGACATAAATATCCTTGTCGCCTATCAGGTCAAGGATGCCCTTGAGGCTCAGGGCGTTACGGTTTATATGACCCGCTACGGTGACGATGATATCAACCTTGAGGGCAGAAAAATCTTCGGCCGTACGGTAAAGCCCGACCTTTTTGTCAGCATCCATTCAAATGCCTCGGAAAATACCTCAAGCATAGGCACTTCGGCGTTTTATTATAAGCCCTATTCGATGTCTCTTGCTGAAAATATATACGATGAAATTGTCACCGTTTACAGAGATTATCTCTATTACGGTCAGCCTGAACTTTACGGCGAAATTGCAAGGGGAGTAAAGTATTATCCCTTCTCCGTTGCAAGGCTTGACGAGTGCCCGAGCACACTTATTGAAATCGGCTTTATGACAAACGATGCGGAGTGCTATATGCTGACGTTACCCGAAAATCAGCAGCTTATCGGTCAGGCGATTGCAAATGGTATATGCAGGACCCTCACACAGTAATTGACGTTATAAGCAGACCTATTACTCCCGGTATTCCCGCAACCGCGCTCACGCCTGCGGTGAAAAGGCTGACGGGCAGGGAAAGGGGAGTAAACCAGGAAAGCACGTGGACGGCAAAAAGTCCGCTTAAGCCCGAAAGGGCGGAAAGAGTAACGGCTTTTAAAAAATGCTTGCTTTTAAGTGAAACCGATAGTATTATTATAGCTGAAAGAACAAGTGCTCCGATTAAAAGGGCAGAACTGACTGACATTGAAAAACCACCTTTCTGATTAAGTATAATCGGTGAAAATACATAATATGAATAAGGGAGAATGAAAAATGAAAATATTAAAGCTTACACCCCCGACAAAGGACTATATCTGGGGCGGAACAAGACTTTCAAAGGAGTTCGGCATCCTTTCCTTTGAGGACAGACAGGCTGAGGCGTGGATGCTCTCATGTCACGAGGCGGGTCAGTGCGTGATTGAAAACGGAGACTTTGCGGGCAGAACTCTTTCCGATGTTCTCGCAAATGAGGGTAAAAGCTACCTTGGCAAAAACTGCGAGCGCTTTGAAAGCTTTCCCATTCTCATAAAGCTTATTGATGCTCTTGACAACCTTTCCGTTCAGGTGCATCCCGATGACGCCTATGCACTTGAGCACGAGGGTGAGTACGGCAAAACCGAGGCGTGGTACATTGTTGACTGCGATGAGGGCGCTGAGATTATTTACGGCTTTAAAAAGGATATTGACAGCGAAACCTTCCGCAAGAGCATTGAGGAAAACACCCTGCTCGAATATGTTAACCGTGTAAAGGTTAAAAAGGGCGACATCTTCTTCATTCAGGCGGGTACACTTCACGCTATCTGCAAGGGCATTTTACTTGCAGAGGTACAGCAGAATTCCAACACCACCTACCGTGTTTATGACTACGGCAGACTCCAGAACGGGAAGCCCCGTGAGCTTCACGTTGAAAAGGCAATTGATGTCACAAGCACAAAGGCAATCGATGCAAGCGGTAAGCCTCAGGGCGAAACGATTAAAAAGGACGGCTACAGCGAAACCCTCCTTACAAGCTGTGAGCTTTTCACCGTTAAAAGACTTGATGTTGAGGAAAGGGCAGAGCTTGTTGCCGATGATAAATCCTTTGTTTCTCTTGTTGCTCTTGAGGGCAACGGCGTTGTAATGCACGGTGATACCTGCGTTACTCTTTACAAGGGTGACAGTCTCTTTATTCCCGCTGGTTTCGGCAGGTTTGAAATTCTCGGTGAGGTTACGGTTATTGAAACGAGAGTGTAAATTGTAGAAACCTACAAAACACTTTGTCTATTATTCCGTTGACAGGGCGGTAAAACAGTGCTATTATATTAAAAGAATAATCTTCAGGGCGAGGTGCAATTCCTCACCGGTGGTAACAGCCCACGAGCCAAGCAAGTCTTGTGCAGATTCGGTGTGATTCCGAAGCCGACGGTACAGTCCGGACGAAAGAAGAAAATACAAACGAGTATTTTTTGCCTTGGTGTATTTTTATATACCAAGGCTTTTTTCTTGAGATTATTTAAAAAATTATCGAAAGAAGGCATTTTTATGAAACAGAAAAACAAAAACAGCATTGTAATTCTTGCCGTATGTGCAATGCTTTCAGCTATGGCATTTGTGCTTATGCTGCTTGAATTTCCCGTAACACCGCCTGCAATGGGTCACCTTAAAATGGATTTCAGCGACATTCCCGCCCTTTTTGCAGGTCTTGTTTTCGGCCCGTGGTATGCAGTTATTGTTGAGCTTGTGAAAAACCTCCTTGAGCTTCTTGTCAAGGGCATGGGTACACAGATGGGCTTCGGCAATCTTATGAATTTTATCGTCGGATGTGCCTATGTTGTTCCCTTCTCGATTGTGATGAAAAAGAAGAAGGATAAGATGAAGGAAACAAAAACAATACTCCTTGCAGGCTTAAGCGGACTTCTTACAATCGTAATTATCGGTGTAGGTGCAAACTATTTTGTGGCACCCTTGTTCTTCAAGTATTTCCTGGGTATTGAAATAGGCGGTGAGACCCTTGTTACGGCTGTGCTTTCCGCTACTGCACTCAACGCAATCAAGGGCGTTATGCTTTCCGTTATCGCCTTCCCCGTTGTCAAGGGTATGCTTGATACGGTGAAGAAGGTTGCGGGGAAGATATAATTCGCAATGCGCAATCCGTAATTCGCAATCGCGCAGAACATCCGTATATCGGAAAGTAAGCCGCCGCTAAATGAATATGTACAGTAGGGACACGGCTTGCCGTGTCCGCTTGCTTTCAGCAGACAAAGCAAGGGTTAAAATAAAGGTTATTTACTTCGCAGCTTTGGAAATACGGAAAGTGCGAATTTTTAATTTTCACTTACAATTTTCTTACTTTTTCTTCTTTCTCTTGAAAAAAACTTTGATTTATAGTATTATAATAAAAATAAGTAAAAGTGATGGAGAATCCGTTATGAATAAAAAAAGACGCAGACTTAAAAAATCTGTCAAGCGTGCCCTTGCGGGTATTGTTGCGGCTGTTATAGTGCTTACAATTGCTCTTGTTGCCGGCGGTAACAGGGAAAAGGAGCCTCCCGTTCCCACTAATCCCGATATCGGCAAGGAGACCGTTTATAAAATTGAGCTGATGGACGTCTATCCTCAGGATTTACGTACCCTTTACGATAAAAACGAGGAGGCAAGGGACTTTGTTCTCTCCTACTTCCTTGAAAAGGATAAGGAGCAGTACGTTGATATCAGCGACTACAAATACACCGATACCGTGCCTCACTTCCTTCAGTGGGATACCCGCTGGGGCTATATGGATTACGGCGGAGAGTGTGTGGGCGTTGCGGGCTGCGGTCCCGTTGCTCTTTCAATGGTAGGCTACTACCTTACAAGGGACGAGTACACCTTCTCTCCCGAAAAGGTTGTTGAGTATGCTCTTGATGAGGGTTATTGCTACTCTGATACGGGTACCTCCTGGTCACTTATGACCGAGGGCGCCGAGGATATGGGTCTTACGGTTGAAACCCTCCCTCTTGACGAGGATTATATTATCGAAAGCGTTACAAGCGGTAAGCCCGTAATCCTCATTATGGGTCCCGGTGTGTTCACCTCGGTAGGTCACTTTATTGTTGTTCACGGCTACGAGGACGGCTACTTCCTCATCAACGACCCCAACAGCATCAAGCGCACTGAAAAAAGATGGCAGTTCAGCGAGTTCTCCGATCAGATACTCAACATCTGGTCCTACAGCTATTAACGGAGGCTAAAATGAAACTTGTAAATTTAAAAAACAGGCCAAGGCTTGAAAATGAGGTTACGGACTTTGAAAAGCTTTATATAAACCCGCAGGAAAAGGTCAACCCCGTAATAAGAATGGGCAGTATAGTGCTTTACGCTATAGTTATTGTGGCGGTGCTTGCCTGCGCAGTTATGGCGGTGCTTGACAAGGCGGGTGTTGCACCCTCACCTCAGAGTCAGCCGGCTCATAAGACCGAGGTCACGGAAGAGGTGGACGTTTCGGGTCACCCCGAAAGCCTGCAGAAGCTTTACAGAGAAAACTTTGAAACAGCGGATTTTGTCGCTTCATATTTCAAGGAAAAGGATAAAAACAAGGAGGTTTCCCTCAAGGCATACAAAAAGGTTGAGGGAGTGCCCCTTTTCCTTCAGTGGGATAAGCAATGGGGCTATAAGCAGTTCGGCGGTGATTTTGCCGCTGTTACCGCCGATGCACCGATGTGCGTTGCAATGGTCGGCTACTACCTTACAAGGGACGAGAAATTCTCCCCCGATAAGGTTATGAGCTTTGTTGAGGAAAATAATTTTTACGTAAACGGCAAGGGTACACTTGTAAAGCTTATGACCGACGGTGTTACTCAGCTCGGACTTAAGAGCGTGCAGATTACCCCGTCAAACGAAAATATCATCGCTTCCCTTCAGCAGGGCCATCCTCTTATCTGCTATATGGGACCGGGAGTGCTTACCTCAAAGGCTCATTATGTTGTAATCCGCGCCTACGGTGACGGATATCTTCTCATCAATGACCCGAACAGTATTGTCAACTCCGAAAAGCAATGGCAGTTTACAGATATTGCATCACAAATCAAGGGAATCTGGTCAATTTCTCTTTGATAAGCTATTGACTTTAGAGTCTTATGCTGATATAATATCATCTGCAAAAATGAATATTTCCTTATTAAGAGTAGCGGAGGGGACAGGCCCTGTGAAGCTCGGCAACCTGCATTTGCAAGGTGCTAAATCCTGCGGTAAGACCGAAAGATGAGGTTTTTCTTCGAAGCGGTCAAGCTGTGACCGCTTCTTATTATTTGTTAAACAATTCAATTTCAAAATAAAGGAGTTACAAAAATGAGAAAGTTTCTTTTCACATCCGAATCAGTAACAGAGGGACATCCCGATAAAATCTGTGACCAGATTTCCGACGCTGTCCTTGACGCTATTTACGAGCAGGACCCCAATTCAAGAGTTGCCTGCGAAACAACCGTAACAACAGGTCAGGTGCTCATCATGGGCGAAATCAGCACAACTGCAAGGGTTGATGCCGCTAAAATTGCAAGAAAGGTTATCTGCGACATCGGCTACGATGATGGTGCAAAGGGCTTTGACGGCAATAGCTGTGCAGTTCTTGTTGCCCTTGACGAGCAGTCACCCGACATTGCAATGGGTGTTGACAAGTCCCTTGAATTAAAGGGCGGCGAGGAGGACGCTTACAACCTTCACGGTGCAGGCGACCAGGGTATGATGTTCGGATTTGCCTGCGACGAAACTCCCGAGCTTATGCCTCTTCCCATTTCACTTGCTCACAAGCTTTCAAAGAAGCTTACCGAGGTAAGAAAGGACGGCACACTCGGCTATCTCCGTGCAGACGGTAAGAGCCAGGTAACCGTTGAATATGTTGACGGCAAGCCCTCAAAGGTAACTGCAGTTGTTGTTTCCTCACAGCACAGCGCTGATGTTTCTCTTGAGCAGATCAGAGCCGACGTTGAAAAGTATGTTATCAGACCCGTTATTCCCGCAGAATTTATGGCAGAGGATACAAAGATTTTCGTTAACCCCACAGGCCGCTTTGTTGTAGGCGGTCCTCAGGGCGACAGCGGTCTTACCGGCAGAAAGATTATCGTTGACACCTACGGCGGTTATTCACGTCACGGCGGCGGTGCATTCTCAGGTAAGGATCCCACAAAGGTTGACAGAAGTGCCGCTTATGCTGCAAGATACGTTGCAAAGAACATTGTTGCTGCAGGCCTTGCTTCAAAGTGTGAGGTTCAGCTTGCTTACGCTATCGGCGTTGCAAAGCCCGTTTCCGTGCTTGTTGAATGCTTCGGTACTGCAAGGATTGACGAGGAAAGAATTGCTGAAATCGTAAACAAGGTATTTGACCTTCGTCCTGCCGCTATCATTGATATGCTGGGGCTCCGCGCACCCATCTACCGTCAGCTTGCCGCTTACGGTCACGTGGGCAGAGAGGACCTTGACGTTCAGTGGGAAAAGACCGATAAGGCAGAGGAAATCCGCGCTCTTGCAGGTATGTAATTGAAAAGTGTGAGCCTGTAAGTGATTACAGGCTCATTTTGTTATTGTAGGGCAGGGGCTTGCTCCTGCCGCAGACGGACTACTATCGGTACGCCCCACGGGGCGTGCTCTACTCGGCCCTCGGCCCTTTGGCCCTTGGCCCTTATTGAGGTGATATTTATGATATTATATTTTACCGGCACAGGCAACAGTGAATACTGTGCAAGATTTATTGCAGACCGCATCGGTGACGAATGCTTTGACCTTGGTGAGAGAATAAGGGTCAGGGATTTTTCACCATTTGAAAGTGAAAAGCCGTGGATAATCTGCGTTCCGACTTATGCGTGGAGAATTCCCGCCGTTGTTACGGAGCTTCTGACGAAGGCAGAGCTTAAGGGTAGCGGTGATGTTTATTTTGTAATGACCTGCGGCGGAGAAATCGGCAGGGCGGAGAAGTACAACAAGGCACTCTGCGATAAAATCGGCAAGAGCTACAAAGGCACCGCAAAGGTGAAAATGGCTGAAAACTACCTTGCAATGTTTGAGGTTACAGCTCCCGAAAGAGAAGAGGAGCTTATGAGGGCGGCTTACGCTGAGCTTGAAGAGGTAAGCGCTCTTATTAAAAAGGGTGAGAGTCTTCCTGCGGTCAGGGAGGGCGCAATCGGTATTGTTTTAAGCGGTATAGTCAACGAGATGTTCAACAAGCATTACCTCAAGGATGATTTGTTCCTTGTAAAGGATAACTGTACCTCCTGCGGGCTTTGCGCGAGGAAATGTCCTCTCGGTAATGTTGAAATAAAGGACGGAAAGCCCCTGTGGAAGGGTAACTGCACTCATTGTATGGCCTGTATATGCAACTGTCCCGTTGAGGCGATTGAATACGGCAAAAAGAGTGAGGGCAAGCGCCGTTACCTTTGCAGAAGGTTTGAGGGTTAATTATGGAAAAGACAACGAATAAAAAGAATTACGATAAGCTTCTGAAGGCCTTGCAGATAGCATCAGGCGTTTTTATGGTGGCTATGCTTGCAACAATGCTTGTACTTATGAATAAATTTGACATAAGCGTAGAAAATGCCGCAGAGCTGTCAACCTACATAAAAGGCGGTACCCTCACCGTTGCTCTTATCATCATTGCTTTTACGGTGATAAAATCCTTTGCACTTGTGTTTCCACCTGCAGTTATATTTGCTGTTTCGGGATTGCTTTTTGACAATCTGTATCTTGCAATTGCCGTAAATTTCATCGGCGTTGCCCTTAGTATGATTATGCCTTACTACCTCGGTAAATTTGCGGGGAAGGATTTGCTCGACTCCCTTAAGGAGCGTTTTCCGAAAATCAGAAAGCTGGACGACTTTGCGGGTAAAAACGAGTTTATGGTGGTTTACGTTGTCAAGGCTGCGGGTGTTATACCCTCTGACCTGATGAATGTTATTTACGGTGCGATGAATGTTAATTTTACAAAGTTCTTCATTGCTTCAAATCTGGGTATGCTACCCTTTAACATTCTTTTCACCCTGCTTGCAAACAAGGGCGACCTTTCAAATCCCTACAGCCTGCTTTATATTCTGCCGATTCCTGTTTTTGTGGTGATAATGAGTGTGGTTGTCAAGAGGATGACTGCTAAAAAAGTATGATAAAAACAAAACAACGCTCCCGAGAAATCGGGAGCGTAATTCTTTACTTCTTATTCTTCCTCAAATGCATCCTTGCCGAGTCCGCACCAGGGGCAGACCCAATCCTCGGGTACATCTTCCCATGCAGTGCCGGGAGCTACGCCGTTATCGGGATCGCCAAGCTCGGGATCGTAAACATATGAGCAAGGGCAAACATATTTAGCCATAATTATTTCCTCCAATTTTTTATTTAATGTCAGTATTGACAGGCGGGGATTTATTTACTCATAATTTCTGAAATTACATCAAGGATTTTTCCGTGACATCCGCCGCAGCCTGTTGAGCAATGCGTGATTTTCTGAACCTCCTCAAAGGTCTTTTCAACATCGTCGAAGTGTCTGCAGGTGTTCAGTGCGTTCTGTACGTCAAAGTAGCTTACCTTTTTGCAGTTGCAGATTGTATAATCGAACATAAATAATCCCTTCTTTCGTTGTATGTAGCAGGGGAGGATTGCGCCTCCCCTTGAATCAATTAACCAAAATATCTGTTAAGAAGACCTTCGAATGCCTTACCGTGTCTTGCTTCGTCACGAGCCATTTCGTGAACTGTATCGTGGATAGCGTCAAGACCGTGCTCCTTTGCCATCTTTGCAAGGTCGAACTTGCCCTGTGTTGCACCGTTTTCAGCAGCAACTCTCATTTCGAGATTCTTCTTTGTGCTTGCAGTTACAACCTCACCGAGAAGCTCTGCGAACTTTGCAGCGTGTTCAGCTTCTTCGTAAGCTGCCTTTTCCCAGTAAAGACCGATTTCGGGATAGCCTTCTCTGTGAGCAACTCTTGCCATTGCAAGGTACATACCAACCTCTGAGCATTCGCCGTTGAAGTTGTCACGAAGACCCATGATGATTTCTTCGGGAACGTTAGCTTCCTTACCTACGCCGAGGATGTGCTCTGCAGCCCATACCATACCTGCGCCTTCTTCTCTTTCCTTCATCTTTGCCTTACAGATAGGGCATACTTCAATAGCTTCGTCACTTTCATAACCGCATACGGGGCAATAATACTTTTTCATGTTTGTTTCCTCCAAGTTTTAATTTTTTTAATTTGAGTTTTTGCAATCGGGGCAGATGCCGTAGAACATCAATGAGTGAGATGTTACAGTGCCTTCAAAATCACGGGGGAGAGTGTTGAGTGTTACTCCGGAATCAATCTCAAGGTCAATAACACTCCTGCAGTTAAGACAGGTCAGATGGTAGTGGCCGTGAGTGTGTCCGTCGAAGCGGTCGCTTTCACCGGTGGGGATTTTAAGGATAAGACCTTCGCCCTCGAGGAGCTTCAGGTTCCTGTACACCGTTGCGAGGCTGATTGAGGGAACCACTTCCCTTACCGAGAGGTAAATATCCTCTGCTGTGGGATGATCGTACCGTGACTGTAAATTTGCCAGCACCGCATCCCGTTGCTTACTGGATTTGAGTGTTGACATAAGTCCTGCTCCAATCGTTTAGATTTAATAATGATAATCATTATCATTATCGTGATTTCATTATAGCGTATGGATTTGCAGTTGTCAATAGGTTTTTTGAAAAAAATTAAGGAAATTTTTTCAGGGTCAAGGGCGGGTAGGGACAGGTTGTGCCGTGTCCGCAAAAATGCCGCGCATTTACGGGGAGGGCCGAGGGCCAAGGGCCAAAGGGCTGAGTGAGAGGGAAAACAGTAACCCCCGGTTTAGTCGGGGGCTACTGTTTTCATACTTTAAACAATATTATTTATCTCTCTTATATCCCTGATAGTCCAATCAACGCTGTACTCCTCAGGCAGCTCCTTGCCGTAGCGGTTAAGCCAGCAGCAGGGGAGACCTGCGTTCATCGCGCCCTGAATATCAGATGTAAGCGAATCTCCGATGACAAGGATTTTACTTTTGTCCTTTTCATTTATACTGTCAAGCACCGCGTCAAAATATTCTTTTCTCGGCTTCTGATAACCGATGGTTTCGGAAACAAAAACCTCGTTTATATAAGGTAAAAGACCGCTTCTTGTAAGCCTTTTTGCCTGAGTCTGGGCAACACCGTTGGTTATAATGTGAAGTTCAAAGCCCTGTTCGTGAAGCGCTTTAACCGTTTCAACTGCACCCTCGAGGGTGTTGCCGCCCTCGCCGAGAAGCGAAAGATAGTATTCATTGACGGTGAGGGGCTCCTCGTCACACTCAAAGCCGATTGCATCAAAGAACTTTTTAAAGCGGGTACGCTTAAGCTCGGGCTTTGTGATTTCACCCTTTTCAAGCTGCTTCCACATTCCCTGATTGATGTCCGAATATATTTTTATGTTTTCCTCTGTTGTGGGCACGCCGTAATGAGTAAGCGCCCTGATAAGTGCCTGCCTTTCGTCCATGTAAAAGTCAAGCAGGGTATCGTCTGCGTCAAAAAGTAGGGTTGTGAATTTTTTCATATCGTTTCTCCGTAAGCTATATATAATGTAATTAAATTTTACTGGATAAAAACTTTTCTGTCAATCATATTATTGACAGAAATTTTCACTTTTGCTATTTACTTTTTTTAGTATTGTGGTAAAATTATATTTGTATAATTATAGTATTGATAGAAAGGAAAGTGCGCCCTTTGGTGCACGACGTGATATATGGATAATGATGCATTCAGCCTTGGTGTTGCTCCCGGCGGCCTCAAGGACAGGGCAGAGATAAAGCTGATGGTCTGCTACCTTTTAAAGACCCTCAATAAGTCCCTGACGAGAACACAGATAAGTGAAATTTTGCAGCATAACGAAATAGCAAACTACTTTGAAATCAACAGCGCAATCAGCGACCTTGTTTCTTCGGGTCAGGTCACAAGCGAGGCTGAGTCAGACGATGAGCTTATCACAATCACCGCAAAAACAGAGCTTTCAGTTGCAATAATAGAAAGAGACCTTCCCCGCTCACTTCGGGAAAAGGCAGTCAATGCGGCACTCAACGTCCTTCAGCGCGACAGAATCAAAAAGGAAAGCACGGTAACCGTTGAGCCTCACGGCGAGGGCTATCACGTTACCTTTACGGTTACGGATATGGGCGCAGAGCTGTTGAAAATAACCGTTTACGTGACGGATGAAAGACAGATTGAAATTGTAAAGCGTAATTTTTACGGTAATGCGGTGGACATTTATTCAAATGTTATATCCTCTCTCACCGTTGAATAAGAAAGGAGATTCAAAGAGAAATGAAATCTAAGTTTTTAATGTTTCTTACACTTACCCTGATACTTTGCGGTATGGTTTTCGGACTTTACTGGAAGTACATCAGAAGTGCGGAGTATCCCGTATTCCTCGAAAGCTTTGACCACGGTGTGCTTACCGTTGACAGTCTGGAAACAACGGGAAAGGATAACAAGTATAAGCTTTTCTGGGACAAGGATGAAATTATAACCGTAAACATCAATCCCGAAAGAACATCAAAGGCTTACTACAACCTTGATAAGCTTATTGTAAACGGTGAGGATGTAACCGATCAGGTAAGCATGCTTCAGTACAGAACACCCGTTACAAGCAAGATGACAATCCTCGCTTACTTCAAAAAGGGTAAGGCTCCCGAGGCTGTTGAGGAGAATACTGTAAAGGGCTCGGCAAAAACTCCCGTAATTACAAAGTATTACGATAACACCTATGTCGGCGCTTATGCTGCCTACGATGTTGAGGATCCTACAATTTTTGCCGATACAAAGAGCGGCTACTATTACTGTTTCGGCTCTGATAACGTTGTAATCAAGTCCAAGGATATGGTCAACTGGACAGGAAGAACAACCTATTTCAGAACTCCCGAAAATGCAAACACCAACGCTATTATGGACTTCTCTCAGTTTGAGAGCGTTAAAGGCTGGGCAGAGACACACGGCTATGATAACTACTACGCCGTTTCCGACACGAATTCTGACAGAACACCTCTTTCCCCCGATATTGTCAAAATCGGTGATGTATATTATCTCTACTACTCCCTTTCAAAGCAGGCAGGCGCAAACGAGTCGGCAATTTTCGTTGCAAAGACCAATGATCTTGCAAAGTCAATCAGCGAAAAGAAGTGGGCTGACGGCGGTATGGTTATCTGCTCCTGCGGCAGACATGCGGGCACAGAAAAGGTAACGGATGCTTCGGGTAACAGAGTCGATCAGGCGGTTACCGCGCAGTACGATGCGGCTAACGCCGTTCATCCCTCTGTTTACTACGACGGCGCAAGCCTTTATATGGTTTACGGCGGATATCAGGGCGGTGACGTTATAAACGGTGGAATTTACCTTCTTGAGCTTGACCCTGCTACAGGCCTTATCAAGGCTGGCAGCAGCGTAAACACTGCGGGTGAAACAATCGGTACAATCCACGGCAGCGATGCAAAAACGGCGGGTACTCTTCTTGCAAGACCCGGTACGGCTCCTGCTCTTACTCAGGGCGGCTCGAGCATCATCAGCGCCGCCGATATCACCTATAACAAGGATACTGGCTACTATTATCTCTTTACAACCTACGGCGTAGACGATACAAACTACAACATCCGTGTTGCCCGTTCTGAGAGCATTGCAGGTCCTTATACCGATTTCAAGGGCAATTCAATGATTGACACCTCTGCAAATCAGTATGACCGCGGATATATGCTCCTCGGAGGCTATAGCTTTACCTCAAGCAGTAAGGGCAGCGTTGCTTATACCGATATCGGCAGAGCCTCTGTCGGAAGCCCCAAGCTTATGCTTGCTTCAAACGGCGTATGGCTTATGGCGTCACAGTCACAGCTTTACTATAAGGTAGGTAAGGATATTGTAACGGGCTCGGTTATTGCCGAAAAGGAAGGCATTACCGCTAATACGGAGCCTTCACTTGATATAAGAGAGCTCTCATGGGATGACACGGGCTGGCCCGTTGTGATGCCTGAAATCTTCACCGGCAGACCCGCTTCAACGGATACAAACGAGGAAGATATGTACGGCATATGGGATGTGCTTGTGTTTGATTCCTCAGCAGATAAAAAGGACTACAGAGCCGTTTCAAGAAGCGCCTCACAGCGTCTTTCAATCTTAAAGCAGGCAGTAATCAGCGCAAAGGACATTGCAGACGGCGAGGAGCTCAATACAGCAGGTACACTCAAAAAGGAAGGCGACTGCTACAAGATGACCGTTGACGGCGTTGAATATAAGCTTCACACCCGCTATCTTTGGGACTGGGAGCTCAAGCAGGGTAGTCTCATCTTTACCGGTCTCGGTGCTGACGGAAGCACAATCTGGGGTAAGAAGAATTTCTCCTCAACTACGGGTATGTACACCGACGCCTTCTATTATCTCTACGATATGTGTGACGATGCAACAAAGGCAGAGGTTGACGAAAAGGTTGCTAAAATCAGCGCCAACCCCTCACAGACTCACATTGATGTTCTTTCAGAGGCAATGATAAAGCGTATTGTTGCCGCTCAGCAGGAAAAATAAACTAATACAAAGGAAGTGATTTTATGCCCGGTCCCGGTGGCGGAGGCGGTTCACGAGGCGGTGGCTTCGGTGGTGGAAGCTTTGGCGGAGGCCGAGGCGGCGGAGGCTTCGGAGGAGGCTCCTTCGGCGGTACCTTCGGCGGCAGCAATAACGGCGGAAGCTTCGGCGGACACCATCACGGACATCATCATCACGGTCCGGTATTTGTCGGACGCGGCTGGCGAGGTTACGGCTACGGCGGAGGCTTAGGCGGCGGATGCTTTACTGTTGTTGTTATCGGTTTATTTATATTTTTCGGTCTTATCTGGTTTTTAGGTGAGCCTTCACAGGTTACCGTTAACGGTGAGCAGATTTACATCGGTCAGAACGGCGTTCTTTATGACGAAGCCACTATGCAGAAATATGCTGACGAAAAGTATCAGCAGTATTTTGGCGACTCATCTGCTTATGAGGATAACGTTCTCCTTGTTTTCCTTACTAACGAGGAGGCTGACGGCTATTACACAATCGCATGGGTCGGTGACAACATCGATTACAGTATCAGCGAGATGTTCGGTGAATATTCCGAGTACGGTGATGCTCTTTATCAGCATATCAACACCGATTATTTCGGTTACTCCCTTGATACGGATTTTGCCCGCGTTATCGATGAAATGACAAGCAGTATTGAGACCCTCGGACTTGAATCCTCCTTTGTGAGTGAATCGGATAAAACCACAGTTCCTGCCTCAAAGTTTGTCAATCTTACGGGCTTTGAGCTCACGGCTGATATTGTTGACAAGGCTCTCGCCGATTTTACGGCAAAGACGGGAATCCCCTGTGTTATTGTGGTCGATTATGCCGAGAGGGTTTTCGGTGGCGGTAATCAGAGTGTTACGCAGATTATTCCGGGTGTTTCTGCAGAGGCTGTAACGACCGACGGTAATTCCGGACAGGTGACTGTTACGGATAACAATGAAAAGGTAGTGGCAGTAAGAGATCTTTCCGTAAGCACAATAGCCATTGTTGTTCTTGGTATAATGGCTGTTATTGGTGTTACTGTTGCAGTTATATTTATGCGTACAAAGAAAAAGAATAATGCAAAAAAGGACGATGCTCCCAAAAATGATATGCCTTGGGAGTTATAAATGTAAAATTCTGTTGTTACTTCTCTTACAAGAAAAGTAACGCCACGCGGCAAGCAAAAAAACTGCATAATTAAGGAGCTGTAAATTTGTGCTTACAGCTCCTTTTTTATCTTAATTGTTTATCGTCAAGGGGACTTTGTCCCCTTGAACCCCTACAAGCTTTTGTAAAAGCTTGACCAAAA
>JAZOVO010000022.1:0-33461 GCA_045658745.1 Acutalibacteraceae bacterium | reverse complement strand
TCTTCAAAATTGAACGATTATCCAGATTTGATTGTTGCTGATACTTTAATAATAGATGATGTTTATATCTATTTGTTTGAATATGAAAGTGGCTATGCTGCTGTTCAGTTTGAAGATAATGAAATTGAATATACGATATGGTCAGAGGCTCCCTTATCAGAACTGATAAATATTGTAAAAACCTTTGCAAAAATGGAGAGATGATTTAATGAAAAGATATATTTCATTGGTGCTTTTTGTAATTATGATGTTTTCTTGTTGTACTTTTCCCGCAAATGCGGCGGACGAGGAATTGGTTTCTCTTCGTATGATTGATTATTCTGTTGTTTCGCCGATTGCGGAAGCTTCATCGGATAGTAGCCGCGCAACAGGTTTGATTGGCATGTATAGCCTTGAATTATCAAAGACAGGTACAACACTTAAAATCCTTGCCAAAACATATTGCATTCCTGAAGTTGTGAAATGCGGCTTTAAAAATTTTGTTGTTGAAAGAAAAAAGGCAAGTGGTTCCGTATGGTCAGAGTATTATGACTATGGTGATTTATATATTGAATCAAATGTTGCCGGTGTGGAGACAACACTTGCTGTAGAGTCTGGTTATCAGTACCGACTTTCCTGCAAGCATTACGCAAAGAAAAGCCTGCTCGTAACGCAGAGCGTAAGCAACACGTCAAACATTGTGACAGTATAAAATTTAAAAAAGCAATATACGAAAAGCACAGGGCAACCTGTGCTTTTTTGTTACTTTCTTCAAAAAATGAGAATTTAAAATATGCAATACCTGCGGAATTGATGATATGCAATTCCTTCGGAATTGTTGCTTTTACTTCCCGAACACCTTCCTCACAAGCCACCTTACCGTTGCGCAAAGGAGAATTATAACCGCTGACCCTGCGGCAAAATAAAGACTAACCACAAAGCCGAGAAAGCCCTCCTCTGTACGGAGAAAAAGGTTGACAAGGAAGAAGATAAGAGCAATTGCAACGGGGAAAAGCCACTTGAGTCTGCTTCTGCATAAGCCTGCACCGACGGAGATAACAGCAGTCAGAATAAGCATCACTTCGGCTGATGACCATTGATGAGGGAGGATGCTTGGGACGATAAAAAAGGTCACCATCTGCAGTAAAAATAAAATCAAAAGTCCGACAGAAATTTTTGTTTGACGTTTCACGGCTTTTTCCTTAACCTCTATTACGTCTATAAGGGTTTCGTCGTTCTTTTTTATTATCTCGGTTACAAGCTCTGCTTCCTCTGACTGTACTGCCACGGGCAGGAGCCTTTCACCGCGGAGAAGCTCATTGACCGAAACGTTTAGCTCCTCTGAAAGGGGGATGATGAAGGACATGTCGGGTAAGCCCTTTCCCGTTTCCCAACGGGAAACCGCCTTGTCCGTACAGCCGATTTTTTCGGCAAGCTCCTTTTGTGTCAAGCCTTGTGCGTTGCGTTGTGATTTTATAAATTCACCTATTTTTGCAATATCCATATTTATCACCTCACCTGAATTATATCCCCGATGAGTGCGGAATTCAACCTATGAATCATAGAATGCGCTCTTTTCGGCAAGTAAATCCCCGAGGACATCTCTGCCCTCGGGGTTACGCCTTTAATTATTAACTTATTTATCTGCAATAATTTCCTTAAAGGATGTTGCAAGACCTGCAAGACCCTGAATCTCTGAGGGGATGATAATCTTTGTTGCCTTGCCGTCTGCGGCGGCAGCGAATGCCTCGAGAGCACGGAGCTTGATAACCTCTTCGTTTGCGCCTGCCTCGTTGAGGAGCTTGATACCCTCTGCAGTTGCACGCTGAACCTTGAGAATAGCCTCTGCCTGACCCTCAGCCTCGAGGATGTGAGACTGCTTCTGTGCGTCTGCACGGAGGATTGCACTTTCCTTTTCACCTTCTGCGATAAGGATTGCACTCTTCTTTTCACCCTCTGCCTTGAGGATTGATTCACGGCGTTCACGCTCAGCCTTCATCTGCTTTTCCATGGCGTTCTGGATTTCCTTGGGAGGAAGGATGTTCTTAAGCTCAACACGGTTGATTTTGATACCCCAGGGGTCGGTTGCCTCGTCAAGAATGGAGCGCATCTTTGAGTTGATGATGTCACGTGAGGTGAGAGTCTGGTCAAGCTCAAGCTCACCGATGATGTTACGAAGGGTTGTTGCGGTGAGGTTTTCGATTGCCGTGAGGGGATGCTCAACACCGTAGGTGTACATCTTGGGGTCGGTAATCTGGAAGTAGATAACGGTGTCAATCTGCATTGTTACGTTATCCTTTGTGATAACGGGCTGGGGGGGGAAGTCAACAACCTGCTCCTTGAGTGAAACAGTCTTTGCGGCTTTTTCAATGAAGGGGATTTTGAAGTGGAGACCAACGCCCCAGGTTGTCTGATAAGCGCCGAGACGCTCAATAACAACTGCCTTTGCCTGCTGAACAACGCGGATGTTCATTACAAGAACTAAAAGAACAAGAAGTGCTAATACGGGTAAAATAATGATCATGATTTTTTTCTCCTTTGTATAATTTTTGTTTTATTTTTTGCCCGGATTTTCACCGGAGCTGTTTACCTGTTTAAAATCGGTGTGACAACGACCTTGCCCTCTCTGTCCAGAAGGGGAGTAAGACCTCCGCCGTAGCCACTTGAGTGATAAATGTAATTCACTCCTGTTTCCTTGTCTACCCATATCTGTGTATTTCCGCTGAAGGTGCTCTGTGAGTAGACCTTTTCAAATCTGTTGTCCTTTGCCATTAAAATTCTCCTTTTGCGGCAGGAGCAAGCCCCTGCCCTACGAATTAAACCTGAACGTCCGAAGGACGCCCTGACTACTGACTACTTTTACTGACAATCAGCTTGACGCCTTCGATTTTAACGGCGGTTACAATTTCACCTACGGGGATGACCTCACCGTCTTCGCTGCGTGCTGACCATTCCTTGCCCTCGCATTTTACTGCACCCGTGCCCTGAAGGTTGTTGATTTCCTCAGTGACCTGTGCGTTCTTGCCGAGCACCATATCGGCGTTTGTCGGCTTATGGCTGTTTTTGCTGAAATACTTTTTCACAAGCGGCCTTGTCGTTACAAGGGTAACGGCAGTTACTACGATGAAAAGTAAAATCTGAAGCCACAGCGGACCGCCGAAAAGTGATGAGATAAGGGCGGCAAGTGCACCGACTGCGAACCATATTGTAACAAGTCCTACGGTGAGTGCCTCTAAAATGCCCAGCACAATCACGGCCGCGAGCCAGAAAATTGAAAGCTCATTCATATTTTGTACCTCCTTGTTTTGGTTTACACCTATATTCTAAAGCATAAATATGAAAAAATCAATGCTGATTATGATACTTTTTTGGTGAAAAAGTATGTGTTTTGATACTTTTTCGGGGTGGGGAGTATGAATTGAGGGTCTTTCTGAACTAATGTCTGCTTAATACTAAAAAAATCTCTGTAAAGGTATTGACATTTACACCTCAATATTGTATAATAGCCGAGCTGTGTAAAGTTAAAAGTCTTTACAGCAAGGAGGGAAGACGTAAAAATGGCAAAAAATCTTGATGTTATACTGCTTTTTGATATCTACGGCGAAATGCTGACTCAGAAGCAGCAGGATTTTATCAGCTATTATTACAACGACGACCTTTCCCTTGCGGAAATTGCGGAAAATGAGGGCATCACCCGTCAGGGCGTAAGAGATGCTATCAAGCGTGCAGAGTCGCAGCTTATTGATTTTGAAAAGCACCTCGGACTTATGGAGCGCTTCAGAAAAATCAACAGCGGTCTTGACGAAATCAGAGAGCTCACCTCACTTATCGACGAGGTTAACAAAAGCTCACTGCTTTCAAGAGAAATCAACGACGCTACGGCAAGAATTTCCGCGCTTACGCAGATGCTCAGATAACATCTATATTATTATAGTATATATATTCTTCAGGAAGGATTGATTCAAGTGGCATTTGAAGGTCTTTCAGACAGACTTGAAGCCGCCTTTAAAAAGCTCCGCAGTAAGGGCTCACTTACCGAGAGCGACGTAAAGGAAGCCATGAGAGAGGTCCGCCTTGCACTTTTGGAAGCTGACGTTAACTACAAGGTTGCAAAGGATTTTACAACCAATGTTACGGAAAGAGCAATCGGTGCAAAGGTTATGGAAAGCCTCACTCCCTCGCAGATGGTTATCAAAATCGTCAACGAGGAGCTTACAAACCTCATGGGCGGAACAAAGGCAAGGCTCAACACCGCAAACCACCCTCCCACAATCGTTATGATGTGCGGTCTTCAGGGCTCAGGTAAAACAACTCACAGTGCAAAGCTTGCGCTTATGCTTAAAAATCAGGGTCACAGACCTCTTCTTGTAGGATGTGACGTTTACAGACCCGCCGCTATCAAGCAGCTTGAGGTTGTAGGCGAAAAGGCAGGCGTGCCCGTGTTCCAGCTCGGACAGATTAACCCCGTTGACATTGCAAGGCAGGCGGTTGCCTATGCGAAGGATCACGGAAACGACTACGTTTTCCTTGATACCGCAGGCCGTCTCCACGTTGACGAGGAGCTTATGACTGAGCTTAAAAACATAAAGAGCGAGGTTCATCCTCACGAAATTATGCTTGTAGTTGACTCAATGACAGGTCAGGACGCAGTTAACGTTGCAACCTCCTTCAACGAGGCGCTCGGCATCGACGGTCTTCTTCTTACAAAGCTTGACGGTGACACCCGAGGCGGTGCGGCACTTTCCGCAAGAGCCGTTACGGGAAAGCCCATCAAGTTTGTGGGTACAGGTGAAAAGCTCGGCGACATCGACGTTTTCCACCCCGACAGAATGGCTTCACGAATCCTCGGTATGGGTGATATGCTTTCACTTATCGAGAAGGCTGAAATGGAGCTTGACGAAAAGAAGGCACGTGAGCTTGAGCAGAAGCTCAGAAAAAACAAGTTTGACCTTAACGACCTTCTTGACCAGCTTCAGCAGGTCAGAAGA
This sequence comes from Acutalibacteraceae bacterium, assembly GCA_045658745.1. Classification (GTDB taxonomy): domain Bacteria; phylum Bacillota; class Clostridia; order Oscillospirales; family Acutalibacteraceae; genus UBA6857. Next base: position 28,494 of record JAZOVO010000022.1, on the reverse strand, counting down.
ATGGGCCCCATCAAGGACCTGCTCAAAATGCTTCCCGGTGTCAGCAAGAAGATTGACGAGGTTGAGGTTGACGAAAGGCAGTTTGACCGCATTCAGGCAATCATCCTTTCAATGACACCTCAGGAGAGGGCAAAGCCCGACATCATCAACCCCTCACGTAAGCGCAGAATCGCAGCAGGCTGCGGTATGCAGGTTGAGGACGTTAACAGACTTCTCAGTCAGTACAGACAGATGCAGAAGATGTTCAAGCAGATGAACGGCAAATCCTCAAAGAAAATGCAGAAGAGAATGCGCAATATGCCCGGCATGATGAACGGTATGGGCGGCATGAACGGCTTCGGCATGTAATTAAGTTAAAGGCACGAAAGTGTTAGAATAAAAAAACAAAAAATATTTTATTTTGGAGGTCATTATCATGGCAGTAAAAATCAGACTTCGCCGTATGGGCGCAAAAAAGGCTCCTTTCTATCGTGTAGTTGTAGCAGATTCAAGATATCCCCGTGACGGTCGTTTCATCGAGGAAATCGGTACCTACAATCCTATGACAGAGCCCTCAGAAATCAAGATCGATGCTGAAAAGGCAAAGAAGTGGATTGCAAACGGTGCACAGCCCACTGACACAGTTAAAGTTCTTCTTAAAAAGTGCGACATCCTTAAATAATTTTCGGAGGTAAGCACTTTGAAAGATTTACTTATATCAATTGCCGCCGGCCTCGTTGACGAGCCGGAAAAGGTGACTGTTGACGTTGACGACATTAACGAAGAAGGCGTAATCGTTTACCACCTTCATGTTGCTCAGGATGATATGGGTAGAGTTATTGGTAAGCAGGGCAGAATTGCAAAGGCTATCAGAACCGTAATGCGTGCAACTGCAAACAGAAGCGACACTAAAATTTCAGTAGAAATTGATTGATGAAGAAATCCCCGTCGGTTGACGGGGATTTTTTTGTGAATAGTGAAGAATGAATAGCGAATAGTAGAGGTCACGGAAAAAATCTCCGTGACCTTTAATGTTAATAGAAAATTGTTTTATGACCTCGCCGGTCGGGCGTCTCTTTTCTTGTAAGAAAAGTAACCAAAAGAACTTTACTTTTGTCTGTAATTTTCTAAAAACGCTTCAAGCTTGTCCATTGCCTTCTTAAGTATTCTCGTATCAGGCAGATACACAACTCTGAAATGGTCAGGCTGTTTCCAGTTGAAGCCCGAGCCGCAGGTGATAAGCACACCCGTCTCCCTGAGAAGGTCAAGGGCAAACTGCTCGTCATCGGTGATGTTGAACTTCTCCGTGTCAAGCTTTGCAAATATGTAAAAGGCACCCCTCGGCTTTACTGCCGAAATGCCGTCCATTGCGTTGAGCCTTTCGTAAACATATTCCCTCTGCTCGTAAAGTCTGCCGTCGGGTCTGAAGTGCTTGAGCGCCTCCTGGGAGCCGCCGAGTGCGGTCTGGATAATACTCTGTGCGGGTACATTCGAGCAAAGACGCATAGTCGAAAGAAGGTTGATGCCCTCAATATAGCCCCTTGCTCTTGACTTGTCACCTGCAAGGCACATCCAGCCTGCACGGTAGCCTGCAACATAGTGTGACTTTGAAAGTCCGTTGAAGCATACCGTGAGAAGGTCGGGAGCAAAGGAAGCAATAGCCGTATGCTTTTCACCGTCATATACAAGGCGGTCATAAATCTCGTCGGCAAAAATGATAAGCTCATTCTCTCTTGCAATCTGAACAATGCCCTTGAGTATCTCGTCGGAATAAATTGCGCCCGTGGGATTGTTGGGGTTGATAACAACAATGCCCTTTGTCTTTTCCGTGATTTTGCTTCTGATATCGTCAAGGTCGGGAGCCCACTCCTTTTCCTCGTCGCAGAGATAATGCACCGCCTTACCGCCCGCAAGGGTAATCGAAGCTGTCCAGAGGGGATAGTCGGGCATAGGAACAAGAATCTCATCACCGTTGTTGATAAGAGCCTGCATTGAAAGGGTGATAAGCTCACTTACGCCGTTGCCCGTATAGATATCGTCAACATTCACGTTGGGGATATTCTTCGTCTGGCAGTACTGCATAATAGCCTTTCTTGCGGCAAAAAGACCCTTTGAATTTGAATAGCCCTGAGTGTGGCGGAGATTGTAGATAAGGTCAACGGTGACCTCGTGGGGTGCCTTGAAGTCGAAGGGGGCGGGGTTACCGATATTCAGCTTGATGATGTGTGTGCCTTCCATTTCAAGCTTTTCTGCTTCCTCAAGCACCCTTCCGCGGATTTCATAGCGGACATTGTTAAGCTTTTCTGATTTGTTGAACTTTCTCATAGTTACCTCTTTTTTCTTTTCACACAGAAACAGGTATTTTTCGTGCTTGCCGTGTCAGAACGCTGCCTTTCCGAAAATTCCTGTGTTCGTTTTATTATATCTTGATTTATTTACATCGCTCGCCGCGAGGCATTTCTTTTCTTGTAAGAAAAGTAATCAAAAGAACTTTGCTTTTTTTACTCCTCTTCAGCCGTTTCCTCGACAGGAGTAATCTCAACTCTCACCTTGCCGATTCGTCTTTCCTCAACGTTGAGAATAGTGAGCTTCACATTCTCGTGAATAACCTCGTTCATTTCGCCGTCCTTGGGAAGGAAGCCGAGCTGACTTATAATAAAGCCGCCGAGTGTATCGTAGTCGCCCTCGGGGATAACCTCACCGACAAGCTCGTTGACTTCTTCAATATATGCCGTACCGTCAACGGTGAAAACGTTTTCGCTTTCCTCAACGATTTCCTCTTCCTCGTCATCGTATTCGTCACGGATGTTACCCATAATTTCCTCAACAAGGTCTTCCATGGTAACAATACCTGCTGTGCCGCCGTATTCGTCAACAACAACAGCCATCTGCACTCTTTCCTCGGTCATTTCACCGAAGAGCTTACCGCAGTTTTTGCTGAAGGGGACATAGTACGCAGGGCGCATAACATCTGTGGGCTTTTTATCCTCGGGCAGAGCCGCGGAGACATATTTAAGCAGGTCCTTGATATAAATGACGCCGATAATATTATCCTGATCCTCGTGGTAAACGGGGATTCTTGAATAGCCGTGTTCAATTGAAAGGTTAACAACGTCCTCGAGAGTATCTGTATCCTCAACGGCAATCATATCCGTTCTGTGGGTCATAACATCGGAAACGTCGATATCGTCAAACTCAAAGATGTTATTTATCATTTCTGCCTGCAGGTTTTCAATAACGCCCTTTTCCTCACCGACGTCGACCATCATAAGGATTTCCTCCTCGGTGACGACCTCCTCGTTAGCGTTGGGGTCAAAGCCTAAAAGCCTTACCACACCGTTGGTTGAAAGGGAGAGAATTTTTACAAAGGGAGCGCAGACCTTCTTGACGACAAGAAGCACACCTACAACTGCAAAGGCAATCTTCTCGGGCTTCTGCATACCGATTCTCTTCGGTGCAAGCTCACCTAAAACAAGGGAGAAGTAGGACATAATCAGGGTGATGATAACAACGGAGGCACCGCTTATTATATCGCTGAAGCGAGCCATTGCGGGGCTTACTGACATAATAGCATCTGTCAGCATTGCGGCAAAGGTGGTTGACGCGCTTGCAGATGTAAGGAAGCCTGCAAGGGTAACACCTATCTGAATTGTGGAAAGGAAGTTGCTCGGATTTTCCGTAAGCTTCTTGACCTTCTGTGCCTTTTTGTTGCCATCCTCTGCCTGCTTGTCAATCATATTGTCGTTAAGAGAAATGATTGCAATTTCGCTCATTGCGAAAAAGGCATTGACTAAAATGAGTACGAAAAGTAAAAGAATGTTAAAAATTAAACTGCCGGGGTCATCCATTTTGGATTGATCTCCTTTCAAGATTAAAGAATATTATATATCTTTAAGATATAACAATTTTATATTATAGCACATTATGTTGGAAATTGCAAGGGGTAGTAGTAAGTAGCAGGGTGAGGGCCAAGGGCCAAGGGCCGAGTATAGGTAAACGGGTGAAATTCCGTAGGGACACGGCTTGCCGTGTCCGCAAAACCAAAACGGACGGCATCTGCCGTCCGTCCCTGACTACTGACTACTCAGCTACTCGGCCCTTACTTCAGCGTCACAATAACCCCTTTGTGTCCTCATTCACCCAACAAAAAGTTATAATATGTTGTGCCCTCGGGCTCGTCGTATTCCTCGTATTCGTATTCCTGCTCATATGAAATGGGGTGACCGTACATCAGGGTTTCAATTTTATTCTTGTAGGGATATATATCCGTATAATAATCGCTGATTTCAAGCGGGTCAATGCCGTTTTTGAGAATATGCTCACCGATAAGCTTTTTTTCAATACCCTTTGCTTTTACGGTTTCATCAACCTTATCAATTATTATATTCCACAGTCTGTCGTCACTCGGATCGCCGAAGTCATATTTGTAGCCGTCGGCGAAATTGACAGAGTAAACAAAGTCGACATAAATTTTGGGCAATCTGCGCTGTGAATAGAAGGTTTCTGCATCAAGGCCTACCGTTACCGATTCTGCATCCTCAATTTCGTAAACCTTTGTAACCTGACCTATAAGGTTATGCTTTGTGATTGTTTCAGCGGTTATCTCTGTTCTTGACGGATAAGCGGCATAGGGCAGTATGATGAGCGCAAGAAAGCCGAGGGTAAAATAGGCAATGCCGAGCTTGGTCATAACAAGATGCTTGTTGTGCTTGAAAAACACAATTGCACCGACGAAAAAGGGTACAGCAAGCAAGAAGACAACAAGGGCCATAAAGTCGCCTGTATCAATTATGGTATTTTCCTTGTTCGGAAAAAGAATATCCGCAGCCGCAACGGGGGAGAAATACCACAGAGCAACATAAGCTGCAACCACGGCGAAGAATATGTTCCTGAAGGTTTTTACTTTCACGCCCTTCACCCTTTCTTGTAGATTGTGATTATATTATAATGCATATAATTCTGTAATGCAATGTGAAAAATGATACTTTTTGAGCGGAAAAGTATGAAAATGTATACTTTTGGGGGCGCGATGTGAGGAATGGTTGCAGGGCAGGGGCAAGCCCTGCCTTACAGTTAAGCAAAACAAAGCACAAAAAAGCCGCCCATTGGGCGGCGTTACATTTGCAAAACCAAAACGGACGGCATCTGCCGTCCGTCCCTGACTACTGACTACTGACTACTGACTACTTCAGCGTCACAATCGTAACGCCTGTTTCACCTTCACCGTAAACACCAAGCCTGAAGGACTTTACATACCTGTTCTTGCGAAGATATTCGTGTATGCCCTTTCTGAGAACACCCGTACCCTTGCCGTGAATAACGGTGATTTCACCAAGACCGAGCCTTAACGCCTGGTCAATGTAACGGTCAACCTCAAGCACACCCTCCTCAACATTCTTGCCTCTTAAGTCACAGCGGGTCTGTGCCTCGGAGCCGGGAGAGAATACGTGCTCCGTTCTGCTCGGTACATTACGGGGCTTCTGGTTGTTCTTGTGCTGCTTGCCCTTTTCAATAAGCCTCAGGTTGCTTTCGGGGGTGCGCATCTTCATTATGCCCGCCATAACCTCAACGTTACCCTTTCTGTCCTTAAGGGCGGTAACTGTTGCGGTCTTGCCCATATCGGCAACAAGCACCTCGTCACCGATTTTTAATTCACGGGGAAGAGTGTAATTTTCGTCCTCGATAACGGCGGCAACAACGGGGTTAGTGATATCGTCAAAGTTGGCAAAGCCCTTTTTCATCATCTGCTTTGCTCTGCGGAGCATCTCTGCCTTGTCGGCACTCTTGTCGCTCTGCTTTTTAAGCTCCTCAAGCTCCTGTGTGAGAGCCATTGCGCTGCGCTTTGCCTGCTCAACAATTTTCAGTGCCTGACTCTGTGCCTTTTCGAGCTCCTCCTGACGGAGCTTTTCAATGCCGTCCTTGAGCTTCTGTGCCTCTGCCTTCTCTCTTTCGGCTTCGGCTTTAAGGCTGTCGGCAATTTCCTTCTGTTTTTCAAATTCCTGACGGCTTACTTCAAGGTTCTGCAGTACGGTTTCAAACTGCGCGCTTTCGTTGGAAACGAGCTGCTTTGCTCTGTCAATCACATTTTCCTCCATACCGAGCCTTAAGGAAATTGCAAAGGCGTTGGAGCGTCCCGGTGTACCGATTAAAAGGCGGTAGGTGGGCTTAAGGGATTCAACGTCAAATTCACAGCTTCCGTTTTCAATGCCGGGCGTCTCAAGGGCGTATGCCTTAAGCTCCGCATAGTGAGTTGTGGCGGCAATCTTTGCTCCCTTTTCGTGAAGCTTTTCAAGTATGGAAATTGCAAGCGCCGCACCCTCAACGGGGTCTGTACCTGCACCTAATTCGTCGATAAGGATAAGACTGCTTTCGTCAGCCTTTTTCATAATGTCAATGATATTGACCATATGTGACGAGAAGGTGGAAAGGCTCTGCTCAATGCTCTGCTCGTCACCGATATCGGCAAGGATATTGTCAAAAACGGAAATCTCGCTCTGATCCCTTACGGGGAGCATAAGTCCGCACATCGCCATAAGGGAGAGGAGTCCCACGGTTTTGATTGAAACGGTTTTACCGCCCGTGTTGGGTCCCGTGATAATAAGGGTATCGAAATCCTTGCCGAGATAAATATCCGTGGCAACAACCTTTTTCGGGTCGATGAGGGGGTGGCGTGCGCTTTTCAAATTGATAATGCCCTTGTCGTTGAGTATAGGCATAGTAGCCTTCATTTCATAGGCAAGCTTTGCCTTTGCAAAAATCAGGTTAAGCTCAACGGCACACTCATAGGAGTGCTTGATGCCCTGATAAAAGGAGCCTGCCTCAACGGAAAGCTCAAAGAGAATACGCTCGATTTCGTCGCGCTCCTTGCCCTGAAGCACCTTGATTTCGTTGTTTGCTTCAACAACGGCGGCGGGCTCAACAAAAACCGTTGAACCGCTTGAGGATGTATCGTGAACAAGACCGCTGATTTCGTTGCGGTGCTCAATCTTGACGGGGACAACATATCTGCCGTTACGCATTGTGACAATACTGTCACGCAGATACTTTTGTATGCTCGGTGAGCGGGTCATTTTGTCAAGGTGGTCACGTACCTTTGATGAGGCAACACGGATTTTACGCCTTATATCATAGAGGGCGGGGGAGGCGTGGTCGCTCATTTCCTCCTCGCTGATGATAGCCGAGGTGATTTTATCCTCGAGGTATTTGTTCGGAGCGAGGGAGTAAAAATATGTATCTATTGAGGTGGTGATACCGCTGTTACGGCTCTTCCATTCGCTTAAGGAGCGGATAACACGAAGCACCTCGGCAATATCAAGAAGCTCACGCATATTAAGCACGCTTCCCGCATTGGCACGGGAAAGGCTGTTGTTTACATTTTTTAGTCCGCCGAAGGAGGGTGCGCCGAATTTTGCCATAAGCATAAAGGCGTCGTCGGTCTGTTGAAGGAGTACCTTGGCAAGGGAAATATTATGCTCGGGCTCGAGATTTTCCGCCATTTCTCTTGCATCGGCACAGCCTGTGAAATCCGCAAGGCGTGAAAGTATTTTGTCAAGCTCAAGGGCTTTGTAGTGTTTGTTCATGGTGTCACCTCTTTATGAATGCAAAATGCAAAATGCAAAATGCAAAATTGCGGTCGCGGGTCAGATTTTATCAAAATTAAAAGTTTCACCCGCAAAGGCAGCTTTGATATGAAAATCAGAGAGTAAATTATAAAATTCTCCCGTGGGAGCTGTCTGCGAAGCAGACAGAGGGCATTAAAATGCGTCGCAGACCCTTAATTTTGAATTTTGCATTTTACATTTTGCATTTCTGATGCCTTCGGCATCAGATTTCCGTCATTGACTTATAAAAGCTCAATGTCTTGAATTTTCTGTTTGTCGTGTTGAGTAAGTATTTTTCACTCACCGCAGAAAGGCTCAGCATAGCCTCGGGCGGGAGAGTGAAGCTGAAGATTTTTGCGGGCTCACTAAGACAGATATGCCTCATTGCGGCAAGTGTACCCGATGAGATTTCCGTAAGCTTCGGCAGACTGCGGCAGCCTTCGCAGTACATTTCACCCGTGAGGGTGTCGAAGTACATCCGCTCACCTTCATAAACCCCGCACTTATTACATCCGATAAGCTGGGGCATATAGCCTGCGAGGGTGAGCATACGAAGCTCACAGACCGCCTTTATGAGCAAGGGCTCCTTGGTCTTTTGAGAAAGCAGGTGGAGACTGTTTAAAACGAGGGGGAGAAACTCTCCCGCCTCCTCCTCTCTCGGGGCAAGCTCACCTGCCAATTCCGAAAGGTACTGGGCAAGGGAAAGGTCTACTATATCCTGCCTTAAAGAGAAGAAGACCTTTTTTGATGTAGCCTCTTTTATAAAGTAAACATCTTTTTTGGTTTTTTCAACGGAAAAATCGGAATAACACAAAAGCCCCGTGGAAGAAACATTTTTGTTTTTGGGGTTTCTTCCGCCGTTGACAAAGGCTCTTATTACGCCCTTTTCCCTTGTAAGGACGGTAATGAGCCTGTCCTGCTCACCTGTATTCTGTTCACGTATTACTATACCGTCCGTCCTGATTGTCATATTTATAGTCCTCTCCGTTGGGGCACTCGGGGTAAAACTCCTCGGCGGCCTCGAGGTCGCCCTCATCATCGGCAAAGCCGTTTTTTGCGGCTCTGCTGTAATTGAGGTAATCGGAAACCTTACCCGTCTGAATGAATTTATCCCACAATGCTTTTTTATCCATAATGTCACCTCATCTGCAAATTTAAAAAGAATTATATCTTTAGGCTTTGCAGAAAAAGGTCTTACTAAACAGGAAAAAAATATTTTATGTTGTTAACAAAAATCGGGTGTGAAATTTGTGCAGGATTGAAAAAATGAAAGTTCTTTGGGTTACCTTTCTTTCAAGAAAGGTAAGGCCTGCCCGGCGAGGGCACAAATAAATTTCTGTGGTTGCTTCTTTTACGTTCTACTTTTTAAACCTTACGTTGTCGCTTTTTAATCTTCCGTGGTTTTATCTTTTAAATCCGTTCCGCTCAAGCCGCGGGGGCTCATACTTTGCCCGGGGCGGCAAAGTATGCAAAGCGCTCTTAAATCCGTCGAGGAGGTCCGCAGTGGCGGGGAATTTTTCCGCTGTTACGTTTGCTTAAATCATAACGCCTTCAATTTCTGTAGCTTGATAAGGAAATAACCTTGTACTCTACGGAAAAATTCACATTACTACTGCTCTATGCGAGGATAAAGCTCACGTACAACTCTACGTAAGGATAAATTCTACCAATGAGTCCGCTACGTCCGTCGTATTTATCAAAATCCGCAATCGTCTAATTTTACGCCAGCCTTTTAACCACCGTGTACCCGACAGTCGCAATCCGCTCCGTGTGTTATTTTATATATATCCGTCCTCCAAGGTTGTACAGACGGACGTGGGTTGAAGGAGTGGCGTGGGGTGAATAGTTGGGACGTGTTAGTTACGCTTGCCTCTCCCTTTGGGAGAGGTGGCACCCGCAGGGTGACGGAGAGGGCTTACAATTCGGAGCGAAGCGACCAATAATTTTGCATTTTGCATTTTGAATTTTGCATTTCAACCGCCGAAGGCGTCCCTGACTACTAACTACTGACTACTAACTACTGACTACTAACTACTGACTACTAACTACTGACTACTGACTACTGACTACTGACTACTGGCTACTCGCCACTCGGCCTCAATCCAATCCGAAATTATGAATAAGTCCCTCTCTGTTTCTCCAGTCCTCCTTGACCTTTACCCAGCACTGGAGGTTGACCTGACAGGAGAAAAACTTTTCCATATCCTGACGGGCGTAGGTGGAAATACGCTTGAGGGTGGCACCCTTTTTGCCGATGATGATACCCTTGTGGCTTTCCTTTTCGCAGTAGATTATTGCCTCAACGTCCATCAGGTCGCGGTCGGAGCGCTCACGCATCTTCTCAATTGAAACGGCAACACCGTGGGGAATCTCCTTGTCGAGTAAGCGGAGCATCTTTTCACGGATGATTTCCGAGGCAAGGACGCGCTCGGGCTGGTCGGTGAGGGTATCCTCGGGGAAGAAGTGCTCTGAGGGGAAGGCGAGCTTTTCCATTTCGTCGACGAGAATGTCGATGCCGTCATTTTTCACGGCGGAAACGGGGATGAGTGCAACAAAGGAAAGAAGCTCTGAAAGCTCGGCGATTCTGCCGATAAGCTCCGTCTTTTCGCTCACCGTGTCAATCTTGTTTATTGCAAGGATGCAGGGGATTCTGCTCTTTTTGATTTTTTCGATAAGCTCAAGCTCACTTTCGGTAAGCTCACCTGTGGGCTCAACCACAAAAAGGCAGGCGTCAACGCCTGAAATGCTGTCGCCGACGGCCTTTATCATTTTTTCACCGAGCTTTGTTTTAGGCTTATGGAAGCCGGGAGTATCGGTGAAAACAAGCTGTGTGTCACCGCGGGTGAGCACACCCATAATACGGGTGCGGGTGGTCTGGGGCTTATCGGAAACAATGGCAATCTTCTGTCCGAGCACCTTGTTGAGTATTGATGATTTGCCTACGTTGGGCTTGCCGACGATGGCAATAAAAGCAGTTTTAGTCATTTTAATATTCTCCTGTTTCATCAATGATGATGAAGTTGAGACAGTTCTTTTTAACCGTTCTCATATATTTTCTTGAGTATTCGCTCATATCAATTACGGGGATAAATGCCTTTTCCTCAAAGTTCTTTTCAATGCCCTCGAAAAGAGAAAGCATTGATACATAGTCCGTCTTTTTGTCAAGGACAGTATCCTCGGGACGGTTGAGGGTATAAGCGGCAATGCCGTCAAAGGCAAGCCCCTTTATATCGCCGTAGTAGATTTTTTCGTTGCCGTTAAGGGCATCGTCTGCATCGGCGGAGAAGATAAGGAACTTATCCTCGGAAACGGTTTTTCTTACCTTGTTCACGAAAAGGGCGAGAGCCTCGTTTTTGTTTTTGAAGGCAGTTTCACCGGGGAAGGATGCGCCGCCCGTGTTGTCGCTGTCGGGGAAGTGACAGCCCTCGAGAATAAAGCCGCCGATATTGAAGCTCTGAATTTCATTGATGATGTCAACGAGATATAAAAGAGCGTCCTTGCTGCAGGGATTAAGCCAGGTTTTGCTGTCTCCCTCTGAGGTGGTGTCAATCCAGTTAACGTCGGTGTCCATATATTTTACCGCAAGCTCGGGACAGTGAACGGGCAGGGTGTTGTCAAGAAAGCAGAAAACCCTCGCCGCAACGGTTATGCCCGCCTTTTTGAAAATGCTCAATGCCTCGCGGACGGTGTTGTTGTCGTAAATCGCACAGCGGGAGCTGATTGCATAGCTGTTAAGTGAGCTGTAGCAAAGCTTTCCGTTTTCCGTCTTGAAGTCAATCACAACGCCGTTGCAGTCCTTTTTCTCAAGCTCCTTTATAAAGCTTCTGATATATGCCGTGTCACCGAGATGCTCATAGGGCATATAAAGGGCGCGGAAGCCCTTGCTCATAAGCAGAGGCTCGCTTTCACCCGCTACGGTCTCACTCTGTGAGGCGTCGGGCTCGGGAGGTGTCTTGTGAGAAATATCCAGAAGAAGCCTTACCGAGAAAAAGGAGAGCCCGAGCAGTACAATGCACAGGAAAATGAAAAATCTCTTTTTTCTGCTTTGTGACTGCAGACGCTGATAGGAGCGCCTTTCAAGGGGAATATTACCCGCGGGGTATTCCTTTGAAAAGGTGTAGTAGCTCTTACGGACACGGGGGTTGTGATTGCCGTAGGGGCTCTTGTTTTTAAAGGGATTTTTTATGTTCATAACAATCCTCTGTGATTAGAAATATTTTGCCGCCTTACTGCGAAGAAGGGAGATAGTCTCCTCGGGGTCAGCGCTGCCGAAGATTGCAGAGCCTGCAACGAGTACGTTTGCACCCGCCTTTGCGGCTGTTTCAACGGTGTCAAGGGAAATACCGCCGTCAACCTGAATATCCATTTCAATGCCTCTTTTTGCACATTCCTCACGGAGCTTAACAATTTTATCCATCATATCAGCCATAAAGGACTGTCCGCCGAAGCCGGGCTCAACGGTCATAACAAGCACCATACCGAGCTTGTCGAGGTAGGGGTAAACGGTTTCAATGGGAGTACCGGGCTTTACGGCAAGGGCGGCAATTTTACCGCTTTCACGGATAAGGTCGATGGTTTCCTCAACGGGGGAGTCGCTTTCAACGTGGAAGCAGATAAGGTCAGCACCCGCCTTGATAAAGTCGGGGATGTACTTTTTGGGGTCGCTTATCATAAGGTGACAGTCGAAAACGAGGTCGGAGCATTTGCGAAGGCACTTTACCAACGGTGCGCCGAGGGTGATGTTGGGCACAAAGTGGCCGTCCATAACGTCGATGTGAAGCCAGTCGGCTCCGCATCTTTTCATATTTTCGAATTCCTCACCCATTTTTGAATAGTCGCAGGAGAGAATTGACGGTGAAATTTTAATCATAATTATTACCTCTTTCTTTTTTTATTATATTTTTTGATACAGAAGCTTCTCTGTTATTCATCATCCTTTGATATATTTTCAATCAGATCAACCACTACACGGTTTAATTCTGCTGCATTTTTTGATGTGATTACGGGCTTGCCTGTATCTGCTTCAATTTCTTTTCGTGCATTACCGGCATACCTTCCGCCTCTTTTTGCAATCTCACGATTTTCCTCAAGGGTTTGAGGGTTATGGGCTTTTGATAATTCTGTGGTTGTTGCCTCGGCAAGCATATTGAGTACAAGCTCAAGGTCACTCATATTATCACGCAGGTTTTCTTTGGTTAAGCCTTTTAAATTTTTATATTTTCGTGTTGTCATTCCTGACCAGGCCTTTGTAATCTCGTCTGTAAGAATAGCATATTCTATACCCTTCTGTACTCCGTGCCTGTCCCATTCATCTGTCAAAGCATTACGCACTCTGATGGATAAAACCCGCTGATGTATCCATTCATCACTATAGCCCTTCTTCTGATAGGTTTCTATAGCTCTGTCAATTGCAAGCTCAGGGTCTATTGTTTCGTCAATCCGCTCTTTTCCGACTTCGGCAAGCCACATTCTGAAGGGCTCTGCTTTAGGCGACGGAATTGATTGAATTATGCGGAGAATTCCGGCGACATCAGCCGCCTGTATTTTTCTTTTTTTACCGTCTGAAGCAATCATTTCAACGGGGGTACAAATTGTACCCCACTTGGAATTAAGCTCAGCATCACGCCTGCGCATTTTTTTTATGTATTGCTTAACATCCTTGCTGTCTGTCAGTATTTCTACAACATCACTGACAGAAAAATACCATTCCTCCGTTGCTTCATTCCAGGATGTTCTTATTCTTTTATCTTCAAATATTTGAATTTTATTATCCATAAGTATAATCTCCGTAAAGAACATTACTTTTCATTATATTATAACAATTCGGGGTATAAAAATCAATACAAACACAGTCGCGATAAAAATAAATTGTCGTTTTTTATAAAAATATTTAACGGGTGTTTACAAATGCAACATCTTGTTGTATTATAATAATAATTGGCTTTAGTTGCCCACGGGGTGACAGATATATGAGAGAAAAGGAAGTAAGAAACATGGATTTAAAGTACTATATGCAAAGGGCACTTGATATGCCCGAGGATGAGGATAAAATTGAATATTTTAACCTCAAGGCAAGGGTATCGGGCAATGTGCTTGTAAATGCACAAAGGAACATTCCCACCCCCACCTATGTTTACGAGGCAGACATTACAAAGTTCTATGCCGAGTATAAAAAGCTCAAGGAGGAATGCGGATATCAGCTTTCCTTCAACACCCTTATGATGAAGCTTCTTTCAGAGGGTCTTAAGGTTGCACCCAGACTCAATGCTCATCTTCAGTACAACCACACCAAATCCGCAGGCAGACTTATTATAAAAAAGCACATTGATGTTGCAATGCCCATTTTTATGGACGGAGGAATCACATTCCCCGTAAAGGTGCGCGGAATTGAAAGTCAGAGCCTTAAGGAAATTTCCGACCAGATTGCGGATATTATGAGAAGGCTTGAAAAAACTGATGTTGACGGACTTATGTTTGACCTTATTCAGCAGAGAATGATAGGCTGGGTGCTCAAGGGTAAGCTTTACTCAACAACGCAGCAGATTCTTTCAGGCTTTGTAGGTAAGTACAGCGTTACAAGCATAAAGGACCTTTTCAACAAAAAGGAAAAGGACCCTGAAAGCCTTGATATGTATGCCTTCAACGAGGGTACGGTCTGCTTTACAAACACAGGTACCTTAAGCCGTGAGCTTACGGGTCATATTTCCTACGGACCCCTGCTTTATCCCCAGGTGTTCCTTTTCGGTATAAGCAACATCAAGGATGTTGAATATGCCTTCAGAAACGAGAAGGGTGAGGTTGACCTTGCAACAAAGAAGATGCTTCCCATGACCTTCGCCTTTGACCACAGAATCGGCGGCTTCGGTGATGTTATTCCTCTTATTCACAAGTTTGAAGAGGTTTTTGCAAACCCCGAGGTTATTCACGAGTGGTAAAAAATAAAAAGTTTTGATCAAGCTTTTACAAAAGCTTGCGGGGGACAAGGGGACGAAGCCCCCTTTCTCTTTTTTTATTTTTATCGATGCATTTTAATTATGTGTATCCTCGTAGGGGCGGCAATCTGCCGCCCTCTTTGTTTTTTACACGTCCGCGTTCGGATTATATTGTAGCGCCGACCAATGGTCGGCTTGTTGATTTTTACCCGCCGCGGGTGATTTTTTCACATTCTGCTGTCTGAAACCGTATATTTTATGATGGCGGTACGGTTAAACCGTAGGGCAGGGGCATCGTCACCGAAGCGCCGCCTGTGGCGGATGCAGCGAGGTGAGGATGGCGCAGCGGTCAAAATCGCCCGGCGCTCCAAGCCGATAGGCGATTTTGGGAACCGCAAGAGAGCAGAGCTCCTGCCGTGTCGCGTAGGGGGCTAATTCTCCGCGGTTGTATCTTTCACATTCTACCGCCTTAAATCGTATGTTGTGCTTTTTTATCCTCCGTGGCTTTAACTTTTAATTTCTACTGCCCTGTGCGGGCGGCACTTACTTTTGTCGGTTGCGACAAAAGTAAGCAAAAGCGCGCTTTTGGTCCGTCGAGGAGGTCCGCAGTGGCGGTGAATTTTTCCGTATCTACCGCAGTTAATTTCGCTTCGTTTCTTCCCTTGTCCTACTGCCGTAGTGACCGTACCTCCATACTAACGGAAAAATTCACATTACTACTGCTCTACCCGAGGGTAAAGCTCACGCACAACTCTATTTAAAAATCAGTTCTACCAATGAGTCCGCTACGTCCGACATATTTATCAAAATCCGCAATCGTCTAATTTTCCGCCAGCCTTTTAACCACCGTGTACCCGACATTCGCAATCCGCTGGCGTGGGTGCTTTCAGATATATCCGTCCTCCGAGGTTCTACGGGCGGACGTGGGTTGTATGAGTTACCGTAGGTACATCCATTGCCGTGTCCGCTTACAATTCGGAGCGAAGCGACCGCAATTTTGCACTTTGCATTTTGCATTTTGCATTCTCACACCGTCAGGCATTCCCTGACGATTGCACCGCTTTTACATATTTTTCTCTCCTAACTGTTGATTTTTTTTCTTTCTCGGTGTATCCTATATAATGTATAGATTTATTCGGGAAAGGATGGATAAAATGAAGAAAATCATTGACGTAACGGGTATGCACTGCGGTCACTGTGAAAAGGCTGTTGAGGATGCAATCAAGGCAATCGACGGCGTTTCAAAGGTTAAGGCAGACCGTGAAAAGAACACAGTCACCGTTACAATGAAAAAGGATATCGACGAAAAGCTTCTTATTGAGGCTGTTGAAAATGAGGGCTTCACCCCCGGTGAAATCACGGTAAAAACAGGGCTTTTCGGTTGATTTCAACTGACCCGACCTTTATAAATATTTCAAAGGAGAAGAAAAATGGCTAAAGAAAAAGTAAAAAAGGAAAAGCCGGTAAATGAGCATCCCAACAAAATCGGTATAAAGGAAGCCGCAGGCTACACCATTGCCGAGGCAGGTAATATGTTCAACCTTACCTACATTTCAAGCTATCTTAAAATTTTCATGACCGACGTGCTGAAAATTGCACCCGCCAAGGCAGGTCTTATGTTTATCATCACCCGTCTTTGGGACTGCATCAACGACCCCATCTGGGGCGCAATGGTTGCAAAAAAGCCTCCCGTTAAGGACGGTAAGTTCAGACCCTACCTCAAGTGGGTTGCACTTCCTCTCGGTCTTTCAACGCTGCTGTGCTTTATGCCCTATGACAGGCTGACGGACAACACAACAATCCTTCTTATCATCTCTTACATAACCTACATCTTCTACGGAATGATGTACACGGGTATGAACATTCCCTTCGGCTCACTTGCTTCCGTTATTACCGACGACCCCAACGGAAGAAACCTTCTTTCAACCTTCCGTTCAATCGGCTCGGGCATCGGCGGTGCGGTTGTTTCACTTATCGCGCCGATGGTTATCTACTCAACAAAGATGCAGATGGACCCCGCCACAAATCAGATGGTGGAGGTTATCGACCAGACAACAGGCAAGGCAGTTGAAATCGCTGACGGCACAAAGATGTGCATCTTCGGCGTGCTTATGGGCGTGCTTTCAATCATCTTCTATCTCTGGGGCTACAAGACCACCAAGGAAAGAGTTCCCTCCGAGGCAGACCCCAAGATGGACTTCAAGGCTACCTATGTAGGTCTTCTCAAGTCACGTCCCTTTGTTACTGTTGCGCTTGCAGGTGTTCTCATCAGCGGTCAGCTTCAGTTCAACTCCTTTAACGCTTATCTTTATAAGAACTACTTTACCAACACAAGCCTTAGCATTCTCGGCACAGTATGTAACTATCTTCCCATGGTGTGCCTTGTGCTCTTTACTCCCAAGCTTTCAGCTAAATTCGGTAAAAAGGAGCTTTGCGGTAAGTTCTCAATCATTTCCGCCTTTGCTTCTGTTGCTCTTGCAATCTGCGCAAACAATCAGAGCATCATTGACAAGCTCAACCCCGAAACGGGCATTTTCCCCGCCTGGATGTTTATGGCGTGCCTTCTTCTCATCGGCTTCGGCTACACCTTCGTAAGCCTTACCTGCTGGGCAGTTGTTATGGACGTTATTGACTATCAGGAGTACAAGACGGGCATCCGTAACGAGAGCGCAGTTTACGCCGTTTACACCTTCTCACGTAAGCTCGGTCAGACAATTGCAGACGGTGCGGGACTTTTCCTTCTCCAGTGGGCAAAGTATGACAGTGAGACTGCAGGCAACGGCTTCATCACCGCTAACGGTACAAGTAAGAAGATTATGTTCATCTGCACGATTATTCCCGCAGTTGTTTACACGGGTGTATGGCTTCTTATGCGCTTCGGTTATCCTCTTACCAAGGAGAGACTCGAGCCTATCTATGCTTTCATCCGTGAAAAGAGAGAGGCTGCAGAGCAGTCAGCGTAAGAAAAAAGTAAAGTTCTTTGGTTCTTTCTTACAAGAAAGAACGCCACGCGGCGAGCGAAAAAATAAATTACACCGTCTTGGAAACAAGGCGGTGTTTTTATGTGCATATTGATGTAGCGTGCAACCTTGCTGTTAAACTGTAGGGCAGGGGCTCGCTCCTGCCGCAAGAAATTGCTATTTTTCCAGCCTCGGTTGTTTCTTTTACGTTCTACTTTTTTAAACCTTACGTTGTGCTTTTCTACCCTCCGTGGTTTTATCTTTTAAATCCGTCCCGCTCAAGCCGCGGGGGCTGTTACTTTGCCCGGAGCGGCAAAGTAACCAAAGCGCTCTTTGAGTCCGTCGAGGAGGTCCGCAGTGGCGGTGTATTTTTCCGTATCTGCCGTGATTAAGGGAGTAAAACTTCTCCCCTCATCCCACCGCCGTAGTGCTTGCAACGTCCCCACTAACGGAAAAATTCACATTACTACTGCTCTATGCGAGGGTAAAGCTCACGGACAACTCTATTTAAGGCTTAGTTCTACTAACGAGTCCGCTACGTCCGTCAAGTTTATAAAAATCCGCAATCGTCTAATTTTCTCGTGTTATTTCAACCACCGTGTACCCGACAGTCGCAATCCGCTCCGTGGGTTATTTTATTTTCATCCGTCCTCCGAGGTTGTACGGACGGACGTGGGTTGAATGAATGGACGTGGGTTGTACGCTTGCCTCTCCCTATGGGAGAGGTGGCACCCGCAGGGTGACGGAGAGGGCTTACAATTCGGAGCGAAGCGACCCTCAATTTTGCATTTTGCATTTCAAACGCCGCAGGCGTTCCCTGACTACTGGCTACTGACTACTATCTCACCCCAACACCTTCATCGGGTCATCATACATCCCCTCAACCATTACCTCAAAATGCAGATGACGCGGTGACTCAGCCTCACAGGGTACAGTATCAACCGTGCCTACGCTGTCACCCTTTTCGAGAAGCTGTCCGATGCCCACACACTCGCCCTGCTTCATTCCGCAGTAGCGCGCCGTAAAGCTGCCGTAGTCCACCTCAACCGTGTAGCCGTAGGTCGCGTTTGCAAGCACCTTGCTGACCTTGCCCTTGCCTACGGAAAGCACCTCGTCGCCCTCGCCGACTGCAATGTCAATGCCGTTGTGGGTGCGCCAGTCGTTCATCGTCTCGCAGTAAAGGGGCACGTCGGGGGAGTAGCCACGTATGATTTCACCGTCGTGGGGCAGCATAAAATCGTTCTTCTGAGCCTCGGCGGCTTCAGTCTCCGCTTCCGCTTCGGGCGCGGCTGTGGTCGCAACGGCGTCCTCGGCTGCGGGAACGGTCGTTGCAGGGGGGAGGGTGATTTCCTCGGTGACGGCGGCGGTTGCTTCGGGAGCTCTCGTTGTTGTCACTCTTGTTACGCCGCGGGGGTCCTCCTCACCGCTCTGAGGTACGTTGACCTGCTGAGTTGTGCTCACCTGAGGAAGAGCCTTCTGAAGGTTTTCCATCGTCTGTGAGTAGACAATTCCGATGGCAAGGGCGGCAAGGCAGAAGCTTACACCTGCCATTGTGTAGACGGTCTTCGGCTTTGAAAAGGCTTTTCTGAAATCGGATTTTTTCATAGGGATTTTCCTTTCGCTTTGGTTTCATCCTAATTATTGACCCGTTGCTTTTTTGATATTCAGGAAGATTTTTCAAAAAAATCTGCAAAAAAGTGAAAAAAATATCGAAAAAACGCGAACAAATGTTTGCAATTTTGATTTTTATGTGTTATAATACCTACGTAAAGAACATTTGTATGCCTTTTTTACAAGGCACAGCTTATAAAAATAAAATTGAAAGAGGTACGAAAATGGATCAGCTTAGTGAAAATCAATATCGTATTCTTGAATTTCTTAAGGAGCGCGCAGGCTCCGGTATAGTTCCCTCGGTAAGGGAAATCTGTCAGGCGGTGGGACTCAGGTCAACCTCCTCCGTTCAGGTTAACCTCAACGCATTGGAGGAAAAGGGCTACATTGTCCGCGACCCGCTTTTGAAAAGGTCAATCCGCATTGTCGGTCAGGCGGAGAATATCCGTCACGTGCCTCTTTTAGGCGTTGTAACGGCGGGCTTACCTATTCTTGCCGTGGAGCAGATTGAGTGCTATCTGCCCTTTACGGGCCCCGTTTCGGGGGATAAGGAGATGTTTGCCCTTCGAGTACGCGGTGAGAGTATGCTTGATGCGGGTATTTATGACGGCGATATACTCTTTGCGGAAAAGACACCGACCGCACGTAACGGTGACATTGTTGTTGCCCTTGTTGAGGATGAGGCTACGGTTAAAACCTTCTACAAGGAGAACGGTCACTTCCGTCTTCAGCCTGAGAATGATGCCTTTGAGCCGATTATTGTCAATGAGGTTATTA
Source organism: Acutalibacteraceae bacterium (assembly GCA_045658745.1). Lineage (GTDB taxonomy): Bacteria > Bacillota > Clostridia > Oscillospirales > Acutalibacteraceae > UBA6857. The sequence goes on along the minus strand of JAZOVO010000022.1, from coordinate 8,634 downwards.
TTCTCGGCAAGGTTATTGCAATGATGAGGTATTTTTAAAATGCAAAATGAAAAATGTAAAATGCAAAATTGCGGTCGCGGGGTAAGCTTGCGGCTGCCTTTTTGTTTTTTACCGCAGAATGGTTTGTGTTGTAACAGCAAAATCCGTTAATTATAATTCCTCCCGTGGGAGGTGGCACGACGAAGTCGTGACGGAGGGCATTCTAATGCGTCGCAGACCCTTAATTTTGCATTTTGCATTTTACATTTTGCATTTAATCGACATACTTCTGCTTCTTCGGTGGGTATAATCTTATTATAAATATAATGAGGTGATTATTATGTGTACCGCCATAAGCTACAAAACAAGAAACCATTACTTCGGCAGAAACCTTGATATGGATTGCTCCTTCGGGGAGGACGTGGTAATTATGCCGCGCAGCTTCCCCTTTACCTACCGCCACGCCGACCGCCCTGAAAAAAGCCTTGCGCTTATCGGTACGGCAATTGTCCGCGACGGCGTGCCCCTCTTTTATGACGCCACAAACGAAAAGGGGCTTTCAATGGCGGGGCTCAATTTTGTCGGCAACGCCGTTTTTTACCCGCTTTCCGATGAAAAAACGAACATTGCTCCCTTTGAGCTTATCCCGTGGATTCTTACCCGATGTGAGAGCGTTAAGGAGGCAAGGGAGCTTCTTAATGAAACAAACATTGCCCACATAGATTTTTCTCCCGCTCTGCCCGTCGCCGAGCTTCACTGGATGATAAGCGACGAAAGGGAGAGCCTTGTCCTCGAGTGCACAAAGGAGGGAATGCAGCTTTACGGTAACCCTCTCGGAGTGCTGACGAATAATCCGCCCTTCCCGATGCAGATGTATTACCTGAACAACTTTATGTGCCTTTCAAATCAGCCGCCCGTGAACACCTTCTGCAAGGCGCTCAACCTTAAGGAGTACAGCCACGGAATGGGTGCAATAGGCTTACCGGGGGATGCAAGCTCCTCGTCGCGGTTTGTACGCGCCGCCTTCAACAAGATGAACAGTGTTTATCAGAACAGTGAGCAGAAAAGGGTCAGTCAGTTTTTCCATATCCTCGGCTCGGTAAGTCAGCTTCGCGGAGCGGTACAGCTTAAAAGCGGCGCCTACGAGTACACGGTGTACACCTCCTGCTGCAACACCCGAAAGGGGATATATTATTATACTACCTACGATAACAGCACGGTACGGTCGGTGGATATGCACGGTGCTGAGCTTGACGGAGAGGAGCTTACGGTGAGGGCGATGGAGTAGCCAGTAGTCAGTAGTCAGTAGTCAGGGACGCCGGCGTTTGAAATGCAAAATGCAAAATGCAAAATTGAGGGTCGCTTCGCTCCGAATTGTAACCCTCTCCGTCACCCTGCGGGTGCCACCTCTCCCAAAGGGAGAGGCAAGTGTACAACCCGCCCCACTCCTTCAACCCACGTTCGTCCGTAGAACTTTGGAGGACGGAGTTGTGGAGTAGCCAGTAGCCAGTAGTCAGGGAACGCCTGCGGCGTTTGGGGTTACCCTCTCCGTCACCCTGCGGGTGCCACCTCTCCCATAGGGAGAGGCAAGCCGTGCGCTTTATCCGAAACAGTAACATAGAAAGTCACGCCCTCGTGGCTACGCGAAGCTCCTTACGGCAGGAGCAAGCCCCTGCCCTACGGTAACCCACGTTCGTCCGTAGAACTTTGGAGGACGGATATATCTGAAAGCACCCGCGGAGCGGATTGCGACTGTCGGGTACACGGTGGTTAAAGAGGTGGCAGAAAATTAGACGATTGCGGATTTTAATAAACTTGACGGACGTAGCGGACTCGTTGGTAGAGTTTATCCTTAAATAGAGTTGTCCGGGAGCTTTACCCTCGGGTAGAGCAGTAGTAATGTGAATTTTTCCGTTAGTGGGGACGTTGCAAGAACTACAGCGGTGGGATGAGGGGAGAAGTCTCACCTTTTCCATCACGGCAGATGCGGAAAAATTCACCGCCACTGCGGACCTCCTCGTAGAACCAAAGAGCGCTTTGCATACTTTGCCGCTCCGGGCAAAGTATGAGCCCCCGCGGCTTGAGCGGATAGAACTTAAAAGACAATAATCACGGGAGATTAAAAAGCGACAACGTAAGGTTTAAAAAGCAGCACGTGAAAAAATCAACCGAGGAGGGTAGTCGGGACGCCACGCGGGGCGTCCACTACGCGTTTGCTATTAAAGGCTGCAGCACCGCCGATGCGGCGGCAGGTCGCCCACGGGGCGACGCTACATCAATATGCATACAAAAACACCGCCTTGTTTCCAAGACGGTGTAATTTTTTATAATGACCTCGCCGGGCGGGCGTCACTTTTCTTGTAAGAAAAGTGACACAAAAGAACTTTACTTGTTTTACTCTGTGCGAAGTGCCTCAACGGGGTCCTTCTTCGCAGCAAGCGATGACGGTACAAGTCCCGCAATAAAGGTCAGGAACACGCTGATGCAGATAAGTATAATCGCCGCAGGTACGGGAAGCACAGCCTTCGCACCGCTGTGAGTCAGATACTCAAGCAGAATGTTGATGGGTATCTCAAGTATAAGCGTAGATATAATACCGATTATACCCGCCGCAAGGCCAATGGTTATGGTCTCGGCATTGAATACCCTCGAAACGTCGGACTTCGAAGCGCCGATTGCTCGGAGAATACCGATTTCCTTCGTTCTCTCAAGCACGGAAATATAGGTGATGATGCCAATCATAATAGATGAAACAACAAGTGAAATTGCAACGAAAACAACAAGCACATAGGTAACAATGTCGATAACCTTTGTAACTGTCGTAAGAAGTGCGCCGATTGCATCGGTGGGAGCAATCTTGTACTCGGGATGTCCGTCGGAAATAACCTGAGCATTGTAATACTCAATGATTTCATTAAGCTTTTCCTTTGCCTCAAAGGACTTCGGGTAGAAGTAAATTGAGGTGGGATTCTCGGGCGCCTGATAGCCGAGAATTTCCATTGTCCTGTCATAGGAGCATCTGGAGTTGACTGTGTCAATATAAGCCTGCTTAAGGGCTATAACCTGCTCGTCGGAGAGGTAGCCCTCCATAAGCTTTTTCTGAAGGTCGGTCATATCACCGAAGCTGAAAAGGCTTGAAAGGTTGGTGATATCAATCTGTGAAAGGTCGATGTCGCCCGCCATACTCATAAAGGGACCTACGTCAAGGTAGTTCATATCAATCTGATTGAGGTCGATATCTGCAAGGTCAAAGTCATTGATGCTGAGGTTTACAAATTCGAGACCTGTAAGCACGTCCTTGTTGGGATTTGAAAGCTGCTCCTGAACAACCTGTGACTTGGTGGTTTCGCTGAGCACATACTGCATAAGCTCGGGAGTGTAGCCGATACCGCCTGTACCAACGGAAAGCACGTTGTCCTCACCGGGGCGGACAATACCTACAACGGAAAGCTCAAAACCCTCATTGACAAGCTTTTTGACAAAGGAGGTGTTTGCTCTCTTATCCTCCCACAGTCCCGTTTTAGTGTTCTTTACCATATAGGAGCTTGAAAGCACAAGCTTATATTTGAGACCGCAGATTTCTTCAAAGGAGTAAGCTTCCTTCAGGTCGTGGTGCTCGGTTTTGTTGCCCGCAAGGCTTGACATAAGATTTGACTGGAAATCAGCCTGATCAAGAAGGCCGAGGGCGTAAAGCATTGTTTCGTTGATTTCGTTGTTGCCGTCAACAACTACAACAATTTCACTCTTATCCTTGGGAAGTCTGCCGTAAACAAGGTCGTACTGCTCGGCAACAACCTCGTTATCACCTACAAGCTCCTTCCACATATTAAGTCCTGCTCCGAGGAAGCCCTCCATCATTTCCATCATGCCGCCTGCTCCGAGGGAGTCAAGCATTGTAGAGGGGTTAACCTGAACGGCCTTTTTAGTTGTGTCTGCAAGGTAGATATTGAGCGGTACAGCGTATTTGTACTGTACGTCGTTACATACCTCGTCGAATGCCTTCTGATTATTTTCAATGTATCTGCAGAATGAGGCAATGTTATTTGAGTTTGACTGTGCCATAAAGCTGTTTATCATTTCACCGAAAACGGCATTTACGTAAATTGCGTCAAGCTCGTGGTCACGTACATAGCCTACGGGATTCATACCCATAAGGGTATTTGTCAGGCTGTTCATATCCATGCTTTCCTTTTCAATGGACATAGGGAAGGCAAGGAGGGTGTCGTGCTGCATTTTGTCAACGTAGTTCTGAATACCCGTTGAAAGGGCAAGCACAAGGGCAATACCGATAATACCGATTGAGCCTGCAAAGGCGGTGAGGATTGTTCTTGCTTTTTTTGTTGCAAGGTTGCGAAGAGAAAGACCGAAGGCGGTTTTAAAGCTCATTGAGGGCTTTTTGCCCTTCTTCTTTTCTTCCTCTGCCTTCACCATTTCCTTTACGTAGTCCATTTCCTCGGGCTCGTAGGGATTGCTGTCGTCAATAATCTTACCGTCAAGGCAGCGGATGATTCTGTTTGAGTACTGATATGCAAGGTCAGGGTTATGGGTAACCATAATGATAAGCTTATCCTTGCTTATCTCCTTTAAAAGCTCCATAATCTGAACGCTTGTTTCCGTATCAAGAGCACCCGTCGGCTCGTCGGCAAGGAGAATATCGGGGTTATTGATGAGGGCGCGGGCAATTGCAACTCTCTGCATCTGACCGCCCGACATCTGACTGGGTCTCTTGTCAAGCTGGTCGGCGAGACCTACCTGCTCAAGGGCGCGGATTGCTCTTTCCCTTCTCTCGTTTTTGTCAACGCCCGAAAGAGTAAGTGCAAGCTCAACGTTTGCAAGCACGCTCTGGTGGGGGATAAGGTTATAGCTCTGGAAAACAAAGCCGATTGAGTGGTTGCGGTAGGTATCCCAGTTTTCATCGGTGAAGGTTTTTGTGCTTTTTCCGTTGATTACAAGGTCACCGCTTGTGTAAACGTCAAGTCCGCCGATAAGGTTAAGAAGCGTTGTTTTACCGCAGCCTGAGGGGCCGAGGATGGAAACAAACTCGTTTTCGCGGAAGTTGATATTGACATCGTTGAGGGCTCTTACGGTGGTGTCGCCCGTGATGTAATCCTTAACAATATTCTTCAATATAAGCATAGATCAGACCTCACTCGCCTTTCTCTCTTTGATTTTAGTAATAAGCTCTTTGATTTTTTCCTTGTTCAGCCAGCCGATTGCACCCGCCGCCGCAATTAAAACGAGCAGACAGATAATAACGGTTGTACCGCTGAAGCTGTTCTTTTCCTCGTAGATGATTGTGGGAGCGTATTCCTCCTCGGGCTCCTCAACGGTTGCTCTTTCACGGAAGAAGAGCTTGTAGAGCCACTCTACGGTTTCGTCAACGCTCATTGCGGCAAGCTCCTCGGTGATGCCTGAGGAATAGTTTGCGAACATTTCGTTGTCGCCGTTTGACGCCATAAAGGAGTCGATGATACCCTCGTTGCCGGGGGTTTTCATAATCTGCACCATATAGCGAAGCAGAGTGATAAGCACCGCCGTTCTGTCAGACTGAAGGTACTGTATTGTCATAGGCTGACCCTGCTGGGTGCGCTTTGTCTGTACGGGGATGAGATAACCGATTGAGCCGAACTGCTTAAGGTCAAGCTCGGGCAGTATAATGCCGAGGTCAAGTTTACCTGTAAGGTCCTTTATAAGCTTATCCGTATCAATCTTTGTAAGAGCCGAAAGGTCAACCTGACCCGTAAGACCGAGGGAGTCAATAAGGCTTGTAACGGGGTAAAGGAGGTTGGTGATGCAGATTTCAATACCGCCGTTATTAAGGAAGTACATAAGGTTGGGGAGGATGCCCGTAAGGGTGTAGACGGGATATTCAAGCATACGCTCAATAAGAGTAACAACCGCCTGAACAATGGGGAACATTACGTCGGTCTGCTTTATTTCCTCCTTGAATTCGTCGTAGGTGCGGATTTCCTCATAGGTGCAGCCGATAGCCTCAAGAAGGGGGATAACTGCCGTATTGTAGCCGTCGCTTCCGTAGAGTGAAACTGCACCGAGGACTGTCATACCCTCACCGCAGAGAATCATTTTAAGAAGTGACTCCATAGGTCTGAAAACGGCGCTTACGGTACGGATGAAGGCGTCTCTGTCGCCGTCCTTGAAGCCCCAGGTTGTGTTAAGCTGTTTAAGCTGAGAAAAGCTTGTGATGCTCTTGAGCGCGGCGCTGATGCCCGAATAGGTCTCCTCGGTAAGCTTGTTACCTAAAGCGGCGGGGCTGAAGTCGATGCCCGCAAGCTTGGTCAGCTCCGAAAGCCTTTCGTCCTCGAGCAGGCCGTAGATGCCGACAACAAGCTCCGTCATAACGTTGCTTGAGTAAATCATCGGCGCGGCGGCGGCACGGATACTGTCAGCCTCACCGCTCTCCTTTATGAAGTCGGTGATGAGGGCGTCAATGCCGTCAAGGACACGCTTGTATTTATCCTGTGTGAGGTTGGGTGTGTAGCTGACTGTTATCGGAGTGATTGGCTGGAAGAACCACACGTAGGGGTTAATTGTTCCGCTCGTTGCGGTAAGGAGATTTATGAGCGTTGCCATAAGCTCGTCGGTGGATTTCTGGAAAAGTCCCGTAAGAATCTGACTTATCTGTGCGGAGCTCATACCGAGGTCCATTTCGGAAAGCATCTGCGGAATTGAGCCGATGTTGAGCCTTACGGTTTCGAGTATCCACCTGAGGATATAAATGAAGCTGTCGGCGGAGTTTACGGTGTAGCCCTCGCCGTTGAAGCCGACAAAGGCTGAAAGCTCTGCCATATCAAAGGGAGCGGTCTGAAGGGTACCCGAGGCGGAGAAGCCGCCTATATCGATATCAAAGTCGATGCTTGTACCTGCCTCACCCTGCTGAGCAAGGCTCATCACGCTGCCGATTTTGATGGGGGTAGTGATGCCGAGAATTTTTATCTTGAGGGGCTCGACAAGAACGGAGATTGCGTTATCGAGTCCGCCGTTTTCGATAAAGTAAGCGATGTAGGGAAGCTTTGTGCTGAGCATTGTTGCGGGAGCGGAGCAGATCTGCTTAAGGTAGTCGGCAATATCGTAAATGAGGTTCTGTATCATTGTGCTCTTATCCTGCTGAGCCTGAGCGGCAAAGGTTGCGGGGGAGGTGTAGCTGTCCATACCGAACTGAATGAAAATCTGCACCACGGCGTTTTCGTAGCCGTTTGCACCCTGAATACCCACAAGGGGGTTAAGGGAATAGGAGCCGCCGCAAAGAAGGGTGTACATAAGCTCGTTCATCGGAGCAAAGAGAGCAATTGCGGCGCGGACAAAGTCCTCTGTTGTCCTGATACCCCAGACTGCACCGTCAAGGTTAACGGCACTCCACGAGGTTGCGGAAAGGAGTCTTGCCTGAACGGTGGGATATGCCGAAAGATAGGGAGCAACCTCGGCGGGGGTTGAGGGCAGACCGATTACGGAGAAGGTATCGGCGTTTTCCTCGCTCATTGAGTAGAGCGTTTTTGCAAGAGCCGACATAGTGTCGTCGCAGAAAAGCATCGGCGAAACAAGGTCGTAGAGGCTTTTGCCCTCGGCGTTTTTTGCAAGGGAGTGCATCACCACGTCAAATTTTGTCATTGTCTGCTTTGCCTTTTCGGGAGTAACGCCCTCGGGGTAGGTTACGGCAAGGCAGGCGGGAGTAAGGGTCATCGCGAGGATGACAAGGGCAAGTAAAACGCCCGTTAATTTTTTGAAGATTCTGTTCGGCTTCAGTTTGACCACCTCATTCATTTTATCTTGTAAATTTATCGTAACTATTATGTATATAAACATTATAATATAAAAATCAAACTATTATATCACAGAGGGCGGGATTAAATCAATACTTACAGAAATTTGTTAACAAAAAAGGGGAGGGCAGGGAACGCCTTCGGCGTTAATGAAATCTGACCTGCGGTCAGATGAAATATTGCTGACGCAATATGAAATATCCTTTCGGATATGAAATATTTGCCTTGCGGCAAATGTTGAGGGTCGCTTCGCTCCGATTATAAACGGACACGGCAAGCCGTGTCCCTACGGTAACTCATTCAAACCACGTTTCACTCCTTCAACCCACGTCCGTCTGTACAACCTCGGAGGACGGATGAAAATAAAATAACCCACGGAGCGGATTGCGAATGTCGGGTACACGGTAGTTGAAATAACACGAGAAAATTAGACGATTGCGGATTTTAATAAATACGACGGACGTAGCGGACTCATTGGTAGAGTTTATCCTTACGTAGAGCTGTCCGTGAGCTTTACCCTCGGATAGAGCAGTAGTAATGTGAATTTTTCCGTAGGGTACAAGGTTATTTCCTTATCAAGCTACAGAAATTGAAGGCGTTATAATTTAAGCAAACGTAACGGCGGAAAAATTCACCGCCACTGCATCGTCAGCACAAACTCCGCTCATCGTTTTCCTTACGGAAAAGCTCACCGCTCCGTTGTGCCTCCTCTACCCCAAAAGCCTATCGGGCTTTTCGGGGACCCCGATTTTTTTGACGGATTTAAGAGCGCTTTGGTTACTTTGCCGCTCCGGGCATCGTCGCCGAAGCGCCGCCTGTGGCGGATTCAGCGAGGCGAGGATGGCGCAGCGGTCAAAATTTCCGTGCCGCTCCAAGG
>JAZOVO010000021.1:0-44441 GCA_045658745.1 Acutalibacteraceae bacterium | reverse complement strand
AATTCATTACGGCTTGGTGACTCCCCACAGTGTGGGGAGATGTCAACCGAAGGTTGACAGAGGGGACGGCCGCCGTCAGCGGCGCCTATGAATTTTGACCGCTACGCCTCGTCAGCACAAACTCCGCTCATCGTTTTCCTTACGGAAAAGCTCACCGCTCCGTTGTGCCTCCTCTACCCCCCAAAAGCCTATCGGGCTTTTCGGGGACCCCGAAAAATTCGCTTCATCCGCCACAGGCGGCGCTTCGGTGACGGTGCCCTCAATATTTGTCCTGCAGGAACAAATACATCATTCCGCCTTGGCGGAGCATCATTTGCCGAAAGGCAAGCATCATATCCGCATAGCGGATACATCATCGCCGCAAAGCGGTAACCCTGACTACCGGCTACTGGCTACTGATTACTTCTTAATCAGCTTCCCGTACCTCGCCTTATTCACAACAAAGCCCACGCCGAGCCAGACGAGAATAAGGGGTAGGAAAAGAATAACAAGAAGTATAAGTGAAATCACAACGGGAAGAGCCTTTTTGCTCTTTATGTAGTTGGTGACCTGATCCTGCTTCGGGGGGAGGTTATCGTAAAGATTGAGCACGGCGTCAGCGTCACAGATTCCGCTGTTATAAAGCAGAGGCTCAACGAGTGCCTGAGCGGAGTCAACACACTTGAGAATTTTGCCGAGCTTTACGCCGAAAAGGTTGAGAATGCTGTCAACGATTGAAAGCAGACCCATAGTGATTTTGTATTCGGGAGTTTCGGGTGAATAGGGGGAGTCACCGCCGTAAAGGTTTGTGACAAGAGAAATGATGAAGTCCACAACCTTGCGGTCTTTAATATCCCTGATATCGCTCTTTTTAACACCGCTTTCCTTTTTGCAAAGGGCGGCAACGTGACCGATTGTAAGCTTTCTGAGAAGCTTTGCGAAGGGGCGTATTATCCAGCCGATTTTGTAGATGAGCTCTTCTTTAACGCTGAAGGCGGTAACCATTTTTGCGAGTGTGGGAATATCCGTTGCGGCGGCCTCGATAACTCTGCCTATCATACCGAAGAACTTATCTGCAAGGTGGTCGCGAAGAGGTCTGCCGTTTATTTCACATTCGGATTCTATGGCCTTTACATCAATAACGCCCTTTGCGGGGTCAAAGGTAACGCTTCGGAAGGTTGCGGGATAGCCTACTGCCGCAGCGGTTGTGATGTCATAGAATACCTTTCCGCCGTCGGTGTGCTTATATGAAATATCCTGCATATGGGTGTGACCGGTGAACATAAAGGGAACACCCATTTCGGTAAGCTGCTCAATTCTCAGGTCGGGATCCTTCATAATGTTACCGCCGCCGATGACCTTATAGAAGGGGGAGGGGGAGAGCATGGGATGATGTGTCATCGGGATAACGAACTGACCCTTTTCGTGGGCGTCCTTTATCTGCTCACTTATCCAAGCAAAGCACTCATCTGAAAAGCCGCTTCCGTTTTTGCGGTTGCTGTCATCGTTGAGGGCAAAAAGGCGGTAGCCGTCGCAGAGCTGCACAACATAGCTCATGCTTTCCTTGTGATATGCAATAGCCTCATCGGGGCCGAATTCACGGTACAAATCCGCAAGCTCCTCACGCTTTACTGCGGGTACGGTAACAGCCTCGTCACCGACGAACTTTCTTGTAACGTCACCGTCGTGGAAGTCGTGGGTTGCGGTGATAACGTAAACCCTTTTGCCTCTTTCCTTAAGAGAACGGAGAAGCTTTATAACGCCCTCGTGAGCCTCTCTTTCCGCTCTGGTGGTAACGTCACCTGAAACAAGGACGATGTCGGGCTCGTCCTTTGCAAGCTGATCCATAAGGGCTGAAAGGATTTCCTCGCAGTTATAAAGGTCGTTGGGGGTTTTGGCATTTTCCTTTTCAAAGGCCTTGCCTGTAACGCCCGTTTCCTTTGAATAATAGTGAATGTCTGAAATAATGTTTACCTTTAAAGGCTTGTGATTAGTGTACATATTCTTTCTCCTTATTTAAATGCAAAATGCAAAATGCAGAATGCAAAATTATTGTCGCGGGTAACATTTTATATGATTTTAAGTTCTCACCCGCAGAAAAAAGTTTTTTCGTAATTGCAAAAGAGTAAATTATAATTATTTCGTACCGTGGCGGTGTAACTGTAAACCAATACACCAACCTTACACGGATACAATCGGAGCGAAGCGACCCTTAATTTTGAATTCTGCATTTTGCATTTTGCATTCAAAGGCCGTTAAGCGTAATTATCTGTCGCTTATCACCAGACAATGCGCCTCATCCCTCTTCACATCAAGGGTGAACTCACAAAGTCCGTCGCGGTAGTCAAACTCAAGCTCTTTGCCGTCAAGCTCGGCGGTGTAATCAAGGCCGTCCTTCATAACGCAAAGAAGGGTGATTTTATCGCTTTCGCCGTAGTATGTAAGGTTAATCTGTGCCTTGGTGCAGTCTTCATTGAAGCTTACCTTGTCAAGGTAGGTGTCAAAGCCCACGTTGACCGTTCCCGGTGAATAGTAAGCCTTGAGCCAGAGGTTAAGGGGTGATGAAAGTCCGCCGAAGTTGTGGAACCAACCGCCGCAGCCCGTTACGGTGTTGACCATTTCAAAGGTGTAATAGGTTGCCTCAACCTCACGCTTCCATATGTTGAGCGCAAGGTGGGCAATGTCTCTTGCAAGGTCAGCCTTGCCCATATCAAGCATACTCTTCCATATAAACCACTGGTGGGGGAACCATATGTTACCGTTCCAGTAGCCGTTAACTCTGTAGTAGGATGCGCTCTTGTCAACGGCGCTGATGCCGAAGGGGGTGTGCATCTCATTTTCGTTTTCAAGGTGACCGATGATTTTCTCCTTCTGCTCATCGTTGCATATACCTGCAATGATGGGATAAATACCGTCAAGACCCTTGTTGAGGTTTTCACCGTCGGGGGTAGTGAATTTTTTCACGGGCTCGTAATTTTCATCGTGAAGCACATAGGCGTAGTAGCCGCTCTCGCTGTCCCATGAGTAGGTGTCAAGTGCGCTTCTGAAGCCCGCAATATCGCTTTCGTATTCCTTTACGTCCTCGCTTTTGTCAAGCTTTTTTGCAAGGATTGAAAGAATCTTGCCGAAGCGGATAACCTGACTTGTTGAAATTACGGGTGAAGCCTTGTCGCGGACATTTTGCTTCATCATAGCTACCTGAGCGGGATAATCGTCCATACCGCTTGAGGAATAGAAGTAGTCATAGGTGGTAAGAATGCCCGATCTGAACTTAGCCGTTGTTGAGCCGCGGATTTTACCCGCAAGGAAGCGGTAGTAAAGCCTTGCCCTTGCGTAGTAGGAGTTAAGCAGATACTCCTTGTCCTCAGCCTTCTGAAGCATTTCGTAAAGCTGATAAATCTGCACGGGTACGGGTGAGCCGTGGTGCAGGAAGGCGTAGTCGGGGTTGTCCTCTTCACTTAAGTAGGTGTCTATGATATATTCGGCAAATTTAGGTGCAATCTCGTTCATACCGAGACCGATGAAGCCTGAATCCCAGGTGTAAAGGCAGTCCCAGCGCTTGCCGGGGGTGTGGTGGATTATATATTCACCGTGCTTGTAAATGGGGTAAACAACATTAGTAAGAAGTGCCGCCGAAAGAAGCTGATTGCTCAGGCGGTAGGTTTCACCCTTTTCGTTAAGGACGAAGGAAATCGCTTTTTTACTTGCCTCTTCATAGATTTCCTCATATTCCTCCTCGGTGAGATAATCGCATTCACCCTTGGAAATAACGGCATACTGTACCTTTTTCTCACCTGCTTTGATAAAGATAGTATGAGAAATAGCGTTGTGGAAAAAGCCGTTGTCACTGTGCTTGCGGTTGAATGCACCCGTAAAGCTTTCCGTGACATCGTCAAAGGTCTCGTCACCGTTTGAAAGCCTTGCGGTCATACAGTCCTCAAGGGCACCCGTCGGAATTTCACGGAAGCGGGTGTTGCCGTCAAAAATGCGAAGGCGGTATTCACCCTCGATTTTATCGTACTTAAGAGTAGTAAGGTATCCCTTTTCGGCTTCCTCGTTTGTGAAAACGGGAGTGAAGTTAACGGGTACGCTTTCTACCGTTATATAATCCTTGTCGTAGTTTTCAGTAACGGCAAAGAAGTCAAATTCCGCCGCACCCGTACCCGTTGCAACAAAGGAGAGATTAAGCTCACCCTTGTGAAGCTTGCCAAGGTGAATATGTACAAGCTGAGGCTCGTCGCAGGGAGTAAGGGGGAGGGTGGTTCTGCCGTTTAAAATGAATGTGGCGGTGTTTTCGCTGTTTATGTAGTGAACGCCGACCTGCTTGCCCTGCTCATAGTGAATGTCACTCGTGCGGTAGCGGAGAGTAAGCACGGCGTTATCGTAATCGTGTTCGAGCAACCTTTTATAGGTGACCCTGTCACCTGCTTCGGCGCCGAAGGGTTTAATCACGCGGTGGGGCATATGCCACTTTTCCGCTCTGTCACCGAGACCCTTTTCAAAAGTGAATGCCTTGTCGATGAACTCGCCCTTTTTTCTGCCGTCGGCGTTCTGCTCATCCCAGGGGCGGGGAGTGGCGTAGGTATATTCAAGGTAGTCCGTAGCCTTGAAAAAGTCGCACTTTTCAGGCAGGAAAACCTCGGTATAGCTATCGGCAGGATATTCTATTGACGAAAAGTAGTTTACAACACAGTCCTTGATAAGGTCGGTGTTGTTTACAATTTCAGTTCTTACAAGGGTGCTTTCGTCTGAAAGCCTTGTATAGGAAACATCGGCGTAAACCCTGTCCTTCCATTCAAGGTCGTGACGGTAGGAGTAAAAGGAGTAATCCTCACTGCAGCGCCAGGGATGGTAAGCCGAGGGGAGTGTTACGTTGGGAACTTTTATATCAAAGGCGTGTACCGCGGGAGCAACCGAAAAGTCAAAGCGGATGCCCTTGTATTTTTCGTGGTCTGCAATGCGGGAAATACCTGCATATTTTTTACTGTAGGGTCCCCAGAGGGAAAGGCAGTTGAATTTGTCTGTCATATTTGCACCTCGTTGTTTTTTTTCGCGTAGAGTACGCCCGTGCGGCGTCCCGTTGTCGGGCATTGCATCAATTCTGCAGGGCTGATGCAACGCCTATATAAATATAAGTATATATTATTCTTATTATCAAAGTCAACTTATTTTTATCTCTCTGACCGAATTGTTCATAAATCCGACCGTTTGCAACAATTTGGTGAGTGTTTGTACACAATCACATTATTTTAATCATTTTTGTAAAAAATAATTTGCAAAACTGCTTGAATTTTTTTATCAGTGGTGGTATAATCTACCCAAGCTACAAAACTATACAGATTTTTAGGAGGTAAATTTATGAAAAAGATATTATCAGTTATGTTAGCTATCATGATGCTCTTCGGTGCACTTTCAGTTAGCGCTTCAGCTATAGAAGCAAGTGATATGTGGGGCAAGACTCCCGGTGAAGTTACAATCACAAAGGGTACAAACGCAATTCTTTCCTTTGACTATAACGGCGGTAAGTCCTACAGCGATATGATCGTTTACGATGCAGCTACAGGTAACTTTATTGAAGCTGAGGCTTCAGGCATTTACCTTATGCTTCCCGGCGCTTACAACTCACAGAGAGTCGAAACAGTTGACAGCTACGGCGATGCAGTTAAGATGCCTATCGCTATAAAGGACGGCGAAATGCTCTTATACTGGTACTGTGTAGAAACAGGTCAGCAGTTAGCTCCCGACTCAACATGGTTCGTTCCCGAGTATGAGAAGTCAGCTCAGGGCGTATTCCACTTCACAGCAAGATATGCTCCCGCTGAACCCGAAGAAGACGTAATGGCTACAGTTCTCGGCGTTCTTACAAAGGTATTCGGTACAATTCTCGGTATCCTCTTCCTTGACGGTAGCTCAACAGCTGGTATTGAGCTTGTTGAAAAGCTTCTCGGCGGTCTCCTTTAATCTATAACATAATGAACTTAAGCTCCGACTCAGGTCGGAGCTTTTTGCTTTTCCCGGGATGAAGGCAGGGGGCTCTGTCCTGCAATATTTGATACATCGGTAAAACCAAAACGGACGGCATATGCCGTCCGTTCCTGACTACTGACTACTGACTACTCTATATCTGCGGACGGCCAATGGCCGCCCCTACACGGTACGACACACAGGTCGTACCCTACTCATTCTCCCTGACAATTCTGTACGCCATCTCCTCAAGCTGCTCAATGCTTTCAAGCGCTCCCACCTGCTGACGGTAGGCGGCGGCACCCTTGATGCCCTTGATGTACCATGCGGCGTGCTTTCTTGCCTCTCTTATGCCGATGCGCTCACCCTTATACTCGCAGATAAGCTTTATGTGCTTAATCATAACGAGCATTCTTTCACTTACGGGCGGCTCGGGCAGGATTATGCCGTTCTGAAGGTAGGCGTTAATCTGACTGAAAACCCAGGGTCTGCCGAGGGCGCCTCTGCCTACCATAAGATAGTCACAGCCCGTCTCCTCAAGCATCCTTGCGGCGGAAATGCCGTCGGTTATGTCTCCGTTTCCTATAAGGGGAATGGAGATATTCTTTTTTACCTCTGCTATCATTGAAAGGTCAACGGGGGGCGCGTACATCTGCTGACGTGTTCTGCCGTGAAGAGTGACGGCACTCATACCCGCTCTTTCGGCGCGCTGAGCCATATCGATACAGTTGATACTGTCCTTGTCCCAGCCGAGACGGATTTTAACCGTAACGGGAATATCAACGGCGCTTCTGACGCTTTTCATAATTTCCTCGGCAAGCTCGGGGGTCCTGAGAAGTGCACTGCCTCCGCCGTTGCCCGCAATCTTCGGCGCGGGACAGCCCATATTGATGTCGATTACCTCGGGGCTGTAGTCAAGGCAGGCGCGGGCACTCTGTGCCATAATTTCGGGGTCGTTGCCGAAAATCTGCGCCGCGGCGGGTCGCTCCTTTTTTGAAAGGGCGAGAAGCTTTTTGCTTTTTCTGTCGCACATAGTCAGCCCCTTACTGCTGACCATTTCACTTACAACGTAAGATGCGCCGTAGGACACGCAGATTTCCCTGAAGGCGCGGTCTGCAACACCCGCCATAGGGGCAAGTGCGGCGGTGCGGCTGTCTATTTCAATGTTACCGATTCTCATTTGCCTGTCATCCTCTATTCTTCAATTTCAGCTTATTCTATCATAAAAAAGCAAATAAGTCACCACTTTTATAAAAAAAGAGGCTGTGTACGGATACAGCCTCAACTATTCAGTTAAATCCAGTTATCAATAATCTCGGGATTTTCGAAGATTTCATCAAGCTTTTTGATGAAGGGGATAACCTCACCCATATCAAGAGCTCTGTGGTCAAAGGCGATGCACATAGGAAGAATTTTTCCTATGACTATCTGCTTGTTGCCGTCAACAATGTCAACAACAGGTCTTTCCTGAACTGCGCCAAGACCGATAACGCTGACCTGAGGAGGAATGATTTCAAGAAGTGAAACAGTGCCTCTCTGCTTGAGGTAGAGTGAGCCGACGTTTGAAACGGTGATCGTTCCCTGCTCAAGATCCTTGTCGCCGAGTCTCTCGGTTTCGGGGATTCTGTAATAATCTCTTTTTGCTTTTCCCTTAAGGTGTCTGATGCGATTTTTACCTGCTTTTGCATGGAAAATTCTCAGTCCTGCCTGAAGAAGCTTGCCGTCCTTTATTGTTTCAAGGGTTTTGTTAAAGGAAACTCTGTACATTGCCTCAGTGAGATTGCTTTTTGCGGCTCTCTCGCGCAGATCTTTTATGTAATCGGACATCTGTATAATGGTCTTATCCTGAAAATCGCGGAGATTTGTTGTCATCATTTCGCCGTTGGGGAGAATGGTTGTCATGGAGATGTTGATGTTTTCAAATGTGTCAACTCTGCCTACAAGGCACTTGTCGTTGAACTTAATGTGAGCGTTCATTTCAGGAGCGGCTTTGATTCCCTCAACAACAACTCTGAGCATAACAGTGTTGAAGGTAATTTTGTCTTTTTCGTTTCTGTTTTCGTTAAGCTTTTTGTATACCTCGAAGAGCTTGTCGACACGGGGCTCATAAACAAAAGCTGCGTGAGGAACATTTTTCCAGGATTCGCTGGTGATGCTTGCTACCATTTTTCTCTGAATTCCAAAGTGCTGAGTTTTAGTTACCTTCATTTCATTCGTCCTTTCGTTTATTAAAATAAATTAAAACAATATACAACTGTCGAAAAACTTTTGATTTGATAATATATTAAGGTTGTTGACGGTATGTAATATAAATGTTAACAAAATATAAACAGAAGTGGTTTTTATGAAATAATGCACAATACGACTACAAAAAAATAGGTAATAAAAGCCAAAAAAATGCGACATTTTAAAATGACTTGTAAATTAAATTTTAACAAAAATTAAAGATAATGACTTGAAAGAAACACTGCTTTGCAATAATGTTGCGAAAAAACGGAAAAATGACTGTCCGTAATCGTGCAGACAGTCATTTCTGAGATATAAGTTATCTTGCTTTATGCGGTATGCAATTTTTTCAGGTTTTCGGATTTTTAAACAATCACAAGCTTAAGTCTTTCAAAGCTTTCGGGCTTAAGCTTTTCATAATCCCTGTCAATTTCAATTTCGCCCTTTTTCATAGCCTCAAAAAGCTTTTTGTAATCCTCAACGGAGAAGCTTTTCATTTTCCAGGTGTCCGTGGGAAGTCCGACGGCGTTTTCCTTTGCGCCGAGGGTCGTCAGCTTTCCGCCGATGTCCTCCCACTTGTCTTCATAAACCTTTTTGAGGGTAAACTCAACGCTTTCGCGTAAGCCCTTGAGCGCCGAGGTTATAACGGTATCTGATTCGCCCGATTGGTCAACGTCACAGCCGATTACCGCACCGTCATTTGCCGATGCCGCCGCAAAGGCTGACTGACACATCGGACCGCCGCAGCAGAAAATTATCTCCGTGCCCTTTGCGTACCAGCCTCCGAGCATCGTCTGAAGCTCTGCCGAGGGTGAAAATGAAGCGCCGTATTCCCAGCTTAAGGTAAGCTCAACCTCCTTGCCGAGCTTTTTTGCCGCCTGCTCAATGCCCTGAGCATAGCCGTAGGCAAAGCGGTTGCAGGAGGGATTAGTACCCGCTCCGCCGCCGGTAAAGCCGAGCCTTGTGTAGCCGTCCATTACAGCCGCGTAGCCTGCGAGGAAGCCTGACTGCTCCTCGTTGAAGTCAACGGCAGCAACATTTTTTAAGGGCTGAGCGCCCTCCCCCTCACCGGCCTTTATAACGTTTCCGTCAATGAAGATGAAGTATACCTCGGGATAATCCGTTGCCGCGCGTCGGAGCGACTCCTCCTGAAGGTAGCCGGCACAGACAATAACCTTCGCGCCTGCATCTGCTGCCGCCTTCATCGCGTTGTAGCGGTCGGTGTCCGTTGCCTGATTGCCGTTTGCGGGCTGGTAATACTTGTAGCTTTTGCCGTTTTCGTAGGCGTATTTTTTAAGCCCCTCCCAGGTGCCCTGATTAAAGGACTTGTCAAGAAGCTGACCGATATCCGTAATAAATGCAATTTCGTATTTGCTGTCCTCGGTGCTCATCGTGTCGGGGATTTTACTGTAATCCGTTTTATTTTCTGTGTTCTCTTTTTTTGTTGTGGTCTGTGAGGTCTCCTGGTTTTTTGTTGTTGTCTGCGGATTTGAGGTCGTGGGCTGTTCCTTTTTACCGCAGGCGGCAAAGGCAAAAAGGAGCGTTGCCGCAAGCAAAAGTGCAATGATTTTTTTCATATGCATCCTCCTGTAGGTTATTGGGTGTTACCCTTATTTACAGTTTGGAGCAGTTTATAAAAAAATAATCATTCTGAACAATGTTTCATTCAGAATGATTACTGTTACATTATTATATTTTACAGTCCGAACCCGTACGGCAACAGCTCACCGAGGGTCAGTACCTTCATTTCCTCACCGTTTTTGCCGAGGATAACCGTGAAGCCTTCGTCGCAGAACTCCTTCATCACCTGACGGCATACTCCGCAGGGCGGACAGAAATCGGTAAAGTCAAGGCCTTTTCCGCCGACGATTGCTATTTTAGAAAACTCCCTTTCACCCTCGCTGACCGCCTTGAAAAAGGCCGTCCTTTCGGCACAGTTTGTGGGGGAATAGGATGCACTTTCAATGTTACAGCCGAGGTAAACCCTGCCACTTTTTGTAAGCAGAGCCGCACCTACGGTAAAGCCCGAATAGGGCGAGTAGGAGCGTTCTGCCGCTTCCTTTGCCTTTTTTACAAGTTCAATGTCCGTCATTTTAATTCTCCGTAATTTTATTTTTAAAGCTTTCACCCTGAATGTCGCCGTCCGTACCGAGCAGGTCAAGCACGGTTTTGCCGATATCTGCAAAGGTGTTTCTTGTGCCGAGGTTAACGGGCTTTATATTTTTGCCGTAAATTAGAAGGGGAGTATGCTCTCTTGAATGGTCGGTGCTTTCGGTCAGGGGGTCACAGCCGTGGTCGGCGGTAATCATCAGCACGTCGTCATCCTTAAGCTTTTTCATAAATTCACCGAGCCACCCGTCAAACTCCGTCAGCGCTTTTGCATAGCCGGGGGCGTTGTTGCGGTGTCCGTAAACCATATCAAAGTCAACTAAATTTGTAAAGCAGAGTCCGTGAAAATCCTTTTCTGCCGTCTCTGCGGTCAGCTCCATTCCGTGAGCATTGCCGCTTGTGGGGTTGGACTTTTCCATGCCTCTGCCCGCAAAGATATCATAGATTTTACCTATCGGGATAACGTCAAAACCCTTTTCGGTCAGTATATCTATAATGGTATCTCTCGGCGGTGCAAGGGAAAAATCGTGGCGGTTGGAAGTACGCTTAAAATCAGGATAATCGCCCTCGAAGGGACGGGCAATAACTCTGCCGACGCCGTGCTTACCGTGGAGGATTTCTCTTGCAATTTCGCAGTATCTGTAAAGCTCCTCGACGGGCACAAGGCTTTCGTGCGCCGCAAGCTGAAAAACGCTGTCAGCCGAGGTGTAAACAATCAGCTTTCCCGTTTCAAGGTGCTCTCTGCCGTAGTCCTCAAGCACCTTTGTGCCCGAGTAGGGCTTGTTGCAGAGTATGCCTCTGCCCGTTTTTGCCGTAAATTCCTTTATAACCTCGTCGGGGAAGCCGTCGGGATAGGTGGGAAGGGGCTCGTCGGAAATAACACCCGCAATTTCCCAATGTCCCACAGTGGTGTCCTTACCGCGGCTTTTTTCACAAAAGCGGCCGTAAGCGCCGATGGGAGACTCTTCCTTTTCGCCGAAGTCAACGCCGTCAATATTGAAAAGACCGAGCCTTTTCATATTGGGGACATGGAAATCCTTTTGCTTAAAGCAGGAGTAAAGGGTGTTGCTTCCTTCGTCACCGTAAAGGTGACTGTCCTTCATTTCACCGATTCCGAAGGAGTCAAGTACAATTAAAAATACACGCTTTGTGCTCATTTATCAAACCTCACAGCTGTTTCAAGGGCAATTTTCATCATATCGGTAAAGGTGTTCTGTCTTTCCTCGGCGGTGCAGGACTCACCCGTAAAGGGAAGGTCGGAAATTGTGCAGATTGCAAGTGCCCTCTTTTTAAGGTGCATAGCGTTAAGGTAAAGGGCGGCGGCCTCCATTTCAACTGCAAGTGAGCCTGCCCTTGCCCATTTTTCAAGGCTCTTTTCGTCGGCGTCGTAGAAGGTGTCCGAGGAAAGGAGATTGCCGACCTTTAATTCAACGCCGATTTCCCTTGCACATTCGTCGGCAGCTTTCAGCATTTCATAGCTGCAGGTAGGTGCAAGAGTTCCCGTAACGCCGTACTGCTTTAAATAGGCGGAGTTTGTGTTTGCACCGATGCCCGCAACAACATCGCGGAGCTTAATGCCTTCACCGATACCTCCGGCTGAGCCGATGCGGATAATATTTTCCACGCCGAAGAATTTGAAAAGCTCGTAGGAGTAAATGCCTATTGAGGGCATACCCATACCGCTTGCCATAACGGAAACCTTATGTCCCTTGTAATAGCCCGTATAGCCCTGAATGTTTCTTACGTTGTTGACAAGCACGGCATTTTCAAGGAAGGTTTCGGCAATCATTTTTGCCCTTAAGGGGTCACCGGGCATAAGCACGGTTTTTGCAAAGCCGATATTATCAAGTAAATTTATGTGGGGGGTGTTCATAGTTAGTTGTTTCCTTTCTTATAGGATGGCTTTAAAGAATGCAAAATACAAAATGTAAAATGCAAAATTGCGGTCGCGGGAGAATTTTTATATAGCTTTTAAGTTATTTCCCGCAGAAAAAAGTTTAATATAAAATCAAAAGAGTAAATTATAATTATTCCGTACCGTGGCGGTGCAACTGTAAATCACAGCATCAACCTTACACGGGTATAATCGGAGCGAAGCGGCCCTTCATTTTGCATTTTGCACTTTGCATTTTGCATTTAAAGGCCCTTTGGCTCTTTTAATAGCCGTGTGCTTCTTCATTCTTCACAAGCTTCACAATTCTGCTTGTGCCGAGCCTTGAAGCGCCGAGCTTAAGCATATCCTCGGCATCCTCGAGAGATGCAATTCCGCCTGCGGCTTTGATAAGTGTCACGTCGGAAACGTGTGCCTTGAAAAGGGCAATGTCCTCTCTTGTTGCGCCGCCTGTAGAAAAGCCCGTTGAGGTTTTGATGTAGTCGGCATCGGAGGCGGATACAATTTCGCACATTTTAATTTTTTCTTCCTCGGTAAGAAGGCAGGTTTCAATAATAACCTTTAAAAGTCTGCCGTCGCAGGCTTTTTTTACCGCGTTGATTTCGGAAAGGACATCATCGTATCTCTTTTCCTTAAGCATACCGATATTTATAACCATATCAATTTCGTCGGCGCCGTCCTTTACTGCCTCGGCGGTCTCAAATGCCTTTACGGCGGTTGTGTTGTAGCCGTTGGGAAAGCCGATAACGGTGCAGATTTTAAGGTCGTTTCCGACATATTCCTTTGCCTTTTTGACAAAGGAGGGAGCAATGCAGACACTTGCACAGCCGTATTTTATTCCGTCGTCGCAAAGTGCTCTGATGTCCTCCCAGGTGGCACTCTGACCTAAAACCGTGTGGTCAACCCTTGAAAGAATTTCCTTTATATCCATAATGATTACCTCCGCTTTGTTACTTATATGTTTATCTAAACTAATATTATATATTCATGCTTGAAAAGTCAAATATTTTAATATAAATTATTGTAAAACATTTTAAAATGATTTATTATATATAAGAAGAAAGCAAATTTAAAAGGAGATGAAAAAATGTCAGGCATAAACGTAACAAGAGAGACCTCTCTCAAGGAGATTATGGCAACTCCCGCAGGCCACGATATTATAATGAAAGCACTTTATCAGGTGGGCTTAAGCGGCGATATCCTTAAAAAGGGACCTCTTTCAAGGCTTACCCTCGGCAAAATCCAGAAGCTCAGCGCAGGTAAAATTGACGACGCCTTTGTTGATTCGATTCTCGGCATACTCAACCTTGAAAAGGATACACCCCTTATGGATGATGCTCCCATAGAGAAGAAGTGGTGGAAGGAAGCGGTTTTCTATCAGATTTATCCCCGCTCCTTCAAGGACAGTAACGGCGACGGTATCGGTGATATAAGAGGTATCATCGAAAAGCTTGACTACTTAAAGGAGCTCGGCGTTGACGCAATCTGGTTCAGCCCGATGTACGATTCTCCCAATGACGATAACGGCTACGATATCCGTGATTATGAAAAGATTATGGAGGAGTTCGGCACAATGGAGGACTTCAACGACCTTGTTGAGGAACTTCACAAAAGGGATATGAAAATTATTATGGACCTTGTAATAAACCACAGCTCCGACGAGCACGAGTGGTTTAAGTCAAGCGTCAGCGATCCCGACTCACCCTATAAGGATTATTATATCTGGCGCGACGGTGACGAAAGCACACCTCCCAATAACTGGGATTCAATTTTCAGCGGCTCAGCCTGGAATTATTATCCCGAGCGTAAGCAGTGGGCTCTTCACCTTTTCTCCAAAAAGCAGATGGACTTCAACTGGGAAAACGAAAATCTCAGAAAGGACCTTTATGCAATGATAAACCGTTGGCTCGACAAGGGCGTTGACGGCTTCCGCCTTGATGTTATCAGCTTTATCTCCAAGGTTGACGGTCTGCCCGACGGCGACACAACCGTTGGCTCACTTATGGGCACAAAGGGCGTTGAGCATTACTTCTACGGCCCGAGGCTTCATAAATATCTCCACGAAATGGCAGAAAATACCTTCAATAAGTACGATGCCTTCACCGTCGGTGAATGTCAGGGCACGGGTATTGAAATGAGTAAGCTTATGACAGGTGACTACCGCAAGGAGCTTTCCGTTGTGTTCTCCTTTGACCACGTGGAAAATCCCGGTAAGAAGCGCTTCCTTAAGTATAAGTATGACCTTCGTCCTATGGCAAAGGAGCTTGTAAAGTGGCAGCTTGATTACGGCAACCGTTGCTGGCCTACAGTATTTTTTGAAAACCACGATACAACAAGAATGCCCAGCAAGGTATGTCCCGATGGCTTTTACAGAAGTGAATTAAGTAAGCTTCTTGCAGTAATGCAGCTTACAATGAAGGGCTGTCCCTTTATTTATCAGGGTCAGGAAATCGGTATGTGCAACGGTGACTTCAGGGATATGAGCGAAATCCGTGACGTTGAGTCAATCAACTATTATAACGAGCTTACCGCAAAGGGAGAGGACCCCGCAAAGCTCTTTGAGGTTATCTCTGCGGGAAGCCGCGATAACTGCAGAACTCCCATCTGCTGGACAAGGGGAGAAAATGCAGGCTTTACCGAGGGCACACCCTGGATTAAAACCGTTGATAATTTTGAGCGTAACAACGTTGAAAGTCAGGATAAGGATCGCTTCTCAGTGCTTAATTTCTACCGTCGGATGACAAAATTAAGGCACGAAAACGAGGCTCTTGTTTACGGTGAATTTGAGCTTTATGACAAAAAGTGGAAGGATGTCCTTTCATATTACCGAAAGGGTGAGGATGCCACCTTCTTTGTTGAAATGAACCTTACCGATAAGCCTCAGAAGCGAAAGGCAAATGTAAAGGCTTTTGAAAAGGTGATTTCCAACGTCAACGCCCCCGCCTCCGATACACTTTCACCCTTTGAGGCAAATGTGTATAAAGTAAAATAAAAATTGAATATTAAACCGCCTTTTGAAAATCATATTTATATATGAGTTTTATCAGGCGGTGATTTTTTGTACAGACCCGAAACAGTAAGAGAGATTTTATATAAAAGCGGAGAAAAATTCGGTGACAGGAGCGCCTTTGTTTTCCTTGACGGCGACGGAAGGAAAATTGAAATCAGCTTCCGTCAGCTTAAAAGCGACGTTATAAGCCTTGCCCTTGCCCTGCTGCGTGAAAAGGGGGCGCCCGAAAAGGCGGCGATTATTTCCTGTAACCGTTATGAGTGGTGTGTCAGCTATCTTGCCTGCCTTTCGGCGGGTATTGTTGCGGTGCCCGTAGACCGTGAGCTTTCCGGTGAGGATATAAAGGATATACTTGACTTTGCCGATGTGAAAACGGTTTTATGTGACGGCAAAGCCAAGCAGAAGCTGAGCGGTGAAAGGGATTTCATCAGCTTTGATGAGGATGAAGGGGGCTTTTGCGGGCTTATCAGAAGGGGTGAGGCACTCGTAAAGGAGGGCTTTACCCTTGAAAACAGAATTGACCCCGATGATCTTGCAGTGCTTCTTTTTACCTCGGGCACAACGGGAAATTCAAAGGGCGTTATGCTTTCAAACCGCAACCTCTGCAGTGACCTTTATCTTGTAAGTGAAAACATCACCCTTACCTCCTGCGACCGCTCACTTTCGCTTTTACCCCTGCATCACACCTACGAGACGATTGCATTTTTAATGATGCTCTACTGCGGAGGCAGCATAGCCTTCTGCGGCGGTATTAGATATCTGAGCAAAAGCTTTCAGCTTTTTTCTCCGACGGTATTTGTCACCGTACCGCTTATCCTCGAAAAGCTTCACGAAAGGCTTATGGGTGAAATTGAAAAAAAGGGCTTACGGCAGAAGCTCCGTCTTGCCACCCTTGTTTCAACGGCAATGAGTGAGGAGAAAAAGAGAAGGCTTTTTGATGACATACATCAGTTTTTCGGCGGCAGACTCAGAACCTTTGTTGTCGGTGCGGCACCGCTTCAGTCCTCGGCGGCACAGGACTTTGAAGCTTTCGGCTTCAGGGTGATTATCGGCTACGGGCTTACGGAGTGCTCTCCTATAGTAATCTGCAACAGCGTCAATGATACAACTCCCGATACCGTCGGCAGACCCCTTAAGGAGGTGCAGGTGAAAATTGATGCGCCCGACGAAAAGGGCGTCGGTGAAATCCTTGTTAAGGGCCCTATGGTAATGCTCGGCTATTATAATAATGAAAAGGCTACAAATGAGGTTTTCCGTGACGGCTGGTTCTGTACGGGTGACCTCGGCTATGCGGATAAAAGCGGCAGATACCGTATAAGCGGACGGTGTAAAAATGTAATTGTCACCCGCAACGGAAAGAATATCTACCCCGAGGAGCTCGAATACCGTCTCAACAAAAGCCCGTATATATCCGAAAGCCTTGTTTTCGGTGAAAAGGGCGATATCGTAAGCTGCGAAATTGTTCCCGATGAGGAGGCCATAAAGTCAAAGCTTAAAAAGACTGTTCTCGCCGAGGAGGAAGCCAAGGCTCTTATAAACGAGGTTGTCAGAGCCGTCAACCGCCATCTGCCGTCGTACAAGCGGATAAAAAAGGTGACGGTAAGAAGGGACGGCTTTGATAAAACAACTACCCACAAAATTAAGCGGAAATATTGACGGGGCAGCGTGATGTGAGTTATAATTATTAAGTTGCGGTAGGGGGGCGACGCCCTTGTCGCTTAGGATAAAATGCGTCGCAGACCCGCAACATTTGTCCCATAGGGACAAATACATCATTCCGCCACGGCGGAGCATCATTCACCGTAGGGTGAGCATCATATCCGCAAAGCGGATGCATCATTTAAAAAGGAGGTGGCATAATGGCAGAGCAGATAACCCTCGAGGGTGTTGTTGAGGGGATAATTTATACAAACGCCGAAAACGGCTATACAGTCCTTGACTTAAGCTGTGACGAGCGTCTTATCACGGCGGTCGGCATTATGCCTGCCTGTAACCCCGGTGAAAGAATAAAGGTTTACGGAAGCTGGAAAATGAATCCCACCTACGGGACACAGTTTGCCGTTGAAAAATGTGAGCGCACACTTCCGAAAAGCGCCGCCGATATGTACCGCTACCTTTCGGGCGGAGCAATCAAGGGTATAGGTCCCGCTACGGCGACGAAGATTGTTGACCGCTTCGGAGATGACAGCTTTGATGTGATAGAAAACCATCCCGAAAGGCTCAGCACAATAAGGGGCATCACCCGTGATAAGGCTTTTGAAATCAGCAAGAGCTTCAAAAGTCAGTTTGCGGCAAGAGAGGTCATTATCGCCCTTGAAAAATGGGGCTTGAGTCCCTCGGAGTCCCTTGCGGCATACAAGGCCTTCGGAAGCGGTGCCGTTGAAAGAATCAACGAAAACCCCTATATTCTCTGCGGTGAGAAAACGGCGCTTCGCTTTGAGCGCGTTGACGAGATAGCCGAAAAGCTTCCGAACGGAGTAAAGGAAATCTACCGCCACCGAGCGGGTATTATACATATTTTAAGGCACAATCTTTCAAACGGTCACACCTGTGTGCCCAGAGAAAAGCTTATCCTTCCCGCAAAGGAGCTGCTCGGACTTGAGCGCGAGGAGGCGGGAGAGATTATCGACGACCTTATCGATGACAGAGAGATTGTTGTCGATTTTTACGAGGACAAGCCCTATGTTTTCCTTGCAGAGGAATACCTCGACGAAAGAAGCATTGCCGACAGAATCGGCGTTATGCTCCGTTTCCCGCCCGCAAAGGGCAGAATAACCGTAAGCGCCGTTGATGAAATTGAAAAGAAAAAGGGTATCGCCTTTGAAGAGAAGCAGAGAGAGGCAATTCTCACCGCCGTAAATGACGGACTGCTTGTCCTTACGGGCGGTCCGGGTACGGGTAAGACGACAACACTCAACGGTATACTCGAGCTTTTTGAGAAAAAGAAGCTGCGCGTTCTTCTTGCCGCCCCGACGGGCAGAGCCGCAATGAGAATGAGTGAGGTTACGGGCAGACAGGCAAAAACCGTTCACCGCCTTTTAGAGGTTGAATGGGGCGAGGGTGACAAGCCCCGCTTTACAAGGAATATGGAAAATCCCCTTGAGGCTGACGCCGTTATAATCGACGAGCTTTCAATGGTGGATACTCACGTTTTTGCGGCGCTTCTTGATGCACTTCCCTTAGGCTGCCGCCTTGTTATGGTCGGTGACTCGGATCAGCTTCCGCCCGTAGGTGCGGGCAACGTGCTTCAGGATATAGTTGATTCGGGGCTTATTCCTACGGTGAAGCTGACGGAGGTTTTCCGTCAGAGCCTTGAAAGCCTTATAGTCACCAATGCCCACAAAATAGTAAAGGGTGAATATCCCGAGCTGGGCGTTAAGGATAAGGACTTTTTTTATATGCAAAGGAGCAATATGTATAAGTGCGCCGAAACGGTGCTTGAGCTTTGCACTAACCGCCTGCCCAAGGCATACGGAAGTGACCCCCTTGAGGATATACAGATAATCTGTCCCTCAAAAATGGGTGAAACGGGCACGGTAAGAATAAACGAAATGATGCAGAGGCTCCTTAACCCTCCCTCAAGGGACAAGGAGGAGGTCTCCCGCGGAAGCCGTATTTTCCGTGAGGGTGACAAGGTAATGCAGATTAAGAATAACTACGATATTGTCTGGACAAGGGGTAAGGAAACCCTTGCGGGTATTTTCAACGGCGATATAGGAAAAATCATTGCCGTCAATCACAATGCGGGCTTTATGAAAATCCTTTTTGATACAAGAACGGCGGTTTATCCCTTTGATAACCTTAAGGAGCTTGAGCTTGCCTATGCAATCACCGTGCATAAAAGTCAGGGCAGTGAGTTTGACAGCGTGGTAATGCCCGTGTGCTGTGTACCGCCGAGGCTTTCCTATCGCAATCTGTTATACACGGGCGTGACGAGAGCCAAAAACAGACTTATCCTTGTCGGCAGCAGCGAGGAAATTTTCGCAATGGTTGACAATGATAAAAAGACAAGACGCTATTCGGCGCTCAAGTATATGCTGCTGAAGGATAAGAAGCGGTAAGGGCCGAGGACCGCGTAGGGTACGACCTGTGTGTCGTACCGGAGGCCTGACGGCGTTATGGATTTAACCGTTACAATGGGGGATACCGTAGGGACACGGCTTGCCGTGTCCGCAAAAGCCACCGCACATTTACGGTTAACATTGTAGCGCCGACCAATGGTCGGCTCGGGGAAACAAACAACGCAACACATAAAAACAGTTGGCCAATGGGTGGAGCGTCGAGGGTGTCGCACCCTACAAACCCACAGTTGACAAAAAAGCCAAAAGCAAGTAAAATATATTAGTTAAAGAAACAAGAAGGGAAGTGAAGAAATGGCAGGCTATAATATCGGCATCGACCTCGGAACAAGCACCGTTACCGCCTTTGTAAGCGGCAGAGGTATAGTGCTTTGCGAGGATAACGCAATCTGCTACGATGCCCGTAACGATTCCTTCGTTGCCCTCGGTGACGATGCGGGAAGAATGTTCGGCAAGGCACCCGAAAGCTATGTGCTCAGACGCCCTATTTCCGACGGCGTTATTTCCGACTTCACCGTAATGGCCGATATCCTTTCACGCTTCCTTACAAAAATATGCAAAAACAGTATCTTCAGACCCAACGTGCTTATAAGCGCCCCGAGCTGCAGCACACAGCTTGAAAAAAAGACGGTTATCGAGGCCGCCTGCGCCGCAGGAGCGGGTAAGGTGCACCTTGTTGACGAGCCCGTTGTTTCGGCTCTCGGCGCGGGACTTTCCATTGACCACCCCAAGGGAGTTATGGTCATTGACCTTGGCGGCGGCACGGTGGATATTGCCGTTATAACTATGGGTACGGTTGCCTACGCGACTTCTCTTCGCAGAGTTTCGGGCGATACAATGGACGAGGCAATCTGCCAGTACGTCAAGAAAAATATGGATATTCATATCGGAAAGCAGACGGGCAGAAAAATAAAGCACGCCGTAGGCTGTGCCGTTAAAAGAGAAGAGGAGTTTGAAATTACCTTTACGGGTAAGGATATCGTCACGGGCATGCCGAAGAATTTCAGCATCAGCTCCCACGACGTCTGCGATGCACTTAAGGAAAATGTAGAGAGTATTTTTGACGGAGTTATGGAGGTCCTCGAGCAGACACCGCCCGAGCTTTACTCGGATATCTGTAACGAGGGCATTGTCTTTACGGGCGGCGTTGCAAGGCTCTACGGTCTTGATAAATTTCTCGCAGAGAAGCTCGGTATAAGGGTTACCGTAGCTCCCGACCCCGAGCATTGCGGTGCAAAGGGTGCAGGCTTTATGCTTAAGAATATGAAAAAGCTTGAGGATAACGGCTATAGCTTCCGCTTAAGGGAGCAGACGTTTTAAGCCGTTACTGTTCTGATAAAACCGTGTTAGCGGTTTCTCCGTAAAGGGGTCTGCTTTCAGGCTTACGTGTGCTTTCGGTTTCTTCAAGGAAGCCGTTTGTTACGGTAAACTGACAGCACAGCTTGTTCGAATAGTAAACCAGATGATATTCCTCAACATCCATAGTAAGCTCTCCTGTCCTTGAAAAGTCCTCACTTTTCATCGGCAGGATTTTTTTTACCGCTTCGGCACATTTTTCGTTGTCAAAAAGGGTGAAGGCCTCCATTGCCTTTGCCGCCTCGCTTCTGAAAAATTCACCGTGGGCGGGAGTTATCGGCTTCGTGCTGCCCTTTTCGTCAGCCTTAATTACAGTAAGGCGGATTTTTTTGAGGTCTCCCTTTTCGTTTTCCTCGGCGGTCAGAAGCACCTCGCCCGACTCATTCTTAATAATAAGCTTATAGCCGTCATCTCTCACGGTGTAGTCCGAAAGGGAGAGGGCTTTGTTGCCGTTTATACGGTTGAGGTTATCGGTAAAAAGGAGGATATTGCAGTAGCCCTCGGGCGCGCAGGCTGAAAGGACGAGACTGCAAAGGGTAATGAGCAGGGGGAGAAGGGTTGCCTTTTTCATATAATCACCGTTAGAGTATATGCGTAGTGTCGGGGTGAAAATGTCTGATAAAAGTAGCCGGTAGTCAGTAGTCAGGAAATGCCCTGCAGGCATTTATGATTTTTTGAATAAAAGTTAAAGCAGATGTTTTCGTGAACCTTGAATACACCTGCTTTTTTCTCATACTAAATTTTAATTTTCCCAAAGTCACAACACTGACTACCGGCTACTAACTACTCTACAACTCCGTCCTCCAAGGTTGTAGGGTTTCCTACCCCGAAAGGGGAGGTGTCAAAATCTTCGATTTTGACGGAGAGGTTACAATTCGGAGCGAAGCGACCATTAATTTTGCATTTTGCATTTTGCATTTTGCATTTAACCCGCCGAAGGCGTTCCCTGACTACCGGCTACTGACTACTGGCTACTTTCACACCGCGTCTCTGCCCTTGGGAAGAGCAACCTTTTCCTTGTGGGGCTTGGGCTGAATGTCGCCTGCCTTGGTAAGTGCAATCTTTGTCAGAGTAGGTCCGAAGAGCTCATAAATCAGCACACCGAAAAGAACAATGTTGCGGATGATGATACCGCTTTCGCCGATTTCCATTGCGGTGATTGACATACCGAGGGCAACGCCCGCCTGGGGCAGAAGCGTAATGCCGAGATACTTCTGAATATTGGGCTCGCTCTTTGTAAGAACCGAGCTCCAGCGTGCACCGAAGTATTTACCGAGTGAGCGGGTGATAATGTATATAACGCCGATACCGATAATGCTCAGATCTGTAAATACGGAGAACTCAAGCTCTGCACCGCTTAAAACGAAGAAGAGGATGAAAAGGGGAGCGGTCCAGCGGTCGGTCTTTTCCATAAGGTTTGCGGAGAATTCGCAGACGTTGCAGAAGATTGTTCCGAGCATCATACAAACGAGAAGAGGTGAGAAGCCGACGTGTACGGGGCCTAAATGGAACTTGAGCTTTGAAAGGGCAACTGCAAGGAAGATTGCGGTAATAACAATTGCCTGACGCTTACTTCTTGAGTGGAAGAACTTTTCCGCAAAGGAGAGGCACCAGCCGAGTATTGCGCCGAGCACAAGTGAGAATACAATTTCGGCAATGGGGTCTACGAGAACGGAAACGAGGCTGAATTCACCGAGGGTGAGAGCCTTTGCAACGCCGAAGGAAACGGCGAAGATGATAAGACCTACGGCGTCATCAGGAGCAACGATGGGAAGAAGCAGATTTGTGAGCTTACCCTTTGCCTTGTACTGACGGACAACCATGAGCGTTGCGGCGGGAGCCGTTGCCGAGGCAATTGCGCCGAGGATGATTGCGCTTGAAAGGGGGAGCTTGTCCTCGCCTAAAATGAAGTGAAGACCGATAAGTGCGGCATCAACAACGAGAGTCGTCACAACAGCCTGAAAAATACCGATGATTGTTGCCTGCTTACCTGTGTGCTTAAGCTGAGAGAGTCTGAACTCGTCGCCGATTGCAAAGGCAATGAAGCCGAGGGCAACGTCGTTGAGGATTGAAAGTTCGGAGACCGCACCGACGCTTGTAAAGCCGATACCTTCAATGCCGAGCTGACCGAGACAGTAGGGGCCTATAAGGATACCTGCAACAAGGTAGCCCGTAACCGCGGGAAGCTTGAGGGGCTTGACAACACGGGACATGGCAAGACCCGCCATAAGGGCAATTGATATGCCTAAAAGAGTTTGCATTTCCATAAGAACAACCTTCTTTTTATTTGAATTTATATTACAGACATAAATACCAAAGTGAATTATAGGAGCGTAGGGTTTAAAAGTCAATCACGAAAATATACAATTTAAGACCTTAAAATTATAAATATTTATTAAAAGTAACGTATTCGGTATTTTTTACAAAAAAATATGGACATTTTTGTAAAAAAGGCTATAATTAAGCGGTAAAAAATATAATTGTAAATAATCGAAGGAGAAGGAAAAAATGGAAAAAAATCAGCTTAAGCCGATGCTTTTTACAAGCCTTAAGGGCTACAGTAAAAATCAGCTTGTAAAGGACATTGTGGCAGGTCTAATTGTTGCAATTATTGCTCTGCCCCTTTCAATTGCTCTCGCTCTTGCTTCGGGTGTAGGCCCCGAAGAGGGTATATACACCGCTATTATCGCGGGCTTTGTAATCTCTGCTCTTGGCGGCAGCACCGTACAGATTGCGGGCCCCACGGCGGCATTCGCAACCATAGTTGCGGGTATCGTTGCAAAAAGCGGAATGAGCGGCCTTGCAACAGCAACCATCCTTGCAGGTATAATCCTTGTGATTATGGGTGTGTGCAAGCTCGGCTCACTTATCAAATTTATCCCCTTTACAATCACAACAGGCTTTACCTCAGGTATTGCTCTTACAATTCTTCTCGGTCAGATAAAGGACTTCTGCGGTATGACCTATCCCGAGGGAATGGAAACAATCGAAACCGTTGACAAGCTCAAGGCTCTTGTTGCGGGTGCAAACACATTTAACATCGATGCCTTCATCGTCGGTGCGGTGTGCCTTGCGGTGCTTCTCATTATGCCGAAGATAAGCAAGAAAATCCCCGGCTCACTTGTGGCTGTTATCGTGGGCATTGCTATGGTGAAGCTTCTTCCCCTTGAGGTCAACACCATCGGTGACCTTTACACAATCAGCAGTGCACTGCCGAAGTTCACCCTTCCCGATTTCTCCCTTGCTTCAATTAAAATTGCCCTTCCCGATGCCTTTACAATTGCAGTGCTTGCGGCTATCGAGTCGCTCCTTTCCTGCGTTGTTGCTGACGGTATGACGGGAACAAAGCACCGCTCAAATGCCGAGCTTTTAGGTCAGGGCGCAGGTAACATTGCTTCCGCTCTTTTCGGCGGTATCCCCGCAACGGGTGCTATTGCAAGAACGGCGGCAAACATCAAAAACGGCGGCAGAACTCCCGTAGCAGGTATTGTTCACGCGGTTGTGCTTCTGCTTGTGCTTATCTTCCTTATGCCCTATGCGGCACTTATTCCTATGCCTGCAATTGCGGCAATCCTTTTCCAGGTTGCATATAATATGAGCCATTGGAGAACCTTCGTATCTCTTGTGAAAACCGCTCCCAAGAGCGACATCATCGTTCTTCTTATCACCTTTGTGCTTACAATTGTTTTCGACCTTGTTGTTGCTATCGAGTTCGGTATGCTCCTTGCTCTTGTTCTCTTTATGAAGAGAATGAGTGAGGAAAGCTACATCAAGTCATGGAAGTATGTAAGTGAGAGCAAGGATGTTGAGGCTGACAGCGACGAGACTAAAAAGGAGCTTATGGCAGTTCCCGAATATATCAGAGTTTACGAGGCAACGGGACCGATGTTCTTCGGTGCGGCAAACCAGATTGAGCAGATTATCTTCAAGGATATGACCAAGTGTCTTATTCTTCGTATGAGAGGCGTTCCCGCAATTGACAGTACTGCGATGAACAGTCTCAAGGCTCTTCTTGAGAGATGCGTGAAGAAGGACATCACCCTTATTCTTTCACACGTTAACGAGCAGCCTATGAAGGCTATGAAGAAGTCGGGCTTTTACACTGCGGTGGGCAGTGAAAACTTCTGCCGTGATATCAATACGGCTATTGAAAGAGCAAAGGAAGCCGCCGACAACAAGTAAAGTTCTTTGGTTCTTTCTTACAAGAAAGAACGCCCCGCGGCGGGCATCGCCACCGAAGCGCGTCCAGCGGACGATGAAGCGAGGTGGGGATGGCGCAGCGGTCAAAATCGCTCGGCGCTCCAAGCCGATAAGCGAATTTGGGAACCGCAAGAGGGCAAACAATTACACCGTCTTGAAAAAGGCGGTGTTTTTATTATATTGTAGCGCCGCCCAATGGGCGGCCGGCTTGGTTTTTACTATCATTTATTCCGTGGGTTGTTTTAATGTTGTCCGTCCTCCGAGACTATACAGACGGACGTGGTTTGAATGAGCTTACGTAGGGACACGGCTTGCCGTGTCCGCTCAGCTTTTACCGAACAGACAATTATTTCATCCGAACAGACAAACAACCCTTTTACCGTGCTGATTATGATATCATATATAAGGTTGAGGTGGCAGAAAAAATAACCCCACGGAAATTTCCGCGGGGTTATTCTTACTCATTCAATTTCAGTAACTCGTCTGCACTTATATTATAATACCTGCAAAGTGTTGCAAAATCCTCAACGGAGAGCTTTGCCCTTCGCTTTTCAATGTGGTCGTAGCCCTGCTGTGATTTGTTAATTATTTTTCCTACAGCCTTCTGTGAAAGGTCGTTATCAATTCTCAAAGCTATAAGTCTGTCAAGATAATCCATACTATCACCTCAAGGCAATGATACAATACTCTTAATTTGAGTATTGACATATACTCAAACATTGAGTATAATAATAAAAAACAATATGACATTATTACTAATAATAAACCGTAACTCCTTGACACTTTTACTTCCTTGCAATATAATTGAAGATGAAGAAAAGCAAAAAAGGAGAGAATAAAAAATGGCAAAAGCAGTAACCCCCGAGAAGCTTCAGAAGCTTCAGCAAAAACGGGAAAAGGAGCTTAAATACTGGCAGAAGCAGAAGGCACGTCCCAAGGGTAATTTTTATTTCTGGTACCTTGTGCTGATTATCGGTCTTATTTATGCCGTTGATGAAATCGCCTCGCAGATAGGCACACTTATGCAGACGGAAATTGCAAACGATTTCTTTGTAAGTGACAGCGCGGTTACGCTTCTTAACCTTCTTCAGGTTATAGCAATTCCCTTCCAGATTATCGGTATTTTCTACAGACCCCTTGCTGACCGCTTCGGCAGAAAAACCTTTCTTATCATCAACACCTTCGGTATGTCCCTTTCAATGCTGATAATCTTCCTTTCGCAGAATGTGTTTATGTATTTCTTCGGTGCATGCCTTATTATGTTCTTTATTCCTCACGATATGCACGTTGTGTATATTATGGAATCCTCTCCGGCAAAAATCCGCGCAATTACATATTCGGTTATCAAGTTCTTTGCCAATATGTCGGTTCTTCTTGTGCCCCTGCTTCGCTCGTGGCTTATGGAGACCGCATCAGAGTGGCGTAATGTTTATTTTATCCCCGCTGTTGTCGGTATTGCCGTTTCTCTTATCGCACTTCTCTGCGCAAGAGAGCCCGATACCTTTATCGATACAAGAATCCGTTACCTGAGTATGACCGACGAGGAGCGTGAGGCTGAAAAGCAGAAGAAATCCGCTCAGGATTCTCAGGGCGGTGTTATTGATGCTCTTAAGTTCGGCTTCAAGCATAAGCAGCTTCGCTGGATTTACATCTGCTTTGCCCTTGCGGGCGTAGGCGTTATCGGAAGCCTTAACTATCAGGCTATCCTCACTCACGGCTACGCTATGAGCATCCACGGCTCAAACGTAAAGGAATTCCTCGACCTTGTAAGTGTTAACGAGGTTAATAAGGCTATCGCACTTTATCCTATCGGTATGGCACTTTCTCAGGTAATTATGGGCTTTATCTCTGACAAGAAGGGCAGAAAGGCCGCCGCAATTACCGTTGCTGCAAACTGCGTTGTTTCATTTGTTATCTTTGCGGTCGGCTCAAGATACAATCTGCTCACTCCCGCAATTGTCGGCTTCTTCTGCGGTGCATTCGTAGGAAGCTACTATTCAACCAACGACGTGCTTATTATGATGGCCAGTGAATCCGCTCCGACCAATCTGCGTTCGTCAACTGCGGCGGCACAGACCGTTGTCGGCTTCGCGGGCTATTCCGTAGCCTTTATTCTCAATATGGTGCTTGCACTTATCTTCGGTGACGGCATTATCGGAACGGTTGCTCTTTGTCTGCTTGTTCCCAGCTTTTTAATCACTCTTATTGCACTTATCAGAAAGACCCACGAAACAAAGGGTATTGACCTTGACAAGGTTACGGGTCTTGAATGGGATTGATGTTGAGGGCCAAAGGGCCGAGTACACCTCATAATGCATCGCCGTTCAGTCGGCGGTTCATATAAAATTAAAACAAAGGAGAAAGAAAAATGGAAGAACAAATTATTCAGCAAATGACGGATG
The DNA here is from genome assembly GCA_045658745.1 of Acutalibacteraceae bacterium. Classification (GTDB taxonomy): domain Bacteria; phylum Bacillota; class Clostridia; order Oscillospirales; family Acutalibacteraceae; genus UBA6857. Next base: position 17,225 of record JAZOVO010000021.1, on the reverse strand, counting down.
TATATTCCGAAATCTTCAAGTATTATCCCGCGCTGTCAATAGTCAGCCTTCTGTCAACGGCGTTCTGCATTCTCTTTATGCACTTCTCCGCTCAGCACAGAAATCACAAGCTCGGACTCGGCTGGTATATCTGCGGCATTATTTTCGGGCCCTGGACGGTGCTTGTTTTCCTTCTTAAAAGAAAGGATTTCCCCGGCCCCGACCTTAAGGTGTGCCCCTCCTGCGGTAACCGCTGCCCCGTAGGCTACGAGGTCTGCAACCGTTGTCTTGTTGAGCTTCCCGAAATTGACACCGAGGAAAAGACAAAGCAGAAGAAGCTTTCAAAAATCTTCGGTATCGGTGTTATCGTCACCTGCATAGCCTCCCTTATTGCGGGCTTTGTGATGGCAGGTAAGATGTTCAGCTCCGTTATAGACATTATCGGTAACTTTGAGGATATCTACTACGAAAATGACAGAATTTCCGTTGACGGTGTTTTCTACGACAAAAAGGGCAACAGCTACGAGGACGAGGATCTTGTACCTCTTTACGATAAAGAGGGCAGAGTCTACACCTACACCGTAATAAAGGAAACCGATGAGGAATACGGCTACGAGTACGACGAGTTCTACTATGTCCGCGATGACGGCGAAAAATATTACGAGTCTGATTGCTTTATAACCGCTGACGGCTTCTTCTTCTGCGACAAGGCAGATGAGCTTTACTATTATGAGCCCGATACGGATAATATGACCGACGAGGAAATTGACGCCTATTACAAGGAGCAGATGGAGGCCGATAAGGCTCCCTACAGATATTACAACGATTATGTTGTTGACAAGGACGGCAATATTTATTATTACGCTTATGAAGCCTCTTGGAATGAAAAGGGTGAGCTTATCACTGCGGAAAATGACCCTTCCTTAAATAAGGCGGTTGTAGTTCCTACGGCAGATGTAACTGAATAAAAAACTGCAGGAGCACGGGAAAAATTCCGTGCTCCTGCTTTTATAGGGAGAGAATGGATGTTGTCACAGCTTATCTGTTGAGTTTGATTTTTACGGTGAAGGTTGACCCCTTATCGGGCTCGCTTTCAACAATTATTTCGCTTTTTGTAATATCAATTATTCTTTTGACAAGGGCAAGCCCCAGTCCGTTGCCTTCGGTGGCGTGAGAGGTGTCGCCCTGATAGAATTTTTCAAAAATCCGAGCTGCCGTTTCCTTAGTCATTCCGCAACCGCTGTCGGTTATGGAAACAATTGCGTTATTGTCTTGACTACAGAGCCTGACAGTTATTTTTTTTCCTTTTTCTGTAAACTTTACAGCGTTGGAAATAAGGTTTGACCATACCGTTAATAAAAGCTCCTCATCACCTTCAACAACAATGCTGTCGTCAAGCTCGGTCACAATATCAAGCTCCTTTTCCTCCCATTCCTTTTCGTAAATGAGAAGAGCCTGGCAAAGCTGTTCGCTTAAATTGAATTTTTTGTTTTCGGGAAAAATCTGCTGATTTTCAAGCTTGTTGAGCTTGAGAATACCTGAAATCAGGTCACCAAGCTTTTTTGAAGCTGCCTGAAGCCTTTGGGCGTATTCGGTTCTTTCCTGCTCGGACAGATTCGGATTCTGCAGTATTGCGGAATAGTTGTGTATAACGGCAAGGGGCGTTTTTATCTCGTGGGAAACGTTTGAAATAAAGTCGGTTTTCAGCGTATCAATTGAGGAAAGCTCACTTGCCATTTTGTTGATGTCTTCAATAATAAGGTCATATTCGTTAAAGGCTCTTTTTTTATGTAAAGGCTTTATCCTTACGGAAAAATCACCGTGGGTGATTTTTGAAAGAGCTTCAAGAATTCTTGTGACGGGACGGTGGGTGAAAAAGTGTTTACGCACGCCGTCAAAAATGCTCATAAACAGGCAGATGAAAAGGATGTTGAAAAGGGTGCGCAGTGCTCTTTCTTTTACCGTACCTTCAGGAATAAGGACGGGTATGTTCTGGGAGTCAAAAAGACTGCCGCTGAAGAAAAGCAGGAAGCTTACGGAAACTGCAAAGCCTGTTATTGCAAAATAGAGTATAAAGCTCCACGGTGAAAAAATGCTGTCCCGAAGACGCTTGTCCTTCTTTGGTTTTTTTCTCATTTCAGCACCGCCTTGTAGCCGAGTCCGTGAACAGTAACAATTTCAAAATCCTCGCAATTTGCAAGGCGCTCACGCAGTTTTGCCATATAAACATCAACAGTTCTGGGGCCTGAGGTTGTGCCTGAATCCCAGAATTCGTCCATTAGCTGTGAACGGGTAAAGGTTTTGCCAGGGTAGGACAGAAGCTTGTAAAGCAGATTGAACTCCCTTGCGGTAAGGGGGATTTCTTTGCCGTTCAGTTTTGCGGTGCGCTCGTCCATATTCATGCTGAATTCACCGATAACAAGCTTTCGTGAAGCTGCAATTTTGCTTCGGCGTAAAACTGCTCCTATTCTCAACACAAGCTCCTGAAGGTCAACGGGTTTTACAATATAGTCATCAATTCCCGTAAGAAAGCCCCTTTGCTTTGAAAAAAAGTCATCCCTTGCTGTTACAAAAATAATGGGCGTTTCCGCATCGGTGGAGCGTATGCTTTTTGCAATTTCAAAGCCGTCGGCGTCGGGGAGCATAATATCGGAAATGATAAGGTCAAAAACAGTGCTGTACATAGTTTCATAGGCGGCTTTCGCGTTTAGTGCACCTATGGCATCAAAGCCGCTGACATTGAGATAAGAGCACATGCTGCGGCAAAGGTCCTTGTCATCTTCAATTACAAGAATTTTAAACATTTGGAAACACCTCCGTTGCTGTATGCGGTTTATTATATTATTAAAATGTTAAGGTTTTGTTTAATTTGAGGAAATAATAAAAAAATCAGGACAACGGCTTTTCCATGTCCGGAAGAACTGTTTCATTAAGATGCAGAAGCCGTTTTTTCCACCCGAAGGCGTATGCATATACTCCGAGGGGCGAAGAACGGCTAAAAAAGCAATGATGTAAAACATATAAAAAGAAATAACAGATGCACCCAAGGCGTATTTGCCTTGAAATACATCTGTTATTATTGCTTTTTGTTCTGCGCTTAATGTAACAGTTCTTTACTCCGCACTTGCTCTTCTGATGTAGTTCTTGAAGAACTTGAGTGCATCCTCAAGGCAGGAAACGGGAATTCTCTCGTTTGTGCCGTGAGCGCCGCGGAGAAGCTCAACGCTTACTCTGAAGGGAGCGTAGCGGTAAATGTTCTCACAGATAGGCTCGTAGTTGTAAGCATCTGTGCCGCCCATTACAAGGTAGGGAGCAACGATTGAGTTGGGCTCAAGGCTCTTGCAGAGGTCACCGATGATTTTAAAGCTTCTTGAATCGGTAGGGGAGAACGTTGAAGCTTCCTTTGAGTTAAGGACATTGATTTCAATATCCTTGTTTGAAACAACCTTTCTGATGTGGTCAACAAGGTCCTGCTTGGTTGTGCCGGGCATTGCGCGGAAGTTGATGGTTGCACTTGCTCTCTGGGGAAGAACATTGGCGGCGGGGCTGCCGTTAGCCATTGTTACGGCGGTGGTTGTTCTTACAAAGCAGGCACCGAAGGGAATTGCCTTTGCAACTTGAAGAATAACAGGCTTAAGAAGGGGGAGGTTGCAGGTGATGAGACGTACGGGATATGTACACTCTCTTGCAACGGCATCCATAAGGTCATTCATAAGCTGATTGAAGGATGACTTGAACTGATGGTTTTCAATCTCCTGAATAGCACAGGCAAGCTGACCGAGAGCGTTGTGCTTGGGAGGCTGTGAGGAGTGACCGCCCTTGCCGTTTACAACAATTTCTATATCTGAATAGCCCTTTTCGGCAACGCCAATACCGACGAGGTACTTGTCATTGAGCACACCGGGAACATTAACGGGGATAATTGCACCGCCCTCGTCAATAACGCTGTCGAGCATAATGCCTCTGTTCTTGAGGGTTGTCATAATGTCAAATGCGCCGTTTTCGGCGTTTGCAACAACCTCCTCGTTGTCGCCGAAGAGAAGGTAAACGTCTCTTTCAGGCTCAAAGCCGTCCTCAAGGAGAGCTTCAACGGACTCCATAACAGCAATAAGGTGGTTTTTCATATCAATTGTACCGCGGCCCCAGATGAACTCGCCGTCGTCAACACCCTCAAATGCACCGTGTACCCAGTCCTGCTCAGTGCCCTGTGAAACGGGAACAACGTCCTGATGAGCGAGCAGAGCAATGGGCTTGAGGTCGTCTCTCTTACCCTTCCAGCGGTAGATGAGGTTTGCGGGAGGAACGATTTCCTTTTCAAGCTTCTCTGCAATAAGGGGATAGGATTCATCAAGGAACTTGTGGAACTTTTCAAATTCCTTCCAGTCAACTCTTTCTGTTTCGCGGTAGGAAATGGTCTTGAACTGAATTGCCCTTGAAAGGTTCTTACGGTATCTTTCTACATTGAAGGCCTCCTCGGGCAGGGGAGCAAGCTCTCTTTTTGCGGGCTTGTACAATGCGGCGTGAACGGCGTTGCCTGCTGCGGCAGCAAGAAGACCCGCGCCGATGATTTTTGTTGCTTTCTTCATTGGGTAAACCCCTTTCTCATAATTATTTACCATAATATTATATACTCTTCGGAAATATATTTCAATATCTTTTTTAAATTATCGTAGGGGGCGTCAATCTGCCGCCTGCGACAGGTCGATGCCGACGGCGGAGGCATAACGGCCGCAACCGTTGAGCGGGCAGGTAAAAGCACTTGACACATTGATTGCATAATGTTAAAATATAGCCTGACAGTAAATCACGGAGGTAAAATATTATGATGAGCAAAAAGATGATAAAGGTCATCTGTATCATTATGGCGGGGCTTATGATTCTCAGCGCCTGTGCAGTTCTGCTTCAGGTTTTTGCCGTTGACGAGGCCGCCGTTATTTCCGGAACGGTTATACCGGATACGGGCGACAGCGATATGGATTACATCATCCCTGCAGGTATAGCCGTTGCGGCTGTGCTTGCAGTTATTTTATGCCTTGTGCTTCCGAAAATAAAGAAGCGGGACGGGGAAGAGCAGTAGGATTATAGGCATAATACATACGTCTTGCGGACGGATTTAAGCCGTGCTTTGTTAAAAGCTCTGAAGGGATTCTCCTTCGGAGCTTTCTGTTTATACCGCGGGGGAGAAAATTGTTGTCATTTTCAACAATAGGCTGCGGCTTTTTTTGTTGCAAAAAGCATTGCTCAAATTTTAATAATGTGTTAAAATATATGTTACGGAAAAGTAATTTCCAAAGGAGATGGAGATAATGAAAAAAACAATCGCAGTATTACTCACGGCTCTTATGCTCTTCAGCCTTTGCTCTGTAGGAGCTTACGGAGCATGGTATGATAACGAGCTTTCGGATTATCCCGTGATTATGGTACCGGGCTATTCCTCAAGTGAGCTTTACAGACTCGACGAAAACGGCGAGGTTGTTCACGTGTGGGGCGACGCCTTCGGACAGATAGGCTCTGCCGTCGGCGGTAACCTCGGAGGTATAATTGCCGATGCGGGTACATTTTTACTTGCAGGCAAGGTTGAGCCTATTGCAAAGAGACTCGGTGAGGGTTTTCAGAGAATCTTCGGTGATATGAAGACCAATCCCGACGGCTCAAGCTATTATGACGTTAAGAATTATATCAATACACCCGAGGAGTGCTGCTACGAAGCTCTTATGCTGAAATACCCTGAGGGCAGACATCAGGCAGAGCCTGAAATTATGGCAGACGTTATTGCAAGAGTAGGTGCGGAAAACTGCTTTGTTTTCACCTGCGACTTCAGAATGGGTGCTGTTGAATGCGCTGAAAAGCTCAATACCTTTATTGATGACGTTCTTGAATATACAGGCAAGGAAAAGGTTAATATTATCGCAGTTTCTCACGGCGGACAGATTACGGGCACATATCTCACCCTTTACGGCGAAGAGGGCAAGGTTAATAATGCCGTGCTTACCGTTCCCGCACTCGGCGGTGCAGGTATTGCTTATGACGCCTTCAATTCTCCCCGGAAGGGCTTTGACTTCGGTGACGTTGCACTTATCGTGTTTATTGAGCACGGTATGCTTATTGAAGAGGATCTTCACTATCTTGTTGAGGCAGGCTGGCTCGGCTTCCTTGACGACCTTGCAGATGCACTTGTGCCTTACGTAATGCCCGTTATGGGTACCTGGGGCAGTATGTGGGACTTCATTCCCCTTGAGTATTACGAGGATATGAAGGCAGAGCTTCTTGATGAAACAGAAAATGCAGAGGTTATTGAAAAAAGTGACTTTATGCATTATGAAATTCAGTCTCCCGAGGGTGAGCACTATTTTGCAAAGGGCTTCAAGGAGGCTCAGGATGCAGGCACAAACGTTTACATCCTTGCAGGCTATGATATTCAGATTGTAACGGGTATGCCCGTTTCCTCCGACGCTATTATCACAACTCCCGCTTCAACGGGCGCAACCTGCGCACCTCTCGGTGAGCGCTTCAGTGACGGATATACACAGAAGGTTGACACGGGCTTTTATCAGGTTTCACCCTCAATGACCGTTGACGCTTCGACCTGTTATCTTCCCGAGCATACATGGCTTATTGAGGACTACCACCACGGTATGACCTATAAGGATGAATACACGAAGAATCTTATGTACACTCTCCTTATGAGTACAGAGAGCCACGACGTGCATTCAATGCCTGAGTATCCTCAGTTCCACGCGACAACAAATATATCACACAGCGTATTTGCTACCTTTGACGGCGGTAAGGAGGGCTATCTCACCGAGGATGCAACAAAGCTTATGGTGACAAACCTTTCAGAGTCAAAGACGATTACAATTTTTGCCGCAAACGTATACGGTACAGACCTTAAGCTTGATTTTTCACCGCTTACTCTTCTTCCCGGTCAGACCAGAAGCATTGACATTGAGGGCGAAATTCCCGAGGGAAGCGTAAAGAATTTTGAAATCGGCTTAAGCTATACTATCGGCTCAATCACTCTTGTCGGAGAGAGAATTTTCGAGTTCACTCTTATGAACGGTGAAAAGGCAGAATACGATGCTGACAAGCCCTTTGTGAAGGCTGATCCCGAGCCTGAAATTGACAAGGTGCTTGACGAAAATACCAATGCGCTTCTTACAAAATTCGGTCTTAAGTATATTGTTTCCGTGCTTTACAATATAGCAATGACCTTTGTAACTCTTATTTACCGTATTATTGATGTTGTGAAATAAGGGGCAATAAAATTGAATAAAAATCGCCTCCCTTTGTAATAATAAGAGTACAAGGGAGGTGTTTTTAATGCATAACGAAGGTGTAAAGTGTACTGTTAACGAGTGTGAATATCACGTGGAGTGTGACAAGTGCAGACTTCAGAAGATTGAGGTAACACACGAGAAGACAAGCCCTGATGCGATGGCTGTTCCTCATTTCTGTAAGAGCTATCAGAAGAAGAACGGCTAAGTAAAGAGCAGAAAAGCAAAGTTTTGGTCAAGCTTTTACAAAAGCTTGCGGGAGTCAAGAGGGCAGAGCCATCTTGCTCTTTTTTTTATATCCGTGGTTATTACTTTTAAGTTCTACTGCCCTGTGCGGGCGGCGCTTCGGTGACGATGCCCACAATTTTGCATTTTACATTTTGCATTTTAAACGCCGCAAGGCGTTCCCTGACTACTTACTTCTATACTTGCACATTCCCTTTCTTTATGCTATAATCATAGAAACAAAATTCACGGCATTCAAGGAGAAGCACAATGGATACTGTTAAAACTCAGAAAATATCATACGACCAGCCCTTTAACGACGGTCAGTTCGGCTCAAGGGAAAACCGTATTCCCGCCCTTTATACCCTCAATGACGGAAGTGTTATTGCGGGAGCGGATATGCGTTACGGACACGGCTCGGACTCTCCGAATAATATCGACATTGCAGTTGCGCTTTCAAAGGACGGCTATGGTGACTGGGAATATGTTATGGTCAATCACTTTGACGATTACTCCGAGGCTCTTACGGAAAAGGAGAGCGCATCCTTTATCGACTCCACGATTGTGCAGACCTCATCGGGCAGAATCCTTCTGCTTGCCGATGCCTATACCTACGGCTGCGGCTATCTTCAGTCAAAGACGGGCACGGGCTATGCCGAAATTGAAGGCAAAAAGCGTATGCTTCTTACAACGGGTGACTGCGGCGACAAGCCCGCTACCTTCGGCTATTACATAGGTGAATATGAAAACGGACTTGCTTTTGTGTTCGATAGAAAAACAGGCGAAAAAACAGAGTACACCGTTGACGAGGAGTTCCGCCTTTACAAAAACGGTGAGGCAATTTACTGTGCCCAGAAGGGTAGCGAGGGGGTAAGCGTTCAGCAGAGGATTTTCTATGCCGCCGCAGACCTCAAGTGCTACAAGACAACCTATCTGTGGCTGCGCTACAGCGACGATAACGGTAAAAGCTGGAGTGCACCGAAGATTATTTCTCCTATGGTAAAGAGTGAGGACGAGGGCTTCCTCGGAGTAGGCCCGGGCAGAGGTACGGTTATTGAGCATAACGGCAAGGAGAGAATACTCTTCTGCGTTTACGATAACAACGGACTTTTCAAGGATCCGATTTTTGAAAGAGCAAGTGTAATTTACAGCGACGATAACGGTGAAACCTGGCACAGAGGCGGTAAAATCCCCGTTAAGGCAGGTATTCAGAAAACGAGTGAGGCGCAGCTTGTGCGCATTGACTCGGGTGACTATAAGGCACTTCGTATTTATGCGAGAAACCTCAGCAATTATATTGCATATGCTGACAGCCTTGACGGCGGTGAAACCTGGACTGTCTTCAGAGCGGACAAGGGGCTTCTCGGTACAAAGAACTGTATGATTTCCCTTATTGATACAAGCAGAAAAATTGACGGTAAGCAGGTGCTTCTCTGCAGTCAGGGCGGTAATGTGAACGCCCGCGCCGACGGTGTTATCCGTGTCGGTCTTGTAGGTAAAAAGGGCAAGGTTGACTGGATAAGCAAGTATCATCTTAACAAGGAATTCTTCGGATATTCCTGTCTTACGGAGCTTGCTGACGGTAATTTTGCCGATTATTATGAGGATAAGCCCTCCCATATTACCTACGGTGTGTTCAGCCTTTCCGACAAGGGTGAAATCAGCGAGATAAACGGTGAAAACTGTGAGGATTACAATGCTGATGCTGACAAGCCGAAGAATGCTTTTGCAGGTCTTATGATGAAGCTGAGACTGATGTTGAGCTAAGAAGCGCAAAGTTCTTTTATGTCACTTTTCTTACAAGAAAAGTGACGGCCGCCCGCCGAGGGCGTTGAAGCAATTCATATAAAACTGAAGGTCACGGAGATAAATCCGTGACCTTTGTTTTATTGCTTGAATTGTTTTGCCGCTCGCCGCGGGGCGTTCTTTCTTGTAAGAAAGAACCAAAGAACTTTTTGTTTTTTTCTTACCTTCTCACAATCTCGCCCGTCTTTGCATTGATGATATTGTTGAACACGCAGGCGTGAGTGTTGGAAATAAACTTATCCATATGAAGTGAGCCGAAATACCAGTGGCTGAACTTACAGGTGCGGCTTACGTCCTCAAGGTAGGTGTTGATGGCGGTAATGCTCGCATCGGTGCCTGTGTTGAGAAGCAGAAAGTCCTTGATTTTTGCGGGAGGCTCGTGGGTGATGATAAGGTCAACCTTACCGCCAAGCCTCTGAAGGTTGTCAACGCCCTCGATAAGCTCGTCTCTTGAGGGTATTTCAAGGTCGGACCAGGTCTCGGTTTCAAAGCGGATGTCAATATCGGGGCTTTCGCCGCCGCCCATTGTGAAAACGGTCTTGTCCTCAATTGTGAAAACCTGACCTCTCATAAGGTGGAAAATATTTCCGCCGATATGGTGTACCTTGCCGCCGTTCCATTTTTTAATTTTAAGCTTTGACAAAAGCTCAAAGTTTTCATGGGTGCCGTCAACAAAGCAGATGTTGTATTTTTTCTTGCTGAGCTTTTTGAGAATGTTTATCTCCTCCTTGGAGCCGTTCCATAAAAAGCCGAAATCACCGCAGATGATAAGGGTGTCACCCTTTCCGAGTCTTCTGAGCCTCGGGTCGTCAAAGCGGGAATATATTCCGTGTGTGTCACCGGTAACAAATATCATAAAGCAACGCTGTCCTTTCAAAATTGCGGTAAAAAATTAAATAATTTGAGCATTAAATTTTACCGTAGGTATATACTTTTTGCTCGGGAATTGCTATAATATACAAGTATATTTATTTTTAATATAATAATTAAAGCATAAATTTAAAAACTTGTCAACCGGAGTGTAAATAAATGAAAAAACTGATTTCCTTTTTTATAGCTTTTCTTCTTGTTTTCGGTCTGTCGGCGCCGTCGGTGTCCGCTCTTTTTGATTCGGGTACGGTAACATCACAGCTTCTTTCGGATATATACTACCTCGAAAACCTCGATGAGGGTACGGTGTTCTTTGAAAAGAACAGTACAATGCAGACTGCTCCTGCAGGCTTCGTGAAAATTCTTGCCGCAATTGTTGCTATTGAAAAGTGGGGCAACCTTGACGGTGATATAAAAATAACGGAAAAGAATCTCAACGTTTTTGACTACGAGGACGGTATGACCACGGCTCTTTACGAGGAGGGTGAGGTTGTTTCAAAAAGAGAGCTTTTTGACTGCCTTATTGCCTACAGTGCCAACGATGCCCTGAGCATTATCGCCTACGAGGTTTCGGGCTCACTTTCTCAGTTTGTCGCCGATATTCAGGCGCTCGTTGCGAAAATCGGATGTACCGCAACCTCAATAAAAAATATTCACGGCTTTGATGAGCCTGACCAGTATACTACTGCCGCCGACGTTGCGAAAATTATCAAGTACGGTCTGCAGTTCCCCGCCTTTAACGAAGCCTTTTCTCTTGAGGAGGTAACACTTAAGGAGACCGACTATAACGAGGAGCGTACCTATCAGGCTTCTAACAAGATGAAGAATGCCGCCATTGCCGATTATTATCACAGCTCCGTAACGGGCGGCAAGCAGACAAGCACAAACCTTGCAGGTGAGTGCATTGCCGTTATCTCTAACGCTGACGGCTACTCATACCTTACGATTGTTATGAGCGGAAGAATGGAGGATATCGACGACGACTACTACGATGAGAATACCTCAATGACCGATGCCCGTCAGATGCTCGACTGGGTGTATGAGAATATCCGCTACAAGGTTATCGCAACTCCCGACCAGACCGTGGCAACGGTTGACATTGTTGCAGGTCAGGGCACGGACAAGCTTGCCCTTGTTCCCGAAAAGGAGACCTCCGCTCTTGTTCCCGCTATGGCATCTCCCGCCTCGGTGATGTTCGAGTTTGCCGAGGGTCAGGCAGTCGAAAGCCTTGTTGCTCCCGTTGAGGCGGGTGACGTTATTGCCGAGGCTGACGTTTTCTATGCGGGGCGTAAGCTGACAACGGTTAACCTTGTTGCCGCAGAAACGGTGAAGCTGAGCTTCGGAGGACTTGCAAGCTCCTTTGTAAGAAGGGTTGTCGGCTCGGTATATTTCCTTGTACTTACATTTGTTGCCGCCGCAATCGGTGTGCTGAAGCTTGTGCTTGACGTGAAGGACTTTTTCGATATGGAGAGAAAGAGAAGCTATGAGCCGCTTCCGTCATCCTTTGAGGTGCTTGTTGAGAATATAAAAAGGAAGCTTGCCTTCACGGGAAGGAAAAAGCCGAAGAAAACCAAGAAGGGCGCAGAGCCGTCACAGAAGAAGAGTGCCGACGGTAAAAAAGCACCGCAGAAGAGAAGAGCGGATGCTGATATAAGACCTCCCGCAAAAAAGAGCGCTCCCGCTGCGACTGAAAAGCCGAAGATGCCTGCAAAAAAGCCCGTGCAGAAGGACAGACCGCAGAACGCAAAAAAGCAGGGGAATGTACAGAAAAAAACAAACACTGCAAGAAAAAGTGTCTCAAATAAGAACGGAAAAGTTAAATAACGGTTAAAAGTGGCTGTAAAACGTGACTTTTCTTGACTTTTTATGCTTTATAAGGTATTATTATTTTGAATAAATATAGCGCCTTAGGGTGACGAGAATAATCCGAACCCTATCGAAAGGATTGATAGATATGAAGAGAATTTTAAAGGGGATGCTCCTCAGCCTCGTGCTTACGGTTGTGCTTATGTGCACGGCCGTTATCGGCGCCTCTGCCGCTAACAGTAATGATAAGTGGATAGGTGCCTGGGGTACCGCTCCTACGGAAATAGGCATTGAGGGCTACAACAATATTACCGCCTATATCGGTAACGTTACCTCAAGAACCGTTATCACTCCCACGGCAAGCGGTTCAAAGCTCCGTCTGCGTTTTTCCAACTATTACGGAAAAAATGATTTAAAGATTACAAGAGTTACCGTTGCAAAAAGCGTTGACGGCTCAACAATTGACCCCTCAAGCGTTAAGATGGTAACCTTCAACGAGGGTCAGCCCTTCGTTTCAATCCCCGGCGGTAAGGAGTTCCTTTCCGACCCCGTTACATACGATGTTGTTGCAGGTGAAAAAATTGCCGTCAGCATTTTCCTTGAGGACTTCACCGAGGTTAAGACAATGGGTCTTTCCGGCGGTGATACATACCTTGCTCTCGGCGGTGATTACACCACTAATGAAAAAATGAATATCGGCACAATGCTTGACAGCGAGGAGCTGATGAAGTACCTGAAAATGATTACGGGCAGCGAGCTTAATATCGAGCTTGCCTTCAGTATGGTAAAGGTTGTACCTTGTCTTGCAAGCATGGATGTCCTTTCTGACAGCGGTGCTTACTCCGTTGTTGTTGTAGGTGACTCCACCGTTGCAAACGAGTTCCCGCAGTACCTTGCAGAGGCTATCAACGAAAAGGGCATTACCAATGTGGGTATTGTCGGCAAGGGTATTATGGGTAACCGCCTTTTAGGTGACGGCCTCGGCTACGGCTCACTTATTTTCGGTGAATCCCTTATCGACCGCTTCCGCCGTGACGTTTTAAGTCAGACGGGTGTAAAGTATGTAGTTATCAAAATCGGTGCAAACGATATCATCCATCCCGTTTGTAACGATATTGCCGAAAAATATCCCGACATTAAACAGCCTACCTGGCAGGAAATCTGCCTTGGCTACAGACAGCTTTTCCAGCTTTGCCACGCTGCGGGCATAAAGGTTGTCGCAGTCAGCATCACCCCGTGGAAGGGTGCTACGAGAGATTATCTCGGTACAGGGGCAAAGTATGTCAGAACCGACGAGGAGTTTCAGGCTGACTGGCAGATTGCAAAGGACGTAAATACATGGCTTTCAAAAACAACGGAGCACGACGGCTTCGTTAACCTCAATCAGTTCTCCGTAAACCCCAAGGATCCCGATGCGTTCTACCCCGAATATACAATCGACGGTATTCACCCCTCAGACACGATGCAGAAAATCTGGGGTGAAAGATTCCCGCAGAGCATTATCGGCGTAGGTAAGGGCGTTGCAGGTGTCAGACTTGACAGAACAAGCTCTTCGGCTTATATCGGCACAAAGGGCTATCTCTATGCTGAGGTTTATCCCGCTACGGCAGAGAATAAGTCACTTATCTGGACAAGCAGCAACGAAAAGGTAGTAAAGGTTGACAGTAAGGGTTTTGTTGAGTGTGTAGGCGCAGGTGAGGCGGTAGTTGAATGTGAGACCGTTGACGGCGGCTATATTGCAAGCTGCAGCTTCAAGATTTTCGCAAAGCCCACAAGCATCACTCTTAACACAAGCAAGGGCACAATGTATACAACAAAGAGCGGAAAGCTTACCGCAACGGTGCTTCCTGCAAATGCATATGATAAATCGGTTACATGGTCATCAAGCAATACAAAGGTTGCAACCGTTGACCAGAGCGGTAAGGTTACGGCAGTCGGCTCAGGCACCGTTGTGATTACCGCGACAACAAAGGTAGGCGGACTCAAGGCGACCTGCGCAATCACCGTAAAGCCCAAGGTTCAGGTCGGTGAAATCGTTCTCAACAAGGTGAGCGGTGCAATGTACAAGGGCTACACCTATCAGCTTAAAAATACGGTTTATCCCGCAAATGCAACCTTCAAGCAGGTTACATGGTCAAGCTCAAACACAAAGGTGCTGACCGTTGACAGTACGGGTAAAATCAAGAGCGTAGGCGCAGGTAAGGCAGTTATTGTCTGCCGCTCGGTTGATAATCCCAGAGTTGCGGCAACCTGCACGGTAACGGTTGTTACAATGACAACGGGTGTTAAGCTCAGCGCTACAAAGGGCTCGGTTTATGTCGGCTTCTCAGGTACTCTCAAGCCTACAATACTTCCCGCTGATGCAACAATCAGATCAGTCAAGTGGTCCTCTTCAAATCCCGCGGTTGCAAGGGTTGACGCAAACGGTAAGGTAACGGGTGTAAAGCCCGGTACGGCAGTAATTACCTGCAAGACCGATAACGGCGGCCATACGGCAAAGTGTACCGTAACGGTAAGACCAGTTATTGCGGTTACATCGGTAACACTTAACAGATCAACCGGAAAAATGCAGGCAGGCGCTTACGGTCAGCTTTACGCTACGGTCAAGCCCGCCAATGCATCGGTAAAAAATCTTAAGTGGACATCTTCCAATACATCTGTACTGAAGGTCGGCTCCGACGGTAAGGTTTACGGCGTCAAGCCCGGTACGGCGGTTGTTACTTGCCAGAGCATACAGAGCGGCAAAAAGGCAACCTGCACGGTTACCGTTGTTGCCGTAAAGCCCACCGCTATTGCACTTAACAAGACATCGGTCTCATTAGGCTACGGTAAGTCCTATCAGCTTAAGGCTACCTTCAGCCCCGCAAACACAACGGATAAGAGAGTTACATGGGCATCAAGCAATCCCAAGGTTGTTTCAGTTTCCTCAACGGGTGTTATAAAGGGTCTTACTCCCAACGCTACCGCAGTTATTACCTGTAAGTCTGTAAGTGGCGGCAAGGTGGCAAAATGCACCGTCAAGGTCGGAGCAGTTGCAACCACGGGTGTAAAGCTCAGCAAAACAAGCCTCAGCATTGTTGCGGGTAAGTCAACAACTCTTATTGCGGCGGTTTCACCCTCAAACGCAACCAACAAGGCTGTTACATGGAGCTCATCCAATACGGCGGTTGCAACGGTTAACCAGAACGGTATTGTTACCGCAAAGTCAAAGGGCACGGCTGTGATTACCTGCAAGACCAAAAGCGGCGGCTATACTGCAAAATGTACCGTAACGGTTACGGGTACATCGGTGCTCGGTATTGCGCTTGATCGCAGCAGCTTCAGCGGCAAGGTCGGCTCAACCTTCAGCATCAATGCTACGATTGTTCCCGAGAATGCCACGAACAAGGCAGTCAAGTGGGTGACAACCGATGCAAAGGTTGCGGTTGTTGATCAGAAGGGTAATGTTACCTGCAAGGGCAAGGGCTCCTGTGAAATCAGAGCGATTTCCGTTGACGGAAATTATGCTGAATGCTGCAAGGTAACGGTTAAATAAAAAGAAATAGCAAAGTTCTTTTGGTTACTTTTCTTACAAGAAAAGTCACGGCTGCCCGCCGAGGGCAGGGAACTGTAATTTACTAAATAACAAAGGTCACGGAAAAGAGAAAATTTCCGTGACCTTGTGTTTTTATTGTTGATTAAGGTGAAGTGGAGGCTAGAATTAAGATCTTTAAAAAATATCGCTATTCCCGTTTTGTGCAAACAATTCTCCGAAATTTACTTTCTTGAACAAACCAATTTTATAAGGCAATCCTACAATAACAGAATAGTTATCTTTATGTTCCAAGCTAACAACAATTGCATCAGAATTCTTTCCGTTTGAAGAAAATGCACCATTCCAAGCAATTCCGCTTGCTTTAATTTCATTCTTTTGAGCCATCTGCTTGTGGGAAGAAATCAAACAACTAATAATGTCTTTTGAATCGGGAAATTCATTATCAGGATGTATTGCTGTGAATGTCACATCGTTGTCGTATGTCAGAACTGCGCCGATGGGATAAAACTCGCCGTTCTTTTTGAGAAGATTTTCCGCTGCCGAGAGTAGTGCGTCGAGTAAAACTTCGCTTTCTTCTTTTGATGTCATTGAAGTATTCTCCTTTATCAAATTCCAATTTATCTGCTGGATTTTTTTATGACCTCGTCGGTCGGGCATTCTTTCTTGTAAGAAAGAATCAAAGAACTTTTACCGTTTTAACCGAAGTAGCTTTCAATGTTGCTGAAATCGGGAGCCTCACTTACACTCTTTAAGAAATCAAGAATATCACCGAAAACATTTTCTCTGTCGTCCTCGTTGAGAATTTCGTGTCTGTCACCGGGGTAGAGGATAACCTTCGGCTCGTGACCTGCATCCTCAAGGTTGTCGCAGACGTTGATAACACCCTTGCCGTTGAAACCGATGGGGTCCTTTGCACCCGAAATGAGGAGAATGGGAAGTGTGGGCGGAATAAGATATGCCCACTCACTTGTACAGGCGGAGTTTGCAAGGGAGATAAGGTCTCTCACACCGCCGAGCTTGAGGTCAGCACCGCAGAGGGGGTCGGCAATGTAGGCGTCAACATTCTTTTCGTTTCTGCTGAGCCAGTCCTTGTCGGTACGGGCATCCTTAACAAAAAATGAGCTTACCTTGTCAAGAATTGCATTTGAAGCCTGAGCACGGGGGCCCATTTTTTTGCAAAGGAACTTGATAGGCTCTTCGAGTACAACCGCAGCAGAGGGAAGCTCACCCGTACCGCAGAGGATGAGAGCCGAAAGCTCGTGCCAGAATGCAGTAGCATAAACCCTTGCACAGAAGGAGCCCATACTGTGACCGAAAAGGTAGTAGGGGAGCTCGGGATAACGCTTGTGCATAATTGTGTAAAGAATATGCATATCGTCAATCATTCTCTTGTCGCCGTCCTCTTCGGCAAAGAAGCCGAGGTCGTCAAGACTGTCAACGCTCTTGCCGTGACCGAGGTGGTCGTTACCGCATACAATGTAGCCTTCGCTTGCAAGGAAGCGTGCAAATTCGTCATAGCGCTCAATGTGTTCGCTTACGCCGTGGGCAATCTGAAAAACGCCCTTGTATTCCTTTTCATCGTCCATCCAGATGCAGCAATGGATTTTGTTTACCGCAGTTGAGGAGATGAAGTATGCATCTTTTTTGATTATAGCCATAAAAAGTCCTCCTTTGACTTACATTCGCTGATACAATTATAATATATACGGTGCAAATAATCAACAAAATTT
>JAZOVO010000020.1:0-18858 GCA_045658745.1 Acutalibacteraceae bacterium | reverse complement strand
AGTCTGCCGTAAAAGTTATAGTCACTTTTCACCCTTACAATTTTGCAAAGGGACATTGTAATTATATTTCCGCTGTCAAGGGCAATTTATGCACCGTGAGAATAGGCTCTCACAAGTCCGCCTGCACCGAGCATAATTCCGCCGAAATACCGTGTTACAACAACACACACATCGGTGACATCCTCCTTAACAAGCACATCAAGGCAGGGTATGCCGGCTGTACCCTGAGGCTCACCGTCATCACTGAAGCGCCTTGTCATACCGTCACGAAGGACATAGGCATAAACATTGTGGGTGGCATCCCAATGCTTTGTTTTTATTTCGGCAATGAAATCCATAGCCTCCTGCTGAGTTTTTACAGGCTTTACATATCCGATAAAGCGTGATTTTTTGACAATAAATTCATCCTGATTGGCGTTTTTTACAGTTCTGTAGGAAGCCACAGTGACACCCCCTTAAAATGAAAGAAAGACGGAACAAATAATTTGTACCGTCTGTTTCTTTGAAGTTGATTATTTGTTCTTTGCGAGGTTGAAACGCTTATTGAATCTGTCAACACGTCCGCCTGTATCAACAAGCTTCTGCTTACCTGTGAAGTAGGGATGGCAGTTTGAGCAGATATCAACGTGAAGATCCTTCTTTGTTGAACCTGTTGTGATTACAGCACCGCAAGCGCACTTTACATTAGTTTCCTCGTAGTTGGGATGAATACCGTTTTTCATTATGTGTCACCTCTTTCGGTTGGTATTATTACATTAACGGATGATAGTATAGCACACGTCAAAAGAAAAATCAACAGATTTTTGAAAAAATATTTGTGATATTTGCTATTTTTAAAAAGTTTTTTAAAGCACCTCAATCTCCTTGCCCAAATGGAAGGAATAAAGCACCGCACTTTTTACATTGTACCCAGTGCACTCGCTCAATGCCTTTTTATATAAAAGCACCTGGGAAGCGTACTTGACAATAAAGTCCGTTTCATTTTTAAGGCTGTCGGTTTTGTAGTCAACAACCACAAGCTCACCGTTTTCAAGGAAGGCACAGTCGGCAATACCCTGAATCATCATCTTTTCCCCGGAAAAGTCGGAAAGCTCCTCGTAAACCTCACTTATAGGCACCTCAAGAGTAAACTTCTTTTCTCTCATTACAAGGTCACTTGCAACAATACGCTCAAAAAGTCTGCTTTCAAAAAAGCCTTTGAGAGCTTTACGGTTAATACCCTTTGCCTGCTGAGCTGTGAGCAAGCCCTTTGCGGTAAGACGTTCAATTTCGCCTTCAAGGTCTGCCTTTGCTTTTGCGTAATCAGCGAACTGTATGAAGGTATGGGTTGCAATACCTCTTTGTGCGCCCGTAAGTCCGCCTTCACTTAAAAATGAGGGAACAGCCGATGCAAAGTAATCGCGGTCAATGTAATTGCGGTCAACCTCCGAAGCTGCCCTTTTGGTAATAACACCTGACAATGCCTCGTACTTGTATTTATAGGAAAGCTTTTCTTCAATCTCTCTGAAAAGGCTCTCGTCAGGCATAGCCTCGTCATAGGTGATAGCCTCGTCGGCAGCTTCCTTGTCAGTGCATTCCTTATATACAACCTTAAGCGGTGAAGGACAGTCAAGCACAACAGATGAGGGAATATCAGCCTCCTGTCTTAAATCAAAGCTGTCGGGATGCCTTAAAAGGCAGGTAACAAGCCAATTGCCGTAGCTTCCCGCTTTTGTAACGGCATAGGGTGTTATTTTTGTTTTACCGCCGTTTACATCAACGGCACACTTGCGGAGAAACTCGGGCATTTTGTTGTGCGTTGCAACCATAATGAGCTTTTCCTTTGCTCGGGTCATTGCAACATAAAGCACCCTCAGTTCCTCACTGATGCTGTCACGGTGCATTGAAAGCTTAACAGCACTGTGGCAGACAGTTCTGTACTGCTCAAAGGTATCAAGGTCACGGCGGACAATGCCGAGTCCGTGCTTTAAGTTGATGATGAGATTTTTTGCCTCATCCATACGGTTGAATTTTTTTGAGCAATCGGAAAGAATGCACACGGGAAATTCAAGACCCTTTGACTTATGAATAGTCATAATTTTTACAACGTTTGCACTCTGCACCTCACCGAGAGCGCCCGTAAGGTCCTGCTTTTCACTTTTCAGACGGTCAACAAAGCGGATAAAGGATGAAAGCCCCGTATAGCCCGATTTTTCATAAACGCAGGCATAATCGAAAAGGAGCATAAGGTTTGCCCTTTTCATACCCGATTTATCCATAGCGTCAAAAATTGAAACAAGTCCCGTTTCGTTATAAAGCTCCGTTATAAGCTCACTTGCGGGAAGGCAGGCAGAAAGGCTTCTCCATCTTGAAACCCGTGAAAGAAAATCCTTTACCTTGGGATTATCCCTCTCCCCTTCACAAAGCAGGCAGGAATAAATATCTCCTTTACCTGCAAGACGGATACGGCTGACATCGTCAAGAGTGAAGCCGAAAACCGGTGAAAGCATCACGCTTAAAAGCGGCACATCCTGCTTAGGGTTATCAATTATACGAAGAAAATTAAGTGCAAGGCTGATTTCCTTTGAGCCGAGGAAGCTTCCGCCCGTTTCCGTAAAGCAGGGAATCCCCTTTTTGCGGAAAACATCAGCGTAAATCTGTGCCTTTTTGTTAACGGAACGAAGCAGAACGGCAAAATCACCGAAGGTTGCCTTACGCTCACCGTCACCGTCTCTTACGGTAAAGCCGCTTTCAAGCATTTCGTTGATTCTGTCGGCAACATATTCTGCCTGAAGGGTATCGTTGTCCCTCTCGCCCGTAAGGAGTGTTGTATCAAGCAAGTGAAGCTCCGTTGCAGGCTCACTCTTTTCACTGTAAGAAGCCAGAGGAACAAGCTCCTCTTCAGCACCGTATTCAATATCACCGCTTTCACTGCTCATAAGCTGCGAAAAAACAAAGTTTATTATATCCGTTACGCCCTTACGGCTGCGGAAGTTGTTGCCCAAAAGTATTTTTGCAGGAAAGGCTTTTTCTTCTCTACCGTAGTGTTTATAGGCATTTTTCAGCTCAATGAAAATACCCGGCATCGCCTGACGGAAGGAGTAAATGCTCTGCTTGACATCTCCTACGCGGAAAAGGTTGTTTTTTGAAATTGCAGTAAAGAGCATATCCTGTGCCTTGTTTGTATCCTGATATTCGTCAATGAGGATTTCCTCGTAAAATTCACAAAGGCTCTCCGCCTCCCTTGTACGCTCCCAGCCGTCGGCAGTTTCCTTCACAAGGAGTCTTAAGGCGGCGTGAGTTATATCGTCAAAGTCGGCAATTTTCTTTTCTTTTTTCAGCTCGTAAAGATGCTTGCCGTAAAGCTTGGTTGCCTCAACAAGGCTTTTTACAAGAGGTGCAAAAAATTCACAGTCGCTGTAAAAATCGGCTTCCTCGCAACAGAAAACCTTTGCAAGGTCCTTCATATTCTCCGTTGCTACCTTACGCTTTTCGACAAGGGTAAGTGTCAGCGAATCTTCCTTAAGGTGCTTCGGAGTATTTCCGCGTCTTGTTGCCTTGAAGTTTTCAGCGCCTCTTTTCGCTTCGTCCCAGTTTTTATTCTCAATGCTTTCAAGTATATATTCATACTGCGCCTTATCGGTGGAAAGGGCGTCGTAAAGCATCTTTTCAAGGTCAGGGTCTCCCGCAATTCCACGAAGGCAATCCTCTGCAATTGAAAGGCTGTACTTGCAAAGGGTTGCGGCATAATTAAAAAGCATTTCGCCGTGGCGGCTTTGGGCGAGTGTACGGCAGCTTCCGAACTCATCGGCAAGACTGTCAAGCCAACTTTCGGGGAACGGAAAGGAGCGTGAGCTTTTATATAGAGCAACTATGCTCTCGGCGAGTCCCCTGTCATCTCTGCCCGCAAAAAGGAGCTCAACAAGGTCACGGAAGCTTTTATCACCCTTGCGGTAAAGCTCCTCCATTGTCATGTCACATGCCTCGGCGGAAATAACGGAAAGTTCGCCCTCATCAGCGGTTTTGAAATCGGGCGCAAGGTCAAGCAGATTGAAGTTTTCCCTCACAAGTGAGGAGCAAAAGCTGTCAATTGTACAGATTTTCGCCGCTGAGAGAAGAATTTTCTGATTAACAAGCCAGGAGTCGGCAGGATTTTTGGCAATAAGAGCATTGATTGCAGCGTCGATTCTTTCACGCATCTCCCCTGCCGCCGCCCTTGTAAAGGTAACAATGAGGAAGCGGTCAGCCCTGACGGGATTTTCACGGTCAAGGATACGCTGAGTGACACGCTCAACAAGCACTGCAGTTTTACCCGAGCCCGCCGCCGCGGAAACAAGCACATTACCGCCTCTTGCGGTTATGGCGTCCTTTTGCGCCTCAGTCCAGCTTCTGCTCATTGCTTTCACCTCCCATAAGTGTTCTTACTGCCTCGTCGTGGCTTTGCTTTATAATATATCTGCATCGCGGATTTTCCTTCATACATATATCTCCGTAATCGCACCAGGAGCAGACATCGGTATATGCCGAGCCGCAGACGGGCATTGCGGGGACAAGTCCGTTATGGATACTGTTACCCATATCGCAGATTATTTCATCCATTTTTACCGCAAGTGCTTCAAGCTGCCTGAGAGTAATGAAGTCCCCCTTAAGCACCTGCTTTTTCTCATCAAATTTTGCGGGAATAAACATTCCGCGCAGGTTCTTTTCCATATGCGCTATAACATCGCCGTCATCAACAAGCATACCGCTCATCTGAGCCGTTTTAAGGCGGTTTGTCAGCCTCTGCTCATTCTCGGTATTTCGCTCCGAGGCAAGGGGTGTTATCCTCGCGGGGAAGTAAAGCACACCCGACGGGGTAATCCCTTCATAGTATCCCTTACCGTTACGCCAGATGCTGACAAGATAAAGTAGCATCTGCATATTCATACCCGCCAACACATCACCGAGCTTGAACTTTTTCTCACCCGATTTATAGTCAACTATTCTTATATATCTTTTGCCGTCAAGGTCAAGGCTGTCCACACGGTCAATAAAGCCGTAAAGTGACGCGCTGCCTTTTTCGAGGTTATATACCATCGGTTCAACATCGGCACCTCTGCCGATACGAAGCTCAAAGTCACAGGGTACAAAGTCACTTTCCTCAAACTCAGCCTTAAGGCGCATCATAATAAATTCAAGCACCTTACCCGTGCGATAGTAAAGGTAGTTGAAGCGCTCGGTTTTGCTTTCGTCACTACCCATATTTTCTTCCATATATTCTTTGAGAATCGTTCCGATTTCCATATGAAGCTTTTCGTCTGTGAGCTTTAAGAACTCCTCACCCTTATATTTACCGAGTAGTATTTCAAGCACATAATGGATAACCGTACCGCTCTGGGCAGCGTCAAGCCTTGCTTTCATCCTCGGCTTCGCCTTAAGTCCGTAACGGCAGAAGAAAAGGAAGGGACACTTTCCGTAATCCTCAAGCTTTGAGGCTGAAAAGCTCATATTTTCACCGAAAAGCTCGATTGCATTTTCTTTATTTTCAAAGGCAAAATCGTCATTGTTGACCGCCCTTTTTATAGCTTCGAGACGGGAACGGTATTCCTCTTTATCGGCAAAATAGCTTTTAAGAGACGAAACAAAGGCAGAGTTATCGTTCCATTTTTTAGAAAGAAGCTCAAAGGCAGCCTCCTCACTTTCTACAAGCTCAATTTCACTTTCGTCACTTTCAAAGGCTGTTTTCAGCGACGGGAAAATTGCAAGAGCCTGCTCAACACCCTCGCTTTTATTAAGCTTTTCACCGTCAGCACCCGCTACCGAATAGGTCAGGTGAAGCTCATCTGTTGCCGAAGCAAGCGCGTTGTAAAGTAAAAAGCGTTCTCTTGCAACGGTCTGCTCAAGCTCCTCGCCGATTTCAAGACCTACAGTTTTGAACTTGTCCTTTTCCTTACGGGAGAAAATGCCTCTCTCCCCTGCCGAAGCAGGAAAAACACCACTGTTAAGCCCCATAACAAAAACAACGGGTGAATTATTTGTAAGCATTCTGTCAGCCGAGCAGATAAGCACCTCATCAAATCCGTCAGGAAGCTTGCCGAGAGATTTTGTGCGGATAACAAGAGTAAAGATTTCGCTCAGACGCTCGGGAGAAACAACGCTGTCACCGAGGGTGCAGGCAATTTCGTCAAAGGCCTCCATAAGGATATCCCACACCTGCTCCTGCTCAAGAGCAAGCTCAGTAATCCCCGACTGCTCGAGACTGATTGCATATTCCTTTAAGCTTTCGTCAATTTTATTTTCGCGAAGGAAGGAGTAAATGAGACCGATTGCCTCTTTGCCTGATAAGCCGACAATTTTTTCTTTGAAATCCGTAACAGGCAAGATAATTTTCTCTCTTGTACGGTTGATACCGTCAAGGATGCTCTGTCTTTCCTCGGTCAGCCTTTCACCGAGTCCGTCGGGATTTTCCGTAAAGGGTGAAAGCCATTTTTTACCCGTGATATCCCACATAAAGCAGTAGTTTTCCGCTTCGGATATCTCTTCATTGGTAAGCTTCATAAGACCTGTTTTACAAAGACGGAAAATATAATCCGTAGAAAGCCCCTTTGCACAGATAAGAAGAAGTGAGGAAACGAAGGAAACAAGGGGCTGGTTTTCAACCGCCTGACGCTTATCCTCAAAAAGCGGCACTCCGTATTTTTTCAAGGCGTGACGCAGATGCTTTTCATAGACCTCACCGTTACGGAAGCACACGGTAATATCACGGCAGCGGTACTTTTCACTGCGCAGCATTCTTTTTATTTTTCGGGCAACAAAATCACACTCGTGTAATATGCTTGCCGAGCAGGTAACTGTTATATCATCAACCTTATCGGTGCTTTTTTTAGGTACCGCCTTATAAATTTCCTTTTCAAAGCTATAGAGCGCAGGAGAAAAATCACTCTCTGATCTTTCACATCGGATTACCTTACCCACAGAAATACCGTTATTTCCTGCACAAAGACGAAGCTTACGTGCGGAGGCATTGCAAAGCGCAAAGGGTGAAAGGTTATCGTGAATGTCAATACTGTCGCTGCAAAGGGTAATATAAACATCCTTTGCAGTTCTCAGAGCGGTGAGAATTATATCAATTTCGGGCTTTGTAAAATAAGCAAAGCCGTCAAAGACAACGGTCTTATCCTTAAAGAAGTCCTTATCCTTAAGGCTTTCGGCAACAAAGGAGAGAAGGTCGGCATCATCAAAGTAGTTCTGTGAAACAATTGCATCATAGGCACGGAGAATAAGAGCAGTTTCTCTTGCCTTTGCCTTTAAAAGATTATCGTCAATTTGCTGAATGCTGTTTTCAAATTCAGCAAGGGTTATCCCCTCTTTTTTCATTTCATCAAGGGTGTCGAGCATTTTCCCTACAAGAGCAAATTCATTTTTATGCCTTGAAAAAACCGAAAGCTTTTCACTAAGGCTTTCCACGGCAAGAGACATAAGAATGCTCCTTGCACCCTCCTTTGCGATGGGAGAGGTTATACCGCCGTAGGTCTGAAGAACAATTGAAGCAAGGCGCGAAAAGGAAAGCACCTCAACCTCGCAGGCAAGACGCGGACCTAAAAGCTCAAGTATTCTTTTGTCGCTCTGAAAGGTGAACTGCTTGGGGACAATAAGCATAGCCTGTCCGCCGTTTTTTACACTCTGACCGAGTATTTCGTGTGTCTTTGCGGTTTTACCGCTGCCCTTTACACCGATGATAAAATTAAGCATAGCCTTCTCCTTAGGTTTAGTAGGTTTATTATATAACAAAGCGACATTTTTTTCAATGATTATTATTTTATTATGGGGAGTTTTTGGGGACAGTAAAAAAACACCCTGCTAATGCAGAGTGCTTAATTTGTAAATTTATTTGCTTTCAACAAGGATTGATTCAAAATCCTCCTCAATTTCCTTTGAGGGTTTGGGAGTGATGAGTGAAACAACAACGATAACGATTGAAGAAATGATGAAAGCGGGAAGAAGCTCATAAATGCCGAAGACACCGCCGAGCTTACTGATGCCGAGCTTCCAGATAAATACCATAGCTGCACCGCTGACCATACCTGCGATTGCACCTGCTCTTGTTGTTCTCTTCCAGAAGAGAGAGAAAATCATAAGAGGTCCGAAGGTTGCACCGAAGCCTGCCCATGCGAAGGAAACAATCTGGAAAATAACGCTGTTTTCATCCATAGCAAGAATCGCGGCAATAACTGCGATAACAAGAAGTGTTACCCTTGAAGCACGCATAACCTGCTTGTCGGTAGCGTTCTTTTTGAACATACCCTGATAAATATTCTTTGCGACTGCGGAAGCAGCAATAAGAAGATAAGAGTCAGAGGAGCTGATTGTTGCAGCAAGGATACCCGCCATAACAAAGCCTGCGATGATGGGAGGAAGAAATGAGGTTGAAAGGGTGATGAAAATGCTTTCTGCCTCTGATGATGTAAGATGCTCTGCGGGGAAAAGCTGTCTGCCCATAATGCCGAGGAATACAGCAACTCCAAGGGATATAACAACCCATACCATAGCAATTCTTCTTGAGGTTTTGAGTTCCTTTTCCTCACGGATAGCCATAAATCTCAGGAGCACCTGAGGCATACCGAAGTAACCGAGACCCCAAGCCATCATTGAGCAGATTTTGAGGATGCCGTAATCGGAAGCCTCACCGAATACGGGAGCACCGTTTTCGACTATCTGCTGACCCGCTTCATTAAGTGAGGGTGTTGCCATACCGAAGAAGTCAAGGAATCCGGGAATCTGACGTGCGTTTTCAATAACTACATCAAGTCCGCCTGCCTTGAACACTCCTACAACGGTAACGGCAGTAAGAGCAACAATCATAACAATAGCCTGCATAAAGTCTGATGCACTTTCAGCAAGGAAGCCGCCGAGGATTGTGTAAACAAGCACAAACACGGCACCGAGGAGCATCATCGGAATATAAGGCTGATTGAAAAGTGTTGAGAAGAGTTTACCGCAGGTAACAAAACAGCTTGCGGCATAAACCGTAAAGAAAATAAGAATAAAGAGAGCCGAAAGGGTCATAATAACCTTTTTGTTCTCACGGAATCTGTTTGAGAAAAAGTCGGGAAGAGTGATTGAGTTGTTAGCTCTGATGCTGTAACGGCGGAGTCTTTTTGAAACGATGAGCCAGTTAAAGTATGTACCCACCGCAAGACCGAAGGCGGTCCAGAAGGCATCAGCAATACCGCACCAGTATGCAACACCGGGAAGTCCCATAAGAAGCCAACCGCTCATATCGGAAGCCTCGGCACTCATCGCAGTCACCCAAGGGCCCAGTGAACGTCCGCCAAGGAAGTAGTTTTCAGAATTTTTGTTTGCCTTTTTGGCAAAAGCTATGCCGATACCGACAACTGCTACCATATATACGACCATGGCAACAAGAATTTGTGTGTCTTTGATGTTCATTGAATAGTCTCCTTTAACGTGCTTTCGCTTTACTGCGATAAAGTTTTACTAATATTAACATATAAGAAAAAATTTGTCAACCTTTTGAGGACTTTTCAAAAATTAAAAAATTCAGCACTCCCGAAGGAGTGCTGAAAATGTACACATTAAATTTAGATTTCCTTAAGACCTGCTTCGCGGAGCATCTGATTAACGGAACGCTGATCGACCCAGAACACAACCTCAAACATTGCAAGAGAGGTAAGGATATGCCAGATTGAGTGGCCGTGGATGTTACCGAGAATGAATGTGTTGATTTCATTGTCGCCCCAAAGTGAGGTGATGATGAATGCAACAAGGAAGGTGAAAATAATAAGCACGAAAAGAATCTTTTCTGATGAAACCATCTTTTTGAAGTTTGCACCGAGAAGATAAAGAATGGGAAGCGCTGTAAGGAAGCAACCGAATTCCGCAAGGGAAAGGCCGCCGGTTTTACCGTCCATGGGAGCTCCGCCGCCGCCGATGTAAAGCGGTCTGTCGTGAAGCACAAATACTTCGTATGTAAGCACCGAAATAACTATTGCCATTATAACCGTAACGGTAATGAGGAAAATGTTCCTCTTTTTGCGCTCGCTTGCACTCTGATAAAATTCAAAGGCGAAGCAGCAAACACCTGACCAGGCAACAAGCTCGGTGAAGGACATATCGATGTAGCTTGCAAGAAGCTTCGTGGTGAGTACGCCGGGCTGGAATTCACCGTAGTTTGCGGTGTGCATACCGACGGAGGTAACTGACATGAACATATAAAGAAGAATGAACACATACCAGTACCACTTCTTGTTCTTTTTGATAAGCATAATTGCAATGCAGATAAATGCTGCGAGGGTGTAAACCCAGTTTGTCTGAACTGCCGCATACTGTGCACAGTACTCGGCAAGGGTTGTGCCGCCTTCAAGAACTATGTCTTTAAATGACGGCCAGTCAATAAAGTTTAATTCCATTTTTATTCCTCCTTTGTCGTCATTTTAACTCTTTTTATTAGATTATGCAATATTTTTTACGGTTTTTTTTGCCATATTTTGTTAACTTTTTGTTTCCTTTGCTGTCCGTTTAAAAATCAAACAGGCTCATCTGTCTTGTTTCAGGCAGACTTCCGAAAGCTCCGACCTGACGGAGAGCTTCAATGGTTGAAGAAGAAGCACTCGCCTTCTGTGCAAAATCGTCAATTGAAACAAATTCACTTGTTGTTTCCCTCGCCTTTGCAAGAGCAATAGCAGCATTGTCACCTACACCGCTGAGTGCGCCAAAGGGCATACGAATTTTTCCGTCCTCGATTTCATAGGAAAGTGCGGCTGACTTGTAAATGTCGATGGGCAGGAACTCAACACCTCGTGCCATCATTTCATTTACAACCTGCAAGGTGGGATACATATTAAGCTCCTTGGGCTGTGCATCGTTGCCCTTTGACTTGATTTCCGCCATTCTGCGTTTTACGGCATCTCTGCCCTTAAGCACAGTAACAGCTTCAAGGTCACCGCCTCGAACTGTCATAAACGCGGCGTAATATTCAAGGGGATAATAAATCTTGTACCAGCCGAGGCGAAGTGCCGCACTTACATAAGCGGCAGCGTGAGCCTTCGGGAACATATACTTGATTTTCATACAGGAATCAATGTACCACTGCTCAACACCGTTATCCTTCATTGTCTGGATATGCTCCTGGGTAAGAAGCTTTGTAGCCTTACCCTTACGGACAATTTCCATAATTTTAAAGGCAACGCTGGGTTCAACACCCTTATGCATCAGGTAAACCATAATATTATCTCGGGTACCGATAACCTCTGAAATGGTACAGGTACCGTTTTTGATAAGCTCCTGTGCATTACCGAGCCAAACGTCGGTACCGTGGGAAAGACCCGACACCTGAAGAAGGTCGGAGAAATTCTTCGGCTGTGCGTCAAGGAGCATCTGAATAACAAAGGGTGTGCCCATTTCGGGAATTGAAAGAGTACCCGTGGGACAGTCTATATCCTCGGCAGTAACACCGAGCGGCTCGGGACTTAAGATAAGCTCATAAATCTTCGGGTCGCAGATGTCCGTATCCATAGCAGGAATACCCGTTAAATCTTCAAGGTATTTGTAAAGTGTGGGAACATCATGGCCGAGGTTATCAAGCTTCAGGATTGTATCGTGAAGCGCGTGGAAGTCGAAGTGAGTTGTTCTCGTTTCACTCTTTGAGTCATCGGCGGGATGCTGAATAGGAGTGAAATCCGAAGCGATAAATTCATTCGGTACAACAACCATGCCGCCGGGATGCTGACCCGTTGTACGCTTTACACCGGTACAGCCTCTTGTGAGTCTGTCTTCTTCGGCACGGCTGACAACGATATCTCTTTCCTGAAGATACT
The DNA here is from genome assembly GCA_045658745.1 of Acutalibacteraceae bacterium. GTDB lineage: Bacteria > Bacillota > Clostridia > Oscillospirales > Acutalibacteraceae > UBA6857. Next base: position 7,063 of record JAZOVO010000020.1, on the reverse strand, counting down.
TTTTAACATAACCGTAGGCGGTTTTATCAGCAACAGAAGCAATTGTACCCGCCTTGAAAACGTGACCGTCACCGAAAAGTGTTTCGGTGTAGCGGTGAGCCCTTGACTGATACTCACCCGAGAAGTTAAGGTCGATATCAGGGCTCTTGTCACCCTTGAAGCCGAGAAAGGTTTCAAAGGGAATATCGTGTCCGTCACGGATAAGTGCAGTACCGCAGTTAGGACAATTCTTGGGAGGAAGGTCATAGCCTGAGCCGACCTCACCGTTCAGGAAAAACTCACTGTAACGGCACTCGGGGCAACGGTAATGAGGTGCAAGGGGGTTAACCTCGGAAATACCCGAAGCGTTGGCAACGTAAGATGAACCAACCGAGCCTCGTGAGCCTACAAGATAGCCGTGCTCATTAGAGTTTTTAACAAGCTTCTGCGCAATCATATAAAGAACGCCGAAGCCGTGCTTAATGATTGAATTAAGCTCCTTATCAAGTCTCTTTGCAACATATTCGGGAACGGGATCGCCGTAGTGATCCTTTACCCTCTCCCAGCAAAGGCGTGTGAGCTCTTCATCGGCACCTTCAAGTGAGGGCGGATAGTTACCGCTTGGGATGGGGATAATTTTTTCCACCATATCGGCAATTTTGTTTGTATTGGTGATTACAATTTCCCTTGCAGTCTCCTCACCGAGATAGTCAAACTCTGCGAGCATTTCCTCGGTTGTGCGGAAGTAAAGGGGTGCCTGATTATCAGCATCGGGGAAGCCCTGACCCGCCATAAGAATGGCGCGGTATTTTGCATCGCCCGGGTCAATAAAGTGAACATCACAGGTTGCAACAACCATTTTACCGAGAGCATCGGCAACATGGATAACCTTGCGGTTAAAGTTGCGGATATCCTCAACGGAGTTTACTCCCGGGAACTTTTCACTTCTGATCATATATTCATTGTTTCCGCAGGGCTGTATTTCAAGGTAATCATAGAATGAAGCAATTTTCAGAATTTCCTCATCACTCTTACCCTCAGCAATTGCACGGTAAACCTCACCTGCTTCGCAGGCACTGCCCACAATAAGACCCTCACGGTGCTTTATAAGCTCGCTTTTAGGAATAATAGGTCTTCTGTGGAAGTATTCAAGGTTTGACTTGGTAATAAGCTTATAAAGATTCTTAAGACCCGTAAGGTTACGGACAATAAGAATCTGATGGAAATACTTGCTTTTTGTCTTTTTCCAGCTTTCAAAGTCCGTATCGGTATCGTCAATGAAGTAGCCCTCCATACCGTAGAGGATTTTGATTTTTCCGCCCGCCGCACCTACAGCTTCAGGATAAGCCTGAACAACGCCGTGATCGGTGATTGCAATTGCCTTGTGTCCCCAATCAATGGCACGCTTTACAAGCACACTTGCATCGGTCATACCGTCCATCATTGACATTTTTGTATGCAGGTGAAGCTCAACACGCTTCTCCTCGGCATCGTCGGTCTTTTTGATTTTATCAATAAGGCTGATTGCCCTCGGAGAGATTACATTTTCACCTGAAAACTTATCAAAAGCAAGATCACCGCGGATAAGCACGGTTACACCGTTTTTGACCTTGTCTATTATATTTTCGCAGTTTTCCTTGCGGTCAAAAATTTTGCAGGTATAAGAATATGTGCCGTCGGTAATGTTGAAGGTAACAATGTTACTTCTTCCGTCGCGGGTTTCCCTTGTTTCAAAGGAGAAAATGTCGCCCCAGACAACACAGGAGCCGTCCTCGGGTGAAATCTCTTTAAGAGGTCGGGGATTTTTTGTGATTTTGTTACCGAAAATAGGCTTCGCTGTTTCAAGATAAAGGGGTATTCCCTCAACAATTTTGTGCTCCTTTGGCTTTGAGGGTGAGGCGTAAACGGGGTCAAGACCCTTTTTAATAAGATTCTCCTCCTCAGCCTTTTTGTGGAAGGCTTCAATTTCCTCGTCACTAATTTCAAGCTCCGTCTGTCCGCAGAAGCTGACCTCAACGTCACGGTCAAAGCGTTTTTTAATAAGACGCTTCATAAATTCATCGGCACCGACACCCTTTAAAATATCACCGCCACCGTGAGAAAGCTCAACATAAAGCACCCTGCCGTCAAAACGGGCACTGCTATGGGTAAAAAAGCCGTTTGTTGCCGCAATAGCTCTGTTAGCCTCGTGAACAAGCGAGGGAAAATAATCCTCGGAAAAGATTTCTGCGGGCATTCTGGGAAAGATTGTAACAGAATTTACAAGAAGCTTTTCCCTTAATGCATTCTCTGCACCTTCAACTATTTTATAGTTTACAACAAGCGGAAAAAAAGCATCAATTTCGATGCTCTTTTTTTCCATGCTTATTCTTATATTTTCAATCTGACAGCCGTGAAAGGCTTCGTTCAGCGCCTCCTGAGAGAAAGCACCGAAAAGTTTTTCAAAACCGTTATTCATTTTAATGTTTTCCTTTTAAATCTGACTACTTATAACTTATCTATTTCCTTAAGAAGCTCTGCAAGGATTTCATCCTCACTTACCTTACGGAGGATTTCGCCCTTTTTGAAAATGACAGCGCAGCCGTCACCGCCTGCAATACCGATATCGGCTTCCTTTGCTTCACCGGGGCCGTTTACAACACAGCCCATAACTGCAACGGTAATGCTCTTTTTAACATTACGAAGCTCATTTTCAACCTTGTTTGCAAGACCGATGAGGTCAATTTTTGTTCTTCCGCACGTGGGACAGGAAACGAGCTTGGGACTTGAATTATCAAGGTCAACTGCCTTTAAAATATCAAAGCCTGCGTAAACCTCTTTTATGGGACTGTCCGTAAGTGAAACACGGATTGTGTCACCTATACCGTCACAAAGAAGTGCGCCGATACCGACAGAGGATTTAATCAAGCCCATACGCTCCGTGCCCGATTCGGTAACACCGAGGTGCAAGGGATAATCGCAGATTGAAGCCACCTTACGGTAAGCAGCAATCATATTTCTTACGTTTGAGGATTTAATTGAAATTACGATATCATCAAAGTCATACTTCTGAAGAAGTTTTACGTGATACATAGCGCTTTCAGCCATTGCATCGGGAGTAGGTGCGCCGTACTTTGCAAGAATTTCCTTTTCAACGGAGCCCGAGTTGACACCGATTCTTATCGGCACTCCCCTTCTCCTGCAGGCCTCGGCAACTGCCTTTACGTTTTCGTCAGCACCGATATTGCCGGGATTGATACGGATTTTATCAACGCCTGCCTCAAGGCTTTCAAGGGCAAGCTTATGATTAAAGTGAATATCTGCAACAAGAGGAATAGAGATGTTTTCTTTTAAAGCGGCAACGGTTTTTACCGTTTCGATATCAGGCACGGCAACACGGATAATTTCACAGCCTGCTTTTTCAAGCTCAAGAGCCTGACGGACGTTCCCTTCAATATCGTGAGCAGGAACGTTAAGCATTGACTGAACGGTAACCTTACTGTCACCGCCGATGAAAATATTACCGAGCTTGATTTTTTTACTGTTTCTCTGCATCATTTTTACCTCCTTGCTGACTTGCGGACACACACTACCGTGTCCCTGCATTTTTCGTAAAATCGGAGCGACGAGGGCGTCGCTCCCTACAAATCATATTACATAAACCCAATACCCGAAATCCACTTCCATAAATCGTTTGCAGAAATCAATGCCATAAATATGAGAAGAAGCACAAGACCTGCCGCACTTACCCAGGAAACATATTTCTGCGGAATCTTCCTTCTCACAATAAGCTCAACAAACATAAAGAAGAGATGTCCGCCGTCAAGCGCGGGAATCGGAAGAAGATTGAACAGACCGATGTTGATTGTTATCATTGCAAAGAGCATATAAAGGGTTGAATAATCCGTTGTTTCAACGCTTTCCTCTGCAACATCCGTAATAATCGACATTGTGCCGATGGGACCCGAAAGGTCATTGAGACCGTACTGACCGCGAAGCAAATCAAAAAGGCTCAGATAGACCATTCTGCCTAATGAAAAGGCATAGCTCACCGACTCCCTTGCAATACCTGCAATTTCCTCGGCACTCGGAAATTCGAAATGCTCGCCCTTATTGAAGGTAATGTAACAGTCGGGATAAACGGTAAAATCAAAGATTGTAACCACAGCAAGGCTTAAACCGTCAAAGCTTATTTTTTCCTCACCGCGGAGAATTTCAATATCAATTACAAAATCCTCGTCGGCGCGGATTGAAGAAATCAGCTCATCATCGGTTGTAACAGCTTTGCCGTTGACGGAAACAATTTTATCCCCGTCTCTGAGTCCCTCCTTTTTAAGCTTGGCACTGACATTGCTTACAGCCAGCTCCTTATAGCTGAAGTTACCGCTTGTTATCTTCTGAAAGGGAACATCCTCAAGAGTGATTTTTTCACCGTTACGGTTTACGGTAAAGTCAAACTTACCGCTCGCATTTCTCTGCATAAGAAAGGTTATGTCATAGTTTGAAAAAACTCGCTTGCCGTCAATTTTCAGAATTTCATCGTCAACCTGCAAAACAGAATTACTCATTGCATCCTCATAAAAGCCTGAAATTCGGTTTGTGCCTACAGCATCCTGTCCCGAAACAAGAACAATACAGAGAACAAGACCGAGAATAAGGTTCATAACCGCACCGGCGGAAATGATAATCATTTTTTTCCAGGTTTTCTGATTACAGTAAGCTCTTTCGTCATCACTGTCTTCGCCCTCGCCCTCCATACTGACAAAGCCGCCTATCGGGAAAAGACGAAGGGCATATTTAGTTTCCTTGACCTGCTTTTTAAGGATTGTAGGACCCATACCTATAGCAAATTCGTTGACCTTTACCTTGAAGAGCTTTGCAAAAATAAAGTGACCGAATTCGTGAATTGCTATAATCAGACCAAAGAAAAGCACACCGATAATTATCGGTAACGCCTTTGCTTTGACTGCGGCAAGGGATAAAAGTACTGCTGAATACATTTGAACGCTCCTTTTATAAGGATATATATTAAATAAAAGATTTTTTATTACTTAACACAGCTTCTGACAAGAGCTCTTGCGTTTTCGTCAGCCGCAAGAATTGCCTCAAGGCTTCCGCCGACTGTGTTTTCTGCCTTTTCCATAGCAAAAGCAACCATATCGGCAATTTGTAAAAATCCGATTTTGCCCTCACGGAAAAGCTCGTTTGCCATTTCGTTTGCACCGTTTGCAATACAGGGATAAAGTCCTCCCCTTGTTATTGCTTCACGGCAAAGATTGATACAACGGAAGGTATCATAGTCGGGCTTAAAGAAGGTGAGATTGGGATGCTCCCAAAGATTGAGCTTTTTAACTGGAGATTCAAAACGCTCAGGATATGTCAGAGCGTACTGAATGGGAATTCTCATATCGGGAACACCAAGCTGTGCAATAACCGAGTTATCGTTATATTCAATAAGAGAATGGATAATGCTTTCACGGTGAACAACAATGTCAACCTTTGAGGGATCAATATCAAAAAGCCACACGGCTTCGATAAGCTCAAGACCCTTGTTCATCATTGTGGCACTGTCTACGGTGATTTTTGCGCCCATACTCCAGTTGGGATGCTTAAGCGCCTGAGCAACGGTAACGTCCTTTATTTCATCCCTCGTCTTACCGAAGAAGGGCCCGCCCGAGGCTGTTAATATAATTGACTTGAGCTCATCCTTTTTATTCATACCCTGAAGGCATTGAAAAATTGCGCTGTGCTCACTGTCAACGGGAAGGATTGCAACACCCTTTTCCTTAGCCTTACCCATTACAAGCTCACCACCTGCAACGAGGGTCTCCTTATTTGCAAGGGCTATATTTTTACCCTGCTCAATGGCACAAAGGGTAGGTCTTAAGCCTGCAATGCCCACAACAGAGTTAAGCACGGTGTCAGCCTCATTGAGAGCGGCACACTCGCACACGCCCTCCATACCCGAAAGTACCCTTGTATCTGTATCGGCAACGGCGATTTTTAATTCTGCCGCCGCTTTCCCGTCAGCCATTGCGGCGAATTTAGGCTTATACTGTCTTATCTGCTTTTCAATTTCAGCGACATTTGTTGAAGCGGTAAGGGCAACAACCTCATAGCCTCTTTTGGTTACAACGTCAAGTGCCTGGGTACCGATTGAGCCCGTTGAGCCTAAAATTGTAAGCTTCTGTGCCATAGCAAATTCTCCTTTAGTTTTTTATCTTTACTGAAGGCTGCCGATAAGTGCAAGGATACAGTAAAGTGAAGGTGCAACAAAAATACAGCTGTCAAAGCGATCCATAATGCCGCCGTGACCGGGAATAAGCTTGCCGTAGTCCTTGATGCCGAAGTTACGCTTGATTACTGAAGCTGAAAGGTCACCGAGCATGCTAACAAGAGAAAGCACCATTGAAATGGGAATTATGTAAAGATACTTCATTGCGCTTTCACCGAAGAGCTCATAGCCGTAAAGATTGCGGCAACCGATAGTGAAAAGATAAAGGATAAGCACATTGAGTGCGGCTGTGATAACAACACCGCCGATTGCGCCCTCGATTGACTTTTTGGGGCTTATAACGGGAGCCATCTTATGCTTGCCGAATTTAACACCGACAATATATGCAAAGGTGTCCGTAAACCAGGAGCAAGAGAAGGCAAGACCGACAAAGAATACGCCCGCATCGTGGGTATAGTCTGCAAACCAGTCTGCAATATTATTAAGCCTTAAAAAGCAGGTGAATGCAAAAGGAAGTGCAATTGAAGCAAAAAAAGCGGCAGAAGCGTGAGTGAACTGAATGTCCTTATGGAAGAAAACCATAAGGCTCATAAGTACAAGCACGTAAATACCGTAAAGCACACCTGCGGGAGGCAAGGCAACGCCGAAGCCGTAGGAAAGCACGGTGAAAAGGCTCACTGTGCAGGCAACGGTGAAAAGCACCTTGCTTTTGCCGCCGACGGCTCTTATTATCTCATAGGTTGCAACAGGTGCAAGAAGTGCGAGAATTACAGTTATAACAGGTCTTACATCAAGGGATACTGCCACAAGGAAGCCTGCAAGAGCAAGAACGATTATAGCAAAGGATATTGTTCTGTCCTTTTGCAAAAC
>JAZOVO010000019.1:0-5205 GCA_045658745.1 Acutalibacteraceae bacterium | reverse complement strand
TCTTTTGTCTGCAATAAGCCTGAACAACTTTATTGTAGCAGAAAGGAGCTTTTTTTGTAGTATAACTTTTTATTACCCACCCGCATAGCGGGTGGTTGTCTGTTTCGGACGTCCCGTCCTCAACTGGCTCAAGCCATTAATTTAACGGGCGGCAGTCAGCCGCCCGTTTTTTGTTATATAAAAATCACCGTCAGGTAGTGTCTGACGGTGACAGTTTTTTAAGCGCATACGGTAAAACTCGGCCCTCGGCCCTTTGGCCCTTGGCCCTCACTCATCAGCTTTCCGTCGCCGCCTCTGCCTCTGCCTCGGTCATAACCGTAACATAGGCCTTGTAATCGCCGTAGACCCAGCAATTTTTGATATCGGCATTGCCTACGGTTACGTTAGCTTCAAGAAGCTGACCGTTTGCTCTGCTCATATTAAGAGCGGACACGTTGATTTCCACGCTGATATCGTCGCTTGTTATCTTCTGAACATTCTTCTTAGGCCCTATTACCGTAATGGTGTCAAGGCTTCCGCCTGTACCGAGGGAGTAAACCATACCCTCCTGACGGTTAAGGAAAATCACGTTTGCTACGGAATAGGAAACCGTTGCCTTTGTGTAATCGGACATATCAACGGTAACATCGAAGGCCGTCAGCTCCTTGTCCGTAAGCCTTACGGCAAGCTTTTCGCCGTCAATATTCAAGGTGAAATTATTCACTGTATTGTCAAGCTTTTTAAAGTCAACTGTTCCCACGGAAAGCTCTGTGTACTTCTGCTCATCCTTGGGGTTATAGATAATCTCAACCTCGGAGGGAGAAATACTGTATTCGGGAGCAGTCATACCCTCAGGCATATTGATAAACTTAACGGTTACGGGAACGGTCTTTGTTGTATAAACGGGAAGGGTGACCGTTGCGGGATTGGTTTCGCTGTCAACGCTTTCGCAGACAAGGAACTTGCTGTCGTTACTGCGTCCCACGGGATAGGAAATCTGCGCGGGAAGCTCAACAGAGGACGTAAGCGGAAGGTTTTTCTCCTCAATCGTTGCATCAAAGTAAACATTCTTAAGCGCACTTAAAATTGTTGCGGGACCCGTTACCTCAACGGTATTGAGTGAGGGCACGGCCTTACCTACGGTATAGCCCTCCTTGACCGCATTTTTAAGGTCATTATTCACCCTTGCAACAACATTGAAGGTATCGGTAACCTTTCTGTCATAATAGACGGTGATGGTTGAGGGTGTGATTTTTGTTATTTCAAAATCGCCTGAGGCGGCAGTATCGGCTACCCTTGCAGTAAGTGAAACCACCTTATAGCCGGCTGAATCAATAAAGCTGCTTGATGCCTCGACAATGATATCGTCCTTTGAAAGGGCGTGATTGTTGATGTTATAAGCCTTACCCGTAACCTCAACGTCAACAAGCAGATCCTCTTCATCCACGAAGGCGGTAAACTCAAGCTCCTGAGCGGTTTCACCTATGTTGACCTTAAGGTCGTTCATAACTCTTACCGTGTCGGCGCTGTAGTTGATTTTAACCGTAGCCCAGAGGCCTATTGCAACTATAACGCAGAATACGGCAAGAAATTTATCGTTATAAAAAAGCCCGTTTAAAAAGCTTTTATCTGTTTTTATATTTTTCATCATTTTTTCCTCCGTGGAAATCTGAGCACCTTCGGTTTTTCACTTTCGTCGGTCACGAGGTACGCCGTAAGCATTTCTGTAAGCTCACCGACCTTGACGTCTCTTTCAAGAGCGCCGTTCTGAGCAACGGAAACAACACCCGTCTCCTCGGAAACAACTACAACAAGAGCGTCACTCATTTCACTTAAGCCGAGAGCCGCTCTGTGCCTTGTGCCGAATTCGATGCTCATTTCACTTTGTGTAAGAGGAAGTATGCAGCCCGCAGCGGAAACTCTGTTGCCCTTTATCACAACTGCGCCGTCGTGTAAAGGAGCCTTCGGGAAGAAGATATTCTCAAGCAGGGGCACGGTAACGGTACCGCCGATTTCGCTGCCCGTGGAGGCAACCTCACCCAGCGGAGTCCTGCCCTCAAGCACGATGAGGGCGCCGATTTTCTTCTCGCCCATATTGACCGCCGCCTTTGCAATGGCAGAAGCCGCCTTACGTCCCTCCTCGTTACTGTAATCCGACCTTGAGGAAAAAAGATTGAGCCTTCTTATATCACCGCGTCCGAAGGCCTCAATGGTCTTACGGATTTCGGGCTGGAAAACAAGTATCATAACAAGCACGATATCAGAGAAGAGATTGTTGAACAGGAATGTACTTGCCGACATATTGAAAACTGACACAACAAGGTAGACAAGACCTACAAAAATAACACCCTTGATAAGATTGAAGGCACGGGTCTGTCTTAAAAGCTTGATGCAATAAAAGAAAAGAAAGGCAACAAGAATTATATCTAAAATATCATACCATTGGATTGACAGAATAAGCTTAAGTATTCCGTCAAAAAAACCTTTCAAAATTTCCGCCATAGCTTTCCTCTTCCTTTCTCTCTGACTGTCTGTATCAATTTTATTTTATTCTGTATTATTTTAACACATTTTTTTGCTCTTTGCAATTTTATTGAGCGAAAATACTAAATTTTTTATATCTTTTTTACTGTTAAATATTCCCGTGCTGACTCTTACGCAGCCTTTTTCGCTTGTGCCGTAATTTTTATGAGCAAGGTAGGAGCAATGATAACCCGCCCTGACGGCAATACCGTCCTTATCAAGCATTGAGGAAACCATCTCACTGTGTAAATCGCCGAGATTAAAGGACAGCACGTTTGAGCTTTTTCCGCCCTGCATTTCGGTATAGATGCTCACCGACGGGATAACGGACAAATCCTCCCTGAGAAGGCGTATTAGCTCACTTTCCTTTTCAAGCACCGCCCTCTCACCGCCGAAGCGCTCAACTGCTCTTATGCCCTCATAAAGCCCCGCAATACCCGGCATATTGACCGTGCCGCTTTCGAGTCTGTCGGGGTAAACATCGGGCTGACTCTCTGAAAGAGAGTGACTTCCCGTACCGCCCTCGGTAAGCTCGCCGATTTCTATACCGTCGCCGAAAAGAATTGCACCCGTACCCATAGGGCCGAGCAGACCCTTGTGACCGGGAATACACATAATATCAATTCCCTGCCTTTTAATGCTTATACTGTGGCTGCCCGCACTCTGTGCCGCGTCAAGAATGAAAAGAATTCCCCTTGCTTTACAGAAGGCGCAGAGCCTATCAATCGGAAGCACCGTACCGAAAACGTTTGACACGTGAGTACAAATCACCGCCCGTGTGTTTTCCTTAACGTGAAGGGCGAAGCTTCTGAGGGTTTCGTTATCGTCGAGAGGGTTGACCCTTGCAACGCTGTAGGTTATTATTCCCCGCTCGGCCAATTTATGCACGGGTCTTAAAACAGAGTTATGCTCGAGGGATGAAATAACAACGTGGTCACCCTTTCTCAGCACACCCTTTATTGCGGTGTTAAGCGCCGTTGTGCAGTTATTTGTAAAGGCAACTCTCTCACTCTCGCAGCCGAAATGCTCCGCGAGCCTTTCACGGCAGGCAAAGACCCTTTCACCCGCCTTCATAGAAAGGCGGTGTCCTCCCCTGCCGGGGTTTGCGCCGAAGCACCTTGCCGCGTTGTACATTGCCGAGGTAACGGAATCAGGCTTGGGAAAGCTTGTTGCCGCATTGTCAAGGTAAATCATAATATCTCACGGAAGCTTTCCACGCCGAGATTTCTGATATTATTTTTTGTAAGTATATCAAAGGCGTTATAAACATCTCCGTGAACGTAAAGGGCAAAGTTGCACCCTTCCCTTCTGTTGGGGTTGGGATTGCGGCGGAGGCTTGAGCTTATTCCCTTTGACAAAAGGAGCTTCCTCGCCTTTTCACCCGCTGTCTGGCTTTCAAATTTTATATATGTGTAAAGCATAATTAACCTCCTGAAAAAAATAATCGCTCAACCACAGTATATGCCGTAAAATTCCCTTTGTTCCCTTGACCTTATCATAATAAAGGGTTATAATCAAACGGTACATTATTTACAGGAGATAAGCTATGAGCAGTTTGAAATTCACAAAGGGAAAATTTAAAATAATGCAGATTGCCGACGTTCAGGAGGACTTTCCCGTCAACCCTGACACAATAAGGCTGATAGATGCCGCCGCTGAAAGAGAAAAGCCCGACCTCGTTATTTTCACGGGCGACCAGATTCAGGGCTACAGCGGCTGTTACAGAACAGACACCTACAACAAGGTCAGAGCGGTTATCGGCGAATATGTTGCTCCCCTTGTAAAAAGAGGCATCCCCTTTACAATGACCTTCGGCAACCACGATGATGACTGCGTTGTAAGCAAGGGCGCACAGGTTGAGCTCTACGCTGACCATAAGGGCTTTACAATGGGTGAGGCAAGAAGCAAGGACGACCCCGCGACACATTTCATCAACCTGAAGGACTCCGAGGGTGAAAGGGATATTTTTTCCCTTTATCTGATAGACTCCAACAAAAAGGAGCCCGACGGCGCTTACTCCCCCGTTAAAAAGGAGCAGATAGAGTGGCTTGAAAGGGTAAGAGAGGCTAACGGCTATCTTCCCGCCCTTGCCTTTCAGCATATCCCCGTACCCGAGTTTTACAAGGTAATCAAAAAGGTGCCCTTCTGGACAAGAGGTGCAGTTGAAGCCTACAAGAGCCGTAAGAACACCTTCTGGCTTCTTGAGGGTGATGAGGGCTTTATGGGAGAGACTCCCGCCGTGCCCGAAATCAACAACGGAGAGTTTGACTCACTTAAGAGCCACGGCGATATTCTCGGACTTTTCGTCGGTCACGACCACGTTAACTCCTTTGTACGTAAGCTTGAGGGTATTGACCTGGGCTACACTCAGGGCGCAGGCTTCAACACCTACGGTCCGGGCGAAAAAAGAGGTGTCCGCATTTTTGAAATAGACGAAAGTGACCTTAAGGCTTACAAGACCTACACCGTTACCGCGGGCGAGCTTGGGGTTTACAAGCCGTCAAAGCCTGTGCAGGAGTTCATTTACCGCAATGCTCCCACGAGTGTTGATGAGGTAGTTACGAATCTTAAGAGGGTTGCGGTTGCAGGTGTTGTGATTGCGGCAGTTGTGAAATTGATAAAAAAGTAGTCAGTAGCCAGTAGTCAGTAGTTGTCGCTTCGCGACAAAGAAATATAATATAAGAAAAAGCAGATGTTTTCAGA
>JAZOVO010000018.1:0-15024 GCA_045658745.1 Acutalibacteraceae bacterium | reverse complement strand
AAGGGGACTTTGTCCCCTTGAACCCCTACAAGCTTTTGTAAAAGCTTGACCAAAACTTTGCTTTTCTTTTTTATTTGCAGAAGGTGTGTCTTCCGATTACCGTAATAACGGGGCGCGAGTGCATAAAGGAGTTGCTTGTTTTTGCGGGGTTATAATAATAAATCGCACCGCCGCTCGGGTCCCAGCCGTTTATACAGTCCTGCGCCGCCTTAAGCGATTCTGCAGAGGGCGCTACGCTCCAATTGCTGTCATTGACACAGGAAAAGGCTCCCTTCTGATAAATCACACCTGAAATGCTATCAGGGAAGGATGCGTGCTCAACGCGGTTAAGCACAACGGCGCCCACGGCGACCTGACCCTTATAGCTTTCACCCCTTGCCTCGGCGGCAATAAGCTTTGCAAGAAGCCTCACGTCACTGTTTGTGTAGGATGAATTTGACGAGGAAGATGAGCCGAGTCCCATAAACCGCAGGGTTTTAGCACCCGCAATACCGTCGGCAGTTATACCGCAATTTTTCTGAAAGGCGATTACCGCCTTTTTGGTTGCCGTTCCGTAAACACCGTCAACTGCACCCTTGTAGTAGCCGAGTTCGCGGAGCTTCTGCTGAATTTTTCTCACCTCGTCACCCCTTGAGCCAAGCTTTGAAAGGGTGCTTATGCTGTTTGTTTCATCATTCTGTGTGCGTATACTGTCGAAGGTTGTAATTCCGAGAAAGAGCACGCATGTTAAAAGAAAGGCGATTGACCTTTTTAAGCTTTCGTTTTTATCCAATGTAAACACCTCGGGAATAGTTTGTCCCGAGGTGTAAAATTTATGCAATTTTATCAGCCCTTGAAATTCCACTTGCCGTTCTTATTTTCAAAGTAATCAGGGACAAGAGGGAGCACGAAATCAAAAGTATCTGCAAGGCATTCTCTGCCCTTTTTAAGAAGCGTAACAAAGGTCCAGGCGTGGTTGCCCGCAAGTCCGTCGCCCTTGAACATACGGTAGGGCACATTGTGGGCGCGTAAATCCTTAGCAAAATCCATTGTATCAAAGCGGAGCTTATCGGCGCTCGACCAGGCAAGGTAGCAGGGAGGATAGCCTCCGTTTACCTGAGGAGTGAGAAGCTTGCCCTCGTCGGTTTTTACAAATTCGCGCAGCTCCTCAATGCTCATTCCCGTAAAGGACTGAAGCATCATTTTTATATCGGGGAATTCTGACTGAGGCTTACTCTCATCGCAGAGTCTTTCAACGCTGTAGCAGCCGCTGTGACCGACAAGAGCCTTTATTTTAAACTTGTCGCGGTTTTTAAAGGTGATGCCGAGCTTATCAAGGGGAGTCGGGTCACTCACACAGGAGGCGAGGAAGGAAAGGAAGTAACCGCCCGCACTTTCGCCGCCGAGGATAATATTGTCGGTGTCGATGTTATATTCCTCCGCCTTATCGAAGATAAAGTCAATGGCGGAATATACCTCTCTGAGCTGCTCGGGGAAGGGCGCCTGCGGAGCATAGGTGTAGGCTATACTGCAGGTGAAAAAGCCCATATTTGCCCAGTTGAGGATGTAAGAGTTGCGCATCTCTGTTATGCCTGAAATCCATCCGCCGCCGTGAATATAAATGAAAAGGGGTTTCTTTTTGTTTTTGTTCTCCTCAAGGCAGAAGGTGTTGATGTATTGCTTTTTCTCCTTGCCATAGGGGATTTTTTTACCGTAGACAATATTCTTCGGAATTGGCTTACCCGTAATGATATATGCGAGAGTTTCCGTAAAATTGTACCAGGGTTGTGCAACAAGTCCTCTGTAATAGATTTTTTTATCCATAAGCTTTCTCCCTCGTGTTAATCTTTTCTTATTTAGAGTTTAGCATAATTTGTATGTCCTATTCAAGGGATTTAAGGGTTTTTAATAATTATTTGTTGCTATGAAAAACACCGCCTTGTTTCCAAGACGGTGCAAATTTATTCTTTCGCTCGCCGCGTGGCGTTACTTTTCTTGTAAGAAAAGTAGTCCTCTTGCGGTTCCCAAAGTTTCTTTGTGCCTTGGAGCGGCACAGAAACTTTGACCGCTGCGCCATCCTCGCCTCGCTTAATCGTCCACCGGACGCGCTTCGGCGACAATGCCAAAAGAACTTTTAGTGTTTTTACCAGGTAATGTCGTAAATCTTCATATCGTTGTAAAGTCTTGCAGAGCCTGCTATTTTTGCTAATGTAACCTTGAGGTCAGCATTGATGTCAATTACAACGTGGTGAGTGATTGATTTAACCTGATTTGTATCGGGATTGTATACGCATTCAAATACGCATTCTCTGTAGCCGAGGCTGAAGTCATTGAGAGTAATGATGGGGAACTTCTCTGTAATCTTTTTAACCTCATCGAGAATTGACTGTCTTGAAAGGGGCTGCATAACTGCGCCGTGGTTTGAAACGGGAACAAGTGTATCAGCAGGTGTGGGCTCGCAGTTCATTTCCTCCTTAAGGGAGAAGCTGATTTTCTTTGTGCCGTCGCCTACGTCCTCACATTTTGCCCATTCAACTGCGTCGTAATTGGTAAGAAGACAGCCTACATCTGAATTGTGGATAGGCATATCCCATTTGATATCCTCGCCGCCTGCTGCTCTTACAAGCTCCTCACATTCCTCCTCGGAGGTGATGTAGCCTGAAGCGATTTCAAGGATAAGGTTACCTGCTGTGCCAAGGTTACGGTATTCTTCGGGAAGTGTCTGGAATTCCTTTTTCTTATAGGCGGGCTTTTCCTGCTTGAACTTGTTTACAAGGAGGGTATACTGCTCAATGATTTCCTTGTTACCGGTGGGATTACCGGTAACAACGGTTTCAACCTTGTCAGCAACGTTCTGTACTGCATCCGAAACCTCTTCAGCAATATTCTGTGTGGTAGGCTGAGGGGCAGCGGTTGTTGTAACGGGAGTCTGTGTAGTCTGAACGACTGCATCTGATGAAACAGCTCCGCTTTCGGGGAGGCTGCCTTCAATCTTAACGCTGATTTCTGTCGGGAGAGCAAGTATAACAGCGATGCAGAGTATAACTGTAAGTGCAATTGTCAGAATTGATTTCTTATTCATAACTATTACTCCTTAATATTATTCCTTTGTAAAAAGAGGTCTTGCAACGTAGCTTGTATGAAGGAGCTCGTGTGCCTTGTGGCTGTTGGGCTCGCCGAGATACTCAGCATAAACTGCCTTTACATCCTCGTTGAGGTGGCTCTTACGGAGAGGACGGTTTTCGTCGTTCTTGTAAAGAGCAGAAGCACGAAGGCTCTTGAGGTCAACAAAGTTGCGTACTGATGCGGGCTGAACGGGCTGACCGCCGCCGTTGATGCATCCGCCGGGACAACCCATAATTTCGATGAAGGTGTAGTCGGCTGTGCCGTCCTTAACCTTATCCATAAGCACCTTAGCGTTCTTTGTGCCGGAAGCGATTGCTACCTTAACGTCGAGATCACCGAGCTTATAAGAGGCTTCCTTGACGCCTTCCATACCGCGGACGTCGTGGAATTCGGGGTTTGCAAGCTCTTCGCCTGTGATAACCTCTGCTGCTGTACGAAGGGCTGCCTCCATAACGCCGCCGGTTGCGCCGAAGATAACTGCAGCACCTGTACCCTGACCGAGAGGAGCGTCGCAGTCCTCTTCGGGAAGGAGGTCAAAGTTAAGACCTGCGGTGTTGATCATTCTGCCAAGCTCTCTTGTAGTGAGAACATAGTCAACGTCGGGATAGCCTGCGCCGTTTTCGTCATCTCTGCCGCACTCGAATTTCTTCGCGGTACAGGGCATAATTGCAACGGAAACAATCTTTTCGGGATCGATGCCGTTCTTTTCAGCGTAGTAGCTCTTGATGATTGCGCCCTGCATCTGCATAGGTGACTTGCAGGTTGAAAGGTGGTCGAGCTCTGTGGGATAGTAGTGCTCACAGTACTTGATCCAGCCGGGTGAGCAGGAGGTAATCATAGGAAGAACGCCGCCGTTCTTTACGCGTGAGAGAAGCTCTGTTGCCTCTTCCATAATTGTAAGGTCAGCGGCAAAGTTGGTGTCGAACACCTTGTCAAAGCCGAGACGGCGAAGAGCGGCAAACATCTTGCCTGTTACGTCTGTACCTACGGGAAGACCGAAGCATTCGCCGAGGGTTGCTCTTACTGCGGGAGCAGCCTGAACAACAACGTACTTTTCGGGATCGTTGATTGCTTCAAATACCTTTGCGGTGTCATCCTTTTCGTAGATTGCGCCTACGGGACAGTTAACGATACACTGACCGCAGGAGATACAGGAGGTTGAGTTAAGGGGAAGCTCAAAGGCTGAGCCGATGTGAGTGTCAATACCTCTTGCGTTTGCGCCGATAACGCTGATGCCCTGATTGTCGCAGGCAGCAACACAACGGCGGCAGAGGATACACTTGTTGTTGTCTCTGATCATATGAGCGGCTGAGTAGTCAAGCTCGTAAACGGGCTTGTCACCGTCAAACTTGTCAGCCTCAGCAACGCCGTATTCAAGGCAGAGCTTCTGAAGCTCACAGTTACCGCTTCTTACGCAGGTAAGACATTTTCTGTCGTGAGTTGAAAGGATGAGCTCAAGAGTAGTCTTTCTTGAGGCGCGGACCTTTTCGCTGTTTGTGAAAATTTCGGTGCCGTCTCTCTCAATGGGGAAAACGCAGGCTGCAACAAGGCTTCTTGCACCCTTTACCTCAACAACACAGAAGCGGCAGGCGCCGATTTCATTGATGTCCTTGAGGAAGCAGAGGGTGGGAATTTCAATTCCGACCATTCTTGCTGCGTCGATGATTTTTGTGCCGTAAGGTACGCTACAGGGCATACCGTTAATTTTAATGTTAAGCATATTTTCCATTTTCACGTACCTCCTTATTTCTTAATGATAGCATCAAACTTACAGGTATCAACACAAACGCCGCACTTGATGCACTTTGTTGTATCAATGGTGTGAGGCTGCTTTACTGAGCCTGAGATAGCGCCTACGGGGCACTTTCTTGCACAGGCGGTACAGCCCTTACACTTATCCTCTACGATAACGTAGGAGAGAAGCTTCTTACAAACGCCTGCGGGGCACTTCTTGTCAACAACGTGAGCTACATATTCGTCACGGAAGAACTTGAGTGTTGCAAGGACGGGGTTGGGAGCAGTCTGACCGAGACCGCAGAGTGAATTTTCCTTGATGTAGTTGCAGAGTGCCTCAAGCTTGTCAAGATCCTCGAGGGTAGCGTTACCGTCGGTGATTTTTTCGAGCATTTCGCGAAGTCTCTTTGTACCTACACGGCAGGGGGTACACTTACCGCAGCTTTCATCAACGGTGAAGTCGAGGAAGAACTTTGCAATGTCAACCATGCAGTTATCCTCGTCCATAACGATAAGACCGCCTGAGCCCATCATACAGCCGATAGCTGTGAGGTTATCGTAGTCGATGGGAGTATCCATAAGGTGAGCGGGGATACATCCGCCTGAGGGACCGCCGGTCTGGGCAGCCTTGAACTTTTTGCCGTTGGGGATACCGCCGCCGATTTCTTCAACGATTTCACGAAGGGTTGTACCCATGGGGATTTCAACAAGACCGGTGTTCTTGATTTTACCGCCGAGGGCAAATACCTTTGTGCCCTTTGATTTCTCTGTACCCATTGAAGCAAAGTATTCTGCACCCTCACGGATGATGGTGGGAATATTTGCAAAGGTTTCAACGTTGTTTTCTGTTGTGGGCTTGCCGAAAAGACCCTTTACTGCGGGATAGGGAGGACGGGGTCTGGGTTCACCGCGGTTGCCCTCGATTGAGGTCATAAGAGCAGTTTCCTCACCGCAAACGAATGCGCCTGCACCGAGCTTTACGTGAAGCTCAAAGTCAAAGCCTGAATCGAAAATATTCTTACCGAGAAGACCTAATTCCTTAGCCTGATTGATAGCAATCTGAAGACGTGCAACGGCAATGGGATACTCGGCACGAACGTAGATGTAGCCCTCTGTTGCGCCTGTTGCATAACCGCAGATAGTCATTGCCTCAATGATGCAATGGGGGTCGCCTTCAAGCACTGAACGGTCCATGAATGCACCGGGGTCACCCTCGTCGGCGTTACATACAACATACTTCTGGTCAGCCTTGTTAGCTGCCGTGAAGCTCCATTTGAGACCGGTGGGGAAGCCGCCGCCGCCTCTGCCGCGCAGACCTGAATCCTTGACAATCTGAATTACCTGCTCGGGGGTGAGCTCGGTAAGACATTTTGCAAGAGCCTGATAGCCGTCATATGCTATGTATTCATTGATATCCTCGGGATTGATAACGCCGCAGTTGCGAAGAGCAACTCTCTTTTGCTTCTTGTAGAAGTCGGTGTCGTTGAGACCCTTGATTTTTTCGGGAGTAACGGTTTCCTTGTAAAGCAGACGCTTAACCATACGGCCCTTGAGAAGATGCTCTTCAACGATTTCGGGAACATCCTCAACCTTAACCTCTGAGTAGAAGCAGCCTTCGGGATAAACGATCATAATAGGACCTAATGCGCAAAGACCGAAGCAGCCGGTACGGATAACCTGAACCTCATTTTCAAGACCCTTTGCCTTGATTTCGGCTTCCATAGCTTCGATGATTTTCTGTGAGTTTGAGGAGGTACAACCGGTACCGCCGCAAACAAGAACATGGGAACGATACATTTAGCTTTCCTCCTTATTTTTTAAGTGCGCCTACTGTGTAGTCAGCAACGGGCTTGCCGTTAACGATGTGCTCGAGAACAATCTGAGCGGCCTTTTCTTCAGTAAGCTGAACGTAGGTTACCTTTTCTTCACCGGGTACAAGCACCTCTGCAATGGGCTCGTACTGACACATACCGATACAGCCTGTCTGTGCAACGGTAACGTTTTTGAGACCGCGCTTTGCAATCTCCTCAACAAACTTGTTCATAACGGGTCTTGCACCCGCTGCAATACCGCAGGTAGCCATACCTACAACGATTCTTGTAACCTCGCTTGAATCGTCGCGGGTTGTCATCTGTGCCTTTGCGGCATCTCTTAAAGCCATAAGTTCTTCAAGTGTTTTCATGGGATATTACACCTCCGTGATTTCTTTTGTATTTTCTTCGATATAATCCTTGAGCCAGGCGGAAATCGAGGGCTCGCTGAAGGGGACACCTCCGAGAATTTCCTTAAGGCTCCTTGTGTCAAGGGTAAAGGCCTTTTCATCAACGCTTCTTTTGTAAAGAAAGTCGATATCCTCATTCATAGTGATGAGTGTGACCATTGTTGAAGCCATATCGCCTATGGGAATGAAATCAAGGTGAGAGGTGTTGAAAAAGGCTTTTACCTTTGTGCCCTTTCCTACTTCACTTTCAATTTCAAGCCGACCGCCTGTCATTTCCGCCGCCATTTTGAAAAGGGGAATACCCATTCCGACCTTTCTTGTGGTGCGGGTTGTGAAAAAGGGGTCGCGTACAGCCTCAAGCTGCTCGGCTGTCATACCCTTGCCGTTGTCATAAATTCCGATAAGAAGCTTATTTTCAGCCGTGCTTTCAAGAATTTCAATTTCGATAAGGTCTGCCTTTGCAGAAATTGAATTCTGCGCAATGTCAAGCACGTTAAGTGAAAGCTCTCTCATTATTCGTATTTAGCAAGAATACCCTTGACATCTGCGGCGGTGATTTTGCCGTAAACATCATCGTTTACCGTCAGAACGGGAGCAAGTCCGCAGGCACCGATGCAACGGCAGGCAGTAAGTGAGTACTTACCGTCGGCGGTGCATTCCTCTGCGTCAATTCCGAGCTGAGCTGAAAGCTCATCGAGAATTTCCTGAGCGCCCTTAACGTAGCAGGCGGTACCGAGGCATACAGAAATTGCATACTTACCCTTGGGTGAAAGAGCAAACTGTGCATAGAAGGTTGCGACACCGTAAACCTTTTCAAGGGGTACCTTCATACCGTCGGCAATTTTCTGCTGAATCTCAAAGGGAAGGTAGCCGTAGATTTCCTGAGCAACCTGCATTACGTGCATAAGCATGCTTACGTCACCTGTGCACTCAGTAATTACTGCATCGAGTCTGGCTGCCTGTTCAGGAGTGTCAGTGAACGGGATTTTGCTGATTTTTTTAAGCATTTGCATTATCCTCCTTTAAGTGGATTTTTGAAAAATAATTTGCTGAACAGATGCGTTTATGAAACCGAAAACGCATAATAATCCATACTGTTAAATGATATCACAAAAACTGTTTATTTGCAACAATTCAACGCGAAAAAGCGCATACTATTATATATAAAAAATATAAAAATTTTTCGTCATTATGACCATTATGATAAAAAAAGAGCTTGTACAACGGTAAGTGAACAAAAAAAGAGGCGGCAAAAGCCGCCTCATATGTTGTATATTACTGTCTTATTTCAGGCTTGCAATTGTTGCGGGGAACTGATCCTTGCCATAGCCCATTACACGTGCAAGCTGAGTAGGAATGTCACGGTTTGCAATTTCCTTATCGCTTGTGAAGCCTGCATCTTCTGCAGAAACATAAACGGGAACATCCCAGATGTTGTGTGTGCCGTGAGTGAACTTGTATTCGCCGGTGTTTTTGTCAAGGGTAAGTCCGCCTGTACCGTGGTCAGCAGTTACAACAACAAGAGTTTCACCGTCTGTCTCTGCAAAAGCAAGTGCGGCAGCAACTGCCTTGTCAAATTCCTCCGTGCACATAAGTGCTCCGTCCATAATATTATTGTGAGAGAACTTATCAATGCAAGCACCCTCAACCATAAGGAAGAAGCCCTTTTCGTTGGCACTGAGAAGCTCGATAGCCTTTGAGGTCATTTCGCTGATGGAGGGAGTATTGTAGTTGTCTGTGCAGTTGTAAAGGTCGTCGAAGCTGAACTGACCGAAGGAGCGTGAGCCTGCTTCAAGAGCGTTCATTTCGTCGCGGTTGTCAATGTAGGTCCAGCCGTTTGCAGCGGTGTTTTCCTCGTTGATGCTGTCTGTCTTACCGCCCCAGATGAGGTCAAAGCCGTTCTTGAGCTGGTCAGCACAGATTTCTGCTTCCATACCTCTTGAAAGAACGTGAGCAGAAAAGTCGGAGGGAGTTGCACCTGATGTCTTATCAGTTGTAACAACGCCTGTTGCCTTGCCGTCAGCCTTTACAAGCTCGCCGAGGCTGATGGGTACGTTCATATCATTGGGTGAGAAGGGGTCAAAGGGATAAACGCCTACGGAGTTGATCCATACTCTCATACCGGTTGCAAGTGCAGTACCGCCTGCGGCAGAGTCTGTTGCAGGGATGAGGAAGGAGTCAATGTCACTTTTAAGCTGAACGGGCATATCGTTCATTACAAGGTCAACATCGTTGTATTTTTCTGTTGCGTCAACGTGTTCAAAGCTCATACCGTCACCTATCATAAGGATAACGTTCTTGTACTTGCCTTCCTCGTAATCCTTACCTGTACCTGCGGTAAGACCTGCAAGTGCATAGATGGAAAGAATCACGGACATAAAAACTGAAATGATTTTGTTAAGCATAGTCTTTTCTCCTTTTTAGAAATATTGATGGAAAAATTATACACCATATTGATGAAATTTTCAATATTAGAGGAAGAAAAAATTAAATAATATTGAAGTGCTTCGGGCTTTATGTTATTATGCAGTAGTAAAAAATAAAAGGAAGATTAACTATGTCCGTACTGAAGAATTATAAGCATACCTTTTTTGCCTGCTATGCGGGTTATTTTGTGCAGTCAATTATCAATAATTTTCTGCCCCTGCTTTTTCTTACAATTCAGAACAGCTTTAATTTAAGCTACGATAAAATTTCCCTGCTGATTGTTGTAAACTTCGGCGTTCAGCTTTTTGTTGACCTTATTTCGACCGCCTTTGTTGACCGTCTCGGCTACGGAAAATGTGTCCTTGCGGCGCACGCCTTTGCCTTTCTCGGCCTTGCGGGACTCGGCGTACTGCCCTTTGTGATGAATCCGTATACGGGTATTATCCTTTCAATTACGGTTTACGCAATCGGAAGCGGACTTATTGAGGTTATAATAAGTCCTATAGTGGAAGCATGCCCCGGTGAGAGAAAATCGGCGCAGATGAGTCTGCTTCACTCCTTCTACTGCTGGGGACAGATGGCGGTGGTGCTTCTGTCAACGCTTTTCTTTGTCCTTTTCGGCAGAGAAAGCTGGAGATATCTCGCTTTTCTGTGGGCGCTTGTTCCGCTTTTTAACGGAATATATTTCTCTCTTGTGCCCATTCCTCCCGTTCTTGCAAAGGGTGAAAGTCTCGGCATAAGGGGACTTCTGAAAGCAAGGATGTTCTATGCCCTTGCGCTTCTGATGCTCTGCTCGGGTGCAAGTGAAATTGCAATGAGCCAATGGGCATCCGCCTTTGCAGAGTCGGGGCTCAAGGTATCAAAAACCGTCGGCGATCTGCTCGGCCCCTGCCTTTTTGCTGCCCTTATGGGTACGGCAAGGGTAGGCTATGCAAGGCTTTCTCAGAAAATCTCTCTTGCAAAGGCAATGACCGTAAGCGGAATTTTATGTGTTGTATGCTATCTCATAACGGCGCTTTCACCCGTGGCGTGGCTTTCACTTGCAGGCTGTGCCTTATGCGGTCTTGCCGTAGGTATAATGTGGCCCGCAACCTTTTCACTTGCGGCGGAGAAAATTCCAAAGGGCGGTACGGTGATGTTTGCCCTGCTTGCCCTTTTCGGCGACCTCGGCTGCACGACGGGTCCCGCTTGTGTAGGAGCTGTCACCTCACGTCTTGGCGGTGAGCTTTCGGCGGGTCTGCTCTTTGCAGTTATTTTCCCCGCACTTCTGCTTGTAGCGCTTAAGCTGACAAACAAAGAAAAAAATATTGACAAAGTATGAATGAATATATATAATTAAACTGCAGATAAAATATTGCAAGGAGGAAAATGAAAATGTTTAAAAAGAAGCCCGAAGTTCCCGATGACGCATATGTAGTACCCGAGCCCGATTGGGGCGTGCTTTTGTTCTGGGAGGATCTTACATACTTCTTCACACTTGTTGCCGATTTCTTCAAGAAGCTTTTCGGTATTGTATAAAACCCAAATAATAAAGCTCCGACTTTTCAGGTCGGAGTTTTTTTATGCCCTTTTTTTCGTTTTTTCTTCTCCTGACTGTACTAAAATAAGCAAAATACTTTCAAAGGTGAGTGAAAATAATGAAAAAGGCTTTGACGGTTTTATTTTTGATATGTGCAGTCTTCCTTTCGGGATGCGGAAGCAATCCGCCCGAGGAGAGTACAACGGCTCTGCCTGAGACGGAAAAGGCGGTTAACTTTCTTACGGGGCTTGAGGGAGATATGAGTCCTCTTGCCCGACCCGTTGCCGTTACGGTGAATAATATTGAACAGTCCCTTCCACAGTACGGCATAAGCGGTGCGGATATCATTACGGAATTTCCCGTCGAGGGAGGCATAACAAGGTTGATGGCGCTTTACGGCGATTACAGGTCTGTTCCCGAGGTCTGCTCGATACGAAGCTGCCGCTATTATTTCCCGATTTTTGCCCGCGGCTTTGATGCGGTTTATTTCTGCTACGGCAGTAACGAAACCCTCGCAACTCCTACTCTTGAAAGGCTCGGTATTGATTATATTGACGGCAATCAGGCGGGGGACAGTCTCGTTTTTGAAAGGGATAACGCAAGGCTTGAAGACTATTCCCCGGAGCATACCGTTTATCTTAAGGGAAGAAATATGGCGGAGATTTTTGAAAGGTACGGTTTTTCATCTGAAAGAGATGAGGCTCTCGGTGAAGCCGCCTTTAAATTTGCCGATGAAAGGGTGAATTTCTCCTCGCTTTGTACAGAGATAACGGCAGAGTTTTCCTCATCCTATTACAGTGATTTTTATTACGATTCTCAAATCGGTGAGTACGTTAAAAGCCATAACGGTCAGCCTCACACCGACCGGAAAAGCGGTGAAGTGCTTTCCTTTACAAATGTGCTTTTGCTTGAAGCGGAAACGGAGCTCTATAACGGCACAAGCCTTGTCGAGCTTGACTGGCACGGCGGCAAGGGGCTTTATGCTACGGACGGTACTGTGACGGAAATTTTATGGAAAAAGGAAAGTGCTGAAGCACCCCTGCAGCTTTTTGATGCGGCAGGAAATCCGCTTGAAATAAACAAGGGTAAAAGCTATATAGGCATTGGTGCTGAGGCAATAGTCTCGCAGCACAGCGGAGAATGATATATAATAAAGTTTTATTGACTTGCTGACGGTAAGATGTTATTATTAAGGAAATGAAAGAAAACAGAGGTGGATTATGGTTATCAGATCACTTTGCGGAAAATGGCAGCTTAATGACACAAAGGGTGAATACTCCCTTGAGGCAACCGTTCCCGGTTGTAACTACCTTGACCTTATGGATGCAAAAATTATAAAGGACCCCTTTTACGGTGAAAACGAAAAGGAGGTTTATTGGGTAGGTCAGAGAGACTGGTCTTATAAAAAGAGCTTTACTCTCACGGCAAAGGAGCTTGAGGCAGAAAAGATAAAGCTTATCTGTAAGCGTCTTGATACAATATGTACGCTTTATCTCAACGGTGAGAAAATCGGTGAGGGCGATAACTGCTTTATTGCCTACGAATTTGATGTTAAAAAGTATCTTACCGAGGGTGAAAACCTGCTCGAAATTGTTTTTGAATCACCCGTCAACTATGTAAAGGAGCGCTACGAAAAGGAGAAGACTCCTCCTAACAGTAACGGTCAGAACGGTATTGTACGTATCCGTAAGCCTCAATGCCACTTCGGCTGGGACTGGGGTCCCGTGCTTCCCGTCAGCGGTATCGGCGACGAGATTTTCCTTGAAATGAGAAGCGAGGGTAAAATTGAGGAAATGAAAATCCGTCAGCATAAAAACGATGACGGAAGCTTTACAGTAAGCGTTAAGCTTGAGGGTGATTTCTATGAGGATGAAAAGGCTGAAATCAGCCTCATTTCACCCGAAGGCGAGGAAATGAAGCTCAAGGGCTTCGAGGGTGAGTTCGTTGTTGAAAAGCCCACACTCTGGTGGACCTATGAAATGAACGGCAAGAAGAATCAGTCTCTTTATACTGTAAAGGCTACCCTTAAAAAGGGCAGAAAAATAAGCCACAGCGTCGAAAAGAAAATCGGACTTCGTACAATTGAGCTTGACAGAAGCCCCGACGAATACGGTGAAACCTTCCGATTTATTCTCAACGGTGTGCCTCTTTTCATCAAGGGTGCAAACTTTATTCCCGGTGACTCACTTCCAACACGCTTCACAAGGGACAAGATTGAATATCTCCTTGATACCGCCCTTTATTCAAATATGAATATGATTCGTATCTGGGGTGGCGGTTATTACGAAAGCGACGACCTTTACGACCTTTGCGATGAAAAGGGTATACTTCTTTGGCAGGACTTTATGTTTGCCTGTCAGGCTTATCCCTTCTTTGACGATGCCTTCCTCGCAAATGTCAAAAAGGAAATCGAGTATAACATCAAGCGTCTTCGTCATCACGCTTCCCTTGCCTTGTGGTGCGGTAACAACGAGATTGAAACTATGGCAATGGGCTGGCTCAACTTCCCGAAATATATCAAGTGGACAGAGAAATTCTTCCACAACATTCTCCCCGAAGAGGTCAGAAAATTTGACGAGGACACTCCCTTCATTCCCGGCTCACCCTGCGGTACGGGTCATATGAAGGAGGTTGACAGCGATAACTACGGTGACATTCACCTCTGGGCGGTATGGCACGGTCTTCAGAATATGAAGTACTACCGCAAGCGTATGACACGCTTCTGCAGTGAGTTCGGCTTTGAGTCACTTCCCGACATCAAGACCATCCGCACCTTTGCCGAAAAAGAGGATTACGACATCCACTCACCTGTGTTTATGGCTCATCAGAAGTGTAATTCGGGTAACGATAAGATGCTCTATTACATAGCCTCACGCTTCCGCCTTCCCGAAAGGTTTGAGGATCTCGTTTACCTTTCACAGGTAACACAGCTTGAATGTATCAGCGATGCTACAGAGCATTGGCGCAGAAACAAGGGTCGCTGCAACGGCTCAATTTACTGGCAGTTCAATGACTGCTGGGGCGTATGCTCATGGGCAAGCATGGACTACTACGGTAACTACAAGGCTCTCCAGTACCGTGCAAGGCAGTTCAACGCTCCCGTTTCCGTTTCAATTGAGGATAAGGACGGCAAGGTTAAGCTTTACATTCTCAACGATAAGCCTAAAAAGCAGAGCCTTACTCTTAAGTGCACAATCTTTGATTTTGAAAAGGGCGTTCTGCAGGAAAAGAGCCGTGATTTTGAGATCGATGCTCTTGAAAATTACGAGTGCTTCACCCTTTATGAAAAGCAGCTCGCACGCCACTTTGACCTTACCCGTATCGGCGTAAAGGCAGAGCTTTACAAGAACGGCAGGCTTATCAACGAAAAGACATATTTATTCAAGCCCGAAAAGGAGCTTCAGCTCACCAAACCCGAAATGAAGCTTACTGCCGAGGTTAAGGACGGTGAAATTGCAGTCACCGTAAAGAGTGACCGTTTTGCCCGTCTTGTCAGAGTTGAAAGCAGTCTTTCAACCTTACCTCTTTCAGATAACTATTTTGACCTTCTTCCCGGTGAGAGCAGGACAGTTACAATGAAGATTGACGAAAAGCTTGATGAGAGACAGCAGCTTGAAAGCTTCTCACTTATGTGTGCAAACGCTATTCCTGCAAAGAGCAGCGAGCTTTACGACCTTAAGGAGAGGGTAAGAGTTTTCATCAAGCCTGAAAATATCGGTCAGTGGGTATACTACGGACAGAAGGGCAGACAGGAATAGTCAGACCGTCGGTAACGGCACAGGAACGGCAATGCAAAAATGAAATTATAATCAGGTATAAATGAAAACTGTCAGGATGTCGAATCCTGACAGTTTTCGCATTGCCTAGCCCTTTTTTCGCCCTCTCGCGGTACAAGCGTACAGCTTCGGGGCGAAGAAAAGGGCTTCCTGCACCATTCCTGACGGCCTTAAACCGTCGGTAACGGCAGTATAGAGTAGCCAGTAGTCAGTAGTCAGGAACCCGCCACGAAATCGTGGCG
>JAZOVO010000017.1:0-6898 GCA_045658745.1 Acutalibacteraceae bacterium | reverse complement strand
TGAAAGTGTTTTAAATGTCATAAAATTTCTTACTGTAACTCGCGGTGAAGATAAAAATAAGCTTATTGAAAACAAAAATGCCGTATCTGAAATTAAAAGATTTTTAAATGAAGCTATTGAAAAATAAAAAATTACAACCGTGGATTTTAAAGTCAACGGTTGTTTTATTATCGCTCACCGCGTGGCGTTACTTTTTTTGTAAAAAAAGTAACCAAAAAAACTTTTCTTGTTTATCTTGCAAGCTTGAGAATTTCCTCAATAGGACCTCTGAAATCATCGCTGATTTTCGAGGGAAGCTCTCCGCCCTTGATAAATCCGCCGAATACCATGCCCTTATAGTCAGTTGACATCTGGAACTTTGAAATCACATTTGTAAGTGCCTTCTTTTCGTCCTCATTTACAAGGAAGGTGCAGTTTTCAAGTGTAAGCTCAACCTTTGCAGTTGTTTTTGCCGCAACGGTAACAACAAGGGTCTTGCCCTCCTTTTTAACCTCGGCATTTACGCTTCTGCCCGCAACGGTTACGCTTACATCCGCTGAAGTAATGTCACGAAGCTTTATAACATAGGTTCTCTTTTCGGGTGAAACGCTTGTATCTCCCTCACCCTTTGCAATTGTGAAGCTGACCTTGTTGCCCTCCTCCTTAACGGTGAAGGCAGTTTTAAGGTAAGCACCCTGCTGGTATGAAAGGCTTTCGCCGTCATCCTCGTAAAGGGTGAAGGTGTTGTTGCCTCTGTAAACAAGAAGCTCGAGGGCTTCGGGGTTAGAGCAGTCGTTTGTTCTGTCATTTGCGCTCATAGGAATAATAGCGCCCGCCTTTGCAAGCACGGGGATATTCTCAATATCACGGTACATCTTAACAAACTGATTGCCCTCATAAATTCTGCCTGTGAAAATATCTGTGAAGCGTCCCTCGGGAATCCACACATTCACACCTGCAAGGTTTGTATCGGCAGATGTATGCTCGGTGATGGGAGCAACGATGAACTCCGTACCGAAGAAGAACTCGTTTCTGCACTCGTAAGCGCTGTTTTCCTCGGGATAATGATAGTACATCGGCTCACAGATTGCTCTGCAGTCGTTATGAGTACGGTAGTTCATTGTGTAGATATAGGGAAGAAGCTTGTGTCTTAAGCGAAGAGCATCCTTTGCAATACGCTCAACGGGGCCGCTGTAATTCCAGGGCTCCTTGCCTGCAAACTCATTGTTTGTGGAGTGAAGTCTCATAACGGGGCTGTACACACCAAGCTGCACCCAACGAAGGTAAAGCTCGTCATCCTTTTTACCCATACAGTGACCGCCGATATCGTGGCTCCACCAGGGATAGGCAACGTTTGAAGCAGTAGCGGTAAAGCCGGGCTGGAAATCAAGGCTCTTCCAGGTCTGTGTTGTGTCACCGGAGAAGCCGAGAGGATAACGCTGGCTGCCTGCACCGCAGAAGCGGGAAAGAATAAGGGGTCTGTGGTTATCCTTTGCGTTGTCAAGGAAGTGATAGTGATTAAGTGCCCAGAGGGGGTCGAGTCCGGGGGTGTTTGTTCTTGTGCCCTGCTGCCAGTCAATCCACCAGAAGTCTACGCCCATCTTCTCAAAGGGATGGTGAAGGATATCAAAATAGTTCTCGGTGAACTTCTTATCTGTGATATCAAACTTAACGGGCTCCTTTGTTGAGGGATCCTGACCCATAGCGCGGCACATTTCCTCATAGCAGTCCTCAAACCAGCGCACGCCCATTGAGGGGTGGATATTGAAGGTTGTATGATAGCCGTCATCCTTGAGCTTTTTAAGGAAGCCCTCGGGATCGGGGAAAAGATCTGTGTTGAAGCTGTAGCCTGTCCAGCCCGTTGACCATACATCGTAAACATATTCCATAAAGTTCTTGTGAGGCATAACCTTGTGGCTGTCCTTGCCGAACTTATCTCTGATATTTACCCAATGCCAGTCCATATCAACGGTTGCAACGGTGATGGGTACCTCCTCATCCCTGAACTTATCCATAAGGTCAAGGTACTCATCCTGAGAATAAGCCTTGTAACGGCTCCACCAGTTTGAAAGGGCGTAGCGGGGAATAAGGGGAACCTTACCCGTCAGCTTGTAAAGAGCGGTTGTTGCACCGATATAGTCATTTCCGTAAGCGAAGTAATACTTGTCGCTTTCTCTGTAATCACGGGGCTTGATTGTACCGTCGGGCTTGATTGCAAGGGTTGTACTGTCATCAAGCACGGCAACACCCTCACGGGAGCAGACACCGTCACCGAGAGTGATAATACCTGCGGTGATATCAAGAGTACGGCAGGTGCCCTTGAGGTTACCCTTGTTGTAGTCGGTAACTGTTCTGCCGTCGATAAGCTTTATGCGAAGCATCTTGCGACTTTTGAGTGAGTAACGGAAGTTCGCCTTTGTTGTTCTGATTGTAACAACGCCGTCCTCCTCCTTCGCATCGAATTTCGGGTTGTCAAAATCACGGAACCATACACTCTGGGTAGGCTCATCACAGAATTTACCCTTTGCCTGATATTCAACTCTCAGAAGGCAGGGAGTAATAACAGTAAATCTTGTAGCTCCGAAAACCGCAACATTCTCCTCGGGAGCAACAGGTGAGCAATCAATTTTAAAACGCTTTGAATAACTGTCCATATTATTCTCCTTTGCATAAAATTACATTTAAAATTATACATATCCAGGCTGCTAAAGTCAACATAATAAAGCCGAATATCTGCGCAGACAGACCGAACAGGTCAAAAGTATTGAAAATAGAATTGTTTAGTCTTATTATGATACTGCAAGGAGGAATTTCATGAAACTCAGAATTGTAATAGACAAAGAAAAAGAAGAAGAAATACTTATTTATGCCCACGAAAAGACACCGCTTATAGAAAGCATTGAGCGGCTTGTTGAGGACAGCAGTCCGAGGCTTACGGGCTACGGTAAAAACGGTGCAGCTCTGCTTTCACCCGACGAGATTTACTGCTTTATAAGTGAGGGAGGAAAAACCTACGCCATAACTGAAAATGAAAGGCTGGTTATAAAATCACGGCTTTACATTATTGAAGGGACGCTTGACAGCTCCTTTGTAAGGCTCAACCAGTCCTGTATTGCAAGTATAAACAAAATAAAGCGTTTTGAAGTAAGCTTTTCAGGCTCACTTACGGCGGTTTTCAAAAACGGGTACAGGGACTATGTTTCCCGCAGGCAGGTAAAAATTGTCAAAGAAAGGTTTGGTATTTAAAATGAACAGATATGTAAAGGAATTTTTTCACAGAGGTATTTTATTCGGCGGCTTCGGACCGATTATAGTCGGAATCATACTGCTTGCGGTCAGCCTGTCAGGAGAAGACGTAACTCTTACGGCGAAGGATTATTTTATTTCTACCGTTTCGGTATATCTACTCGCCTTTGTCCACGCGGGGGCATCTGTGTTCAATCAGATTGAGCACTGGAGTCTGCCCAAATCCGTATTTTTCCATTTTTCATCGCTTTATATCGTTTACACCATCTGCTATATAATCAACTCGTGGATACCCTTTGAGCCTGAGGTGCTTCTTATTTTCACGGCAGTTTTCGTTGCGGGTTATGTTGCGGTATGGCTTACGGTCGTTGCGATTCTGAAAATAACAACAAAAAAATTAAACAGAAAGCTTATATGAGAAAAAGCAGGTGTTTTTGCAACACCTGCTTAAAATTTGTACCGCTTACTCCGAATTAAAAAACCTCACCCGGTCTGTCAACAAAGAACTTATACTTCTTGTCATAGTTCATACCTGCACAAAGAAGCATTGATTTTTCGTTGCAGTTATAAACCGCACTCCAGAGAGTGATAACCTGATGCTTTAAAAGCTCGTGCTGATAGTTAAGTGTTACCTCAGAAAGCAGCTTCATTGCCTCATCCTCGGTGATGATGCCGTCCTTTGCTTCAAGAGTCTTTGTGATGTGCTCGTATCTGTCCATACCTCTGCCGTCGTGATTGTCACCGCCGGGAGTAAGGAAATAGTTTGTCAGAGCAAGGCATCCGTCCTTTTTCTCCTGCCTGATAACATACATTTTATTGTCAACATACTCAATAATTGCACTCGTGCCGTAGGCATCGGCAAGCTGATAATGATAGTTGATAAAAATTGAATCGTGCATATCATAGGACGCGAAAAGCTCAATAGCCTCATCGACGGTTTCGCACTTGTCAAGTGCCGCACGGATTGCAACGGTGGTGATAATAGGCTTCTTACCCGTATTCTGCTTTGTTGCCTTTGACTTTATTTCAAGTACGCCGATGGAGAATCCCTTTTCGTTTATGCCGTCCATTGCCATATAAGGTGCGCCCATAGCGTGGAGCTTTTTCTTTGACTTATGTAAGGGATGATACTTTGTGCCGTGGATAAAAAAGGTTGTATCTATAACGGCAACGCTGCGGTAGCCCTTTTCAGGAGCTGTCCAGCACACCATACAGGGTGCTTCCTTATAGTCAAAGTTTCTTCCGAAAACATACTGACCCTCAGGAGTTTTTGCATTGAAGGTTGAGCAGGCAAAGCCGCTGTGCTCAGGGTTAGGCTCAAGTGCAGGTAAGCTTACTTCCTTCTGAAGGAAAAGCACCGCATCCATAATATTACCGCAGCCCTTTTCAAGAAGCTTGTCAAGTCCGTAATTACTCTTGTAAACTATTGTCCAGAGGTTTTTGTCAAGCTGCTTTATGCTTGCAAGTGTTTCCTCAAGCTGTTTTTTTGCGAGAGCCTTCTGTTCTTCCTTTGTAAGCTTTTTTTCGCTCATATTTTTCCTCTCCTCTTTGTTTTTTCAACATTATAACAAAAAACGTAGCAAAACTCAACACATATTTTTTATGAATTACACTTGAAATTACTTTCAGGTGTGTTATAATTTTTTATGAATTAATACTGTGAGGTAAATTGCTATGAACAATAAACCCGTTACCGCAATAATCGTCGGTGCAGGACACAGAGCCCTCGTTTACAGTGAGCTTGCAAAGACAAATCCCGAAATGCTTAAAATCGTCGGCGTTGCCGACCCCAATCCCGTGAGAAGACGCAAGACTATGGAATACTTCGGCTTCTCCGAGGATATGTGCTTTGAAACTGCACAGGAATTAGCCCAAAGAGAAAAGCTTGCCGATACAATCATCAACGGCACAATGGATGAGCAGCACATTGAAACCGCCGTGCCCTTACTCGAAAAGGGCTACGATATGCTCCTTGAAAAGCCCTTTGCCGTTAATGAAACGGAAATGCGTTACCTTGTTGACATTGCAAAAAAGAACAACTCAAAGGTTATGATATGCCACGTACTACGCTACACACCCTTTTATTACGGAATCAAGGAGAGAATTGCCCGCGGTGAAATCGGTGACATTATAAACATACAGACAACGGAGCACGTTTCCTACCATCATCTTTCCACCTCCTATGTAAGAGGCAAGTGGGCAAACAGCGATAAGTGCCACACCTCGATGCTCCTTGCAAAATGCTGTCACGATATGGACATTATGATGTGGATGATGGCGGAAACCGAGCCCGAAAGAATCACCTCCTTCGGCGGAAAATATCAGTTTAAGCCCGAAAACGCACCCGAGGGTGCAGGTACAATTTGTATGAAGGACTGCCCCCACGTTGACACCTGCGTTTATTCAACAAAGCGCCTTTACATAGACCATCCCGACCGCTGGAGCTTTTATGTATGGGATGCTCTTGAGCATATCGACAGCCCCACTATCGAGGATAAAATCGCTCTTATGAAAACCGACAATCCCTATGCCCGCTGTATTTACAGGTGCGACAACAATGTTGTTGACCACCAGAGCGTTGCCGTTCAGTTCAGAAGCGGCGCAACGGGCACTCACAATATGGTCGGCGGCTCTGCAGAGCCGAGAAGAAACATCCACATCGTCGGCACAAAGGGTGAAATTTTCGGTAACTTTGAGGAATCAAAATTCACCGTTCTCAAAATCAACCCCTCCCCCGATGCTCACAACGGTGAATGTGATGTTGAGGAAGTTGACCTGAGAGTAACGGGCGATATGGTCGGTGCTTACGGCGGTCACGGCGGCGGCGACGAAAAGCTTGCGGCTGACTTTGTAAAGTTCATCCGCGGCGAAGAGCCCTCCCTTGCCTGCACCTCAATTTTTGACTCCGTTGCAGGACACCTCAGCGTTTATCTTGCAGATAATTCAAGGGAGCAGGGCGGCGCGCCGATGGAGGTTGTATTTTAAAACAATGCGGGTGGCAGAGTAGTCAGTAGCCGGTAGCCGGTAGTCAGTAACGCCCTACGGCGTTTTGGTTGCTGCAGAGACACGGCTTGCCCTATCCGCCCCTTGCAAATAATTTTAAGTTGTGATATATTTAATGTATAAATAAAAAAGGAGAAATGAAAATGAAAAAGATTATGATTCCCGTGCTTGCAGTAATTGCTGCTCTTCTTATCATTGCAACGGTGCTTGCACAGACAAACAAAAACAAGGCATCTGACGGCAATTATCACACCCACGCAAACGGTGAAATTCACTACGATGAACCCACGCAGCCGACCTATCACGTGCACGAGGACGGCGTGACTCATTGGGATGAGGATTAAACAAATCGGCATGCTGAATTAAGGATTCGGAATAAAGGGCGGCAATCTGCCGCCTTTTTCACACCCCTGATTTCCACAACAAATAAATTAAGTTACTCAAAATCACGTTTTTTTAAGTGATAAATATTGCTTTTTTTATATGATAATGTTAAACTGAAAATACCACATCAAATTAAATAGGTTGCTTACGGATGGAGTGTGTTTTTTTGCTTTGGCAAAAATGCAGACTTCTATGTTCGCATTTCATCTGTGAGCTATTTGATTTGGTGTGGTAGCTAATCAAAGTCTGTATTTTTCGTGTGTGCAGACTTTGGTTTGTACACACT
>JAZOVO010000016.1:0-50427 GCA_045658745.1 Acutalibacteraceae bacterium | reverse complement strand
AACAGAGTTTACGGAATATTATTATTTGTTTAAAAATTACTTTAATTATAAAAAAATATTTAACATTCTCAAAATAACTCGACTATTTTTAATAATTATGGTAGAATATGCACAATAAAGAGGAGTTTGTCGCTTTTTTGTGACGGAAGCCTCGTTTTTTAAAAAAGGAGAGATGGTTTTGAAAGCCCAAGAAAGCGTAAACAATTACGCATCTTCTGTCAGAATGTATACAAACTACACTGTCAGAGAAATCAAAAAAATCTGCAAAAATATCGGTCCCCGACTTGCAGGCAGTCAGCAGGAGCATGAGGCTCACAAGTACATTGCAGAGGAAATGAAGACCTGCTGTGATAAGGTTGATATTGAAGAGTTCAAGCTTGCCCCCGAAGCTTTTATGAGCTGGGTAAGAATTGACGGTGTTCTTATTCTTCTTTCAATTCTTTTTTCATGGATTAACAGCTTTGTTGATACTTCCTTCAACTTTGCGTGGGTTTCCGTTGCTTTGACTGCAGTAGCAATTGTTTTTCTTTTCTGCGAGTTCCTTATGTACTGGGAATTTTATGATTTCCTTTTCCCGAAGGCAATGTCCCACAATACAATAGGCGTAAGAAAAGCGAGCGGTGAAGCAAAGCAGAGAATTATTTTCTCAGGTCACGTTGACTCATCACACGAATGGACATACACCCGTCTCGGCGGTGCACCCCTTCTTTTTGCAGTCGGCGGTTACGGTATCGTAAGTATGCTGTTTGTTCTTGTTTCTTCAATTCTTATTGTTGCAAACGCTTTTTCTCCCGAGGTTCTTCAGATTCTCAGATACATTCAGCTCGCCTGTATCCCCGGTGCAATTGCTGTTATGTTCTTCGTTAATTTCAACATTACTGTTGAAGGCGCTAACGATAACCTTACAGGTACAATGGCTTCCGTTGCCATTATGAAGTATCTTGAGGATAACAATATCCGCTTTGAAAACACAGAGGTTGTTGCTATGGCAGCAGGTTCAGAGGAATCAGGCCTTCGCGGTTCAAGAGCATATGTTAAGCGTCACATTGATGAGCTCAAGGAAATTCCCACAGTTTTCATCGGTCTTGAAACCTTCAGAGACTATGACAGTATGGCAATTTACGCCCGTGATATGACAGGTACCGTTAAGATGGATCCCAGAGTTTGCTCACTTGTTAAAAAAGCAGGTGAATGTGCAGGTGTGGACCTTCCTTACAGTTCAGTATACGTTGGCGCATCTGACGGCGCGGCTGTTCAGAAGCTCGGCGTTCCTGCAGTAACCCTTGCATCTATGGATCCCGGTCCTCCGAGATATTACCACACAAGAGGTGATACAGCAGATAATATGGACCTTAAGACTGTTGAAAAGTGTCTTGATATCGCACTCAACACCTTGTTTATCTATGACGAGCAGGGCTTGCAGGATAAATACGAATAATTTAAATCTGATGCGGTCGCTTTGGCGGCTGCATCTTTTTTTCGTTATTGGTCTTACAAGCGGCATTACAGAGGAGCATTATAAAGCCGACTTGAAAAATCAAGTGTAATTTGTCGTATAAAAATATATAAAAGAAAGATTTTAATGTTGAAAAATCAGAAAAATTGTTTTATAATACAGTAAGACGAAAGTGAGGAATGAAAACTATGAACGAAAATTTTGAAATGAACAATGATTTTGAAAACGAGGAAGCTGTAAAAAAGAGCAGAGGAGCGGTAGATGTTATTATTAAAATTCTTACCGCCTGCTGTGTGATTGCCGCTGCAGGTCTGCTCGGAGTTATGGTTATGGCCTTTATGGGGCTCGGTGACAATTCTGCTACCGTCGATAAAATAACCCCTCCCGATATAATTGCTACCACCACAACTACAACAACAGAGCCTACAACAACGGCTGCGGCTCCCAAAATGACCGTTTACCTCAAGGGTGATGTCGATATCAAGGCTGAGCCTTCAAACAGCTCAGAAACCGTTGCTTCGCTTAAATTCGGTGAGACAATCGGTCTTATTGAAGCGGGCGCAGACGGGTGGTATAAGGCGGTTTATGATAACAGAGAGTGCTATATTCACAAAAACTATCTTTCAACCACAAAGCCCGAAAAGAATATTGACAGTGAAACCGGCAGAGTGATAGTAGATCCCGAGCAGGAGCTCTGGTATCTTGTGGTTGTTGATCACGACAGACAGATGCTTGCCGACTATGAACCCGAGCTTGAATATATTGCAGACTCGGATTATGAGCTTGAATATCGCGTTGCAGAATATTATGACGCAATGTATGAGGCAGCTCTCGAGGAGGAAATTGAGCTTGCTCCTGTTTCGGCTTACAGATATTATTCAACTCAGGAAAGCAACTTCAACGCTCTTGTTCAGGAGCTTGTGGAGGGCGGACTTACACAGCAGGAGGCTGAAGCAAAGGCTGCAACGGAAATTCTTCCTGCGGGCTGCAGTGAGCATAACCTCGGTCTTGCGGTTGATATCGGCAGTGTTGAGGATGAATTCAGATACAGCGCTGCTTATACCTGGCTTAAGGCTCACGCTCATGAGTACGGATTTATCGAGCGTTATACCGAAGAAAAGCAGGATATAACCGGTATTATTCCCGAGCCCTGGCACTGGAGATTTGTAGGTCCCGCTCATGCAAAGAAGATTGTTGAAGCAGGAATCAGCCTTGAGGAATACCTTCAGCAGAACAATGTTCTTTACTGATAAAAAAATACTGAAAAAATCTTAAAAAACACTTGACAAACAAATCAGTCTGTGGTAATATACCAAGGCAAACAAAGCAGAGCAGTATGCGTTCTCACCTGCGGAATTCCGTTTCCTGTAGGTCAATAGACTGATTTTTTGGTGTATTGATGCGTGAACAGCTCTCTGTTCACGCTTTGATTTTTTCTGACAGATGTCAGACGATAATTTTTGGAGGTGTATGAACATCGCTACCAAAGAATTGCAAATCAACAAGGAAGTCCGTGACAAGGAAGTAAGAGTTGTCACCGGTGACGGCGAAGCACTCGGAATTATGTCTTCAGAGGATGCTCTCAGGATTGCTGAGGAGAAGAATCTCGATTTGGTTAAAATTGCTCCCCAGGCTGTTCCTCCCGTGTGTAAAATCATGGACTACGGTAAATACCGTTTTGAACAGGCAAAGAAGGAAAAGGAAGCAAAGAAAAATCAACACGTTGTTGAAGTTAAAGAAATCAGACTTTCCCTCAACATTGACACCCATGACTTTGAAACCAAGGTAAATCACGCCAGACGTTTCCTCACAAGCGGAAACAAGGTTAAGGTTTCAATCCGTTTCAGAGGCCGTGAGCTTGCTCATACAGAGAACGGACTTGTTACAATGAAGGATTTTGCCGAAGCCTGCGCGGAATTCAGTAACGTTGAAAAAGCTGCAAAGCTTGAAGGTAAGTCAATGATGATGTTCCTGGCACCTAAGCCGAAAAAGTAATAACAGGAGGAATTTACAATGCCTAAAATTAAAACACACAGCGGTGCAAAAAAGCGTTTTAAGCTTTCAAAGAACGGTAAGCCCATCCGCTACCATGCAAACAAGTCACACATCCTTACAAAGAAGAACACAAAGCGTAAGAGAGGTCTTCGCACAACAGTTGTTGCTGATAAGACAAACGAGAAGCAGATTAAGCGTCTTATTCCTTACAAATAATTCAAAGGCAACATCAAACAAAAATAGTATAATAACAAACGGAGGTACTTAATCATGGCTCGTATTAAAGGCGCAATGATGACTCGTAAGAGAAGAAATAAAGTATTAAAGCTTGCAAAGGGCTACTACGGCTCAAAGCACGGCCTCTTCAAGACAGCTAAGCAGGCTGTTATGAAGTCAGGCAACTATGCATACATCGGCAGAAAGCAGAAGAAGAGAGATTTCCGTCGTCTCTGGATCACCAGAATTTCAGCAGCTTGCAAAGCAAACGGCATGAACTACTCAACATTCATGAACGGTCTCAAGAAGGCAGATATCACTCTCAACAGAAAGATGCTCTCAGAGATTGCTATCGCTGATCCCGCAGCATTCACAGCTCTTGTAGAAAAGGCAAAGGCTGCTCTTTAATCACAACAATTTGCGTCCGAGATTTTCTCTCGGGCGTATTTGTGTTTTTTAATGATTTATTTTTTTGTAGAGGAATACCGTAATGCAGAGAATTGAAAGTGCAACAAACGACAAAATCAAGTCCGCTGTAAAGGTGGCAACTTCTGCCCGTTACCGCAGAGAAACAGGGCTTTTTTTTCTTGAAGGTCTGCGCCTTTGCCGTGATGCGGCGCTTACCGGCTACGAAATTGAAGCAACCTTTGTTTCGGAAAATATTCTTGAAAAATTCCCTGAGGATATTGATTTTATAGCTTCAAAAAGTAAGGCTTATTTTGTCGTCGGCTCTGCTGTTGAGCAGAAGCTTACCCAGGCACAGACTCCGCAGGGCGTGTTCTGCCTTTGCAGAAAGCGTGAAAGCAATCACGAAATTGATATACACGGAAAGTACATTGTACTTGAAAATGTTCAGGATCCCGCAAACTTCGGTGCCGTATGCAGAACTGCCGAGGCACTCGGAATAAAGGGTGCCATAACCTGCGGTTGCTGCGATTTGTATAACCCGAAGACACAGCGTGCGGCAATGGGCTCGGCACTCAGGCTTCCTATTGTTGAAGCGGATGATCTCGCTTCCTTG
Organism: Acutalibacteraceae bacterium; assembly: GCA_045658745.1. Classification (GTDB taxonomy): domain Bacteria; phylum Bacillota; class Clostridia; order Oscillospirales; family Acutalibacteraceae; genus UBA6857. The sequence continues at coordinate 45,739 of JAZOVO010000016.1, read as the reverse complement.
CTTAAAGCTCTGGCTGAAAAGGGTATGAAGCTTTATGCAACAACTCCCCGTGAGGACGCAACCAAAATTACTTCTCTTTCCTTTGAGGGAGGTGTACTTGCGGTTATCGGTAATGAGGGTAACGGAGTAAGTGATGAAATATTTGCACTCTGTGAAAAAATTACAATACCTATGGGAGGCAGAGCAGAATCACTCAATGCCTCAATGGCGGCGGCTATCACAATGTGGGAGATGATGCGTAATGACGGATAAGCTTCCGTATTGGCTCTGGCTTCAGGATTGTCTCGGTCCCTGTGCGAGGGTTAAGGATTTACTCTTACGATACAAGGATGCAGAGGAGTTTTACCTTGCGGGCGAGGAAAACTGGAAGAAAGAAAAATTTTCTCCTGCCGTAATCGGCAAGCTTAAGAGAAAAAAGCCTGAGCAATATCTTAAAAATATAGAGTTCTGTTTTGAGCACAGAATTTATATACTCTGTCCCGATGATGAATATTATCCCGACAGACTGTTTGAAATAGAAAATTATCCTCTTGTGCTTTACGTAAGAGGTGACTATAAAGCACTTAAAAGTGAAAAATCCATTGCCGTTATAGGTAGCCGTACTCCTTGTGTTTACGGTCAGAAGGCGGCGGAAAAAATCGTTTCAGGTCTCGTTAAACACGATTATGTTATTGTCAGCGGAGGCGCGCTCGGAATAGACAGCGTTGCTCATAAATCGGCGGTTGACGCGGGCGGAAAGACTGTTCTTGTTATGGGATGCGGTCACGGTAACGGTTACCTTCCCGAAAATTCCGCCTTGAGAAGGCTTGTTGCGAAAAACGGTGCTCTGATTTCGGAGTATCCGCCGAAAAGCCCTGTAACGCCCGGCTCGTTTCCGATGCGAAACCGACTCATTTCCGCCTTGAGCGACGGCGTTGTTATTGTTGAGGCGGCTGACCCGAGCGGCACCTTCAACACGGCAAATCACGCGTTAGAACAGAATAAGGATGTTTTTGTTCTTCCCGGTGACATTGAAAGCGGAAACTTTGCAGGCTCTAACAGGCTTATAACCGAGGGTGCAATCCCTGTGTTTTCAAGCGAGGATATATTGAATTATTGCGGTAATTTAAGTGTTAGTGACAGAGTGTACACGGAAAAGAACGGTAAGGCCTTTGCGCAGATTGATGTAGATTCCGAATTTTCAAAAAAGCTTGTTAAGAAAACAACAAAAAAGAAAAGTCCTAAAAAGAATAAAGAAGAAAAAAAGGAAGCTATTACGGAATCAGACGAAGAAAAATGTGAAAAAAAGGAAAAAAATTGCCCCGAGGGTATTTCTAAAAATGCCACGATAGTGTATAATATAATGTCTGATGAAACCTGTACGGTTGATGACATGGCGCGCGAAAGCGGACTTGGTATCCGTGAGGTGCTCGTAGCCGTTACAGAGCTTGAGATGCTTGGTGTTATCGAAATAGATGAGCCGAATAAGTATAAACTGAAATAAATTTGAAAAGGTGAACATATATGGCAGATTTAATTATTGTAGAGTCGCCTTCAAAGGCAAAAACGCTGAAGAATTATCTCGGAAGCGGTTATAACATTGTTGCTTCAAAGGGTCATATCAGAGACCTTCCTGCGGCAAGACTCAGCGTTGATGTAAAGCATGATTTTGCACCTAAATACAGCATAGTAAAAGGAAAGGAAAAGCTCGTCAAGGAACTTAAAGCAGCTGTAGCTGATAGTGACAGAGTATATCTCGCAACCGACCCTGACCGCGAAGGAGAAGCAATTTCCTGGCATCTTGCTGAAATTCTCGGTCTCAATCTTGATGAAGCAAACAGAGTTACCTTTAATGAGATTACCAAAACGGGTGTGAAAAACGGTATGGCAAATCCCCGTAAGGTTGACCTTGATCTTGTTAATGCCCAGCAGGCAAGAAGAATTCTTGACAGACTTGTTGGCTATAAGCTCAGTCCCTTTGTTTCACAGAAGATAAGAAGAGGACTTTCAGCGGGTCGTGTGCAGAGCGTAGCACTGAGAATCATTACCGACAGAGAGAATGAAATCAGAGTCTTTGTACCCGAGGAATATTGGACACTTGAGGGTAAGTTCAACTGCTCAAAAAAGACCTTTGTTGCTGACTTTTACGGCGATGAAACAGGTAAGGTTGAGCTTAAGACCGAGGCTGAGGTGAACGCTTATATTGACCGCCTTGACGGTGCCTCATATTACATCAGCTCACTTAAAAACGGTACAAGAAAAAAGAATCCCGCTCCTCCGTTTATCACGTCAACCTTGCAGCAGGAGGCTTCAAAAAGACTCGGCTTCCGTGCTGAAAGAACAATGAAAATTGCTCAGGAGCTTTACGAAGGTCTTAATATTCCCGGCTACGGCTCAATCGGTCTTATTACTTATATGAGAACTGACTCACTCCGTGTTTCCGAGGAAGCAAGAGCATCCGCTAAGGATTTTATTGCAAAGACCTACGGTGACAAATATAACCCCGATAAGCCTAATTATTATAAATCGAGAAGCAATGCTCAGGACGGTCACGAAGCCATCAGACCTTCTACAATTGCGATTACTCCTGAAAGCATTAAGGAAAGCCTTTCTTCCGAGCAGTATAAGCTCTATTCGCTTATCTGGAAGCGCTTCCTTGCAAGCATGATGGCTCCTTGTCTTCAGAATACATCAAAGCTTGAAATCAGAAGCACAATGAGCGGTGATCCCGAGGATAAATACTGTGTGTTTACCGCAAGCGGCTACAGCGTTAAGTTTGACGGTTTTACTGTGCTTTACAATGCAAACGATGATGAGGAAAAGTCAAGGCTTCCTGAGGGTCTTAAGGCAAATGACAACCTTAAGCTCAAGGAGCTTGGCAAAAATCAGCATTTTACTCAGGCTCCTCCGAGATATACCGAAGAATCACTTATCAAAACGCTCGAAGAAAACGGCGTCGGCAGACCGAGTACCTACGCTACAATTATTTCAACCATTGTAAAAAGAGAATACATTTCAAGAAAGTCGAAGCAGCTTATTCCTACAGAGCTCGGTGAGGCAATTGTCGGACTCCTCAAGGATAAGTTCAAGAATATAGTAAATGTTAAGTTTACCGCACAAATGGAGCTCGGGCTTGACCGTGTAGGTGAAGGTGAAGAGGATTATATTAAGATGCTTCACAGCTTCTACGATGATTTTGACAAGAATCTTCAGAAGGTCAAGAGTGAAATGGACGGAGTCAAGATTCAGCTCAAGGAAGATGAAACCGATATTCCCTGCGAAAAGTGCGGAAGAATGATGGTTATCAAAACCGGTCGCTTCGGCAAATTCCTTGCCTGTCCCGGTTATCCCGAATGTAAAACCACAAAGCCCTATGTTGTTGAAACAGATGCAACCTGTCCCGTATGTGGCGGTAAGGTTATCTCTAAAAAATCAAAGAGGGGATATACCTTCTTCGGTTGTGACAACTGGCCCGAATGTAACTTTATGACATGGGATAAGCCCACTAAGGATAAGTGTCCCAATTGCGGAAAATCCCTTTTCAAGGGCAAGGGTGGTATGGTATCCTGCCTTGATGAAAAGTGCGGATACAAAGCAAAAGAAGCAAGAGGCCGCAAGGCAAAAAGCGAAGAATGATTAAAACTAAGGAGGGTGAAGACTTGACAGATACGGTTAAGGTTATAGGTGGCGGTCTCGCCGGCGTTGAAGCGGCGTGGCAGCTTTCAAAGCAGGGCTTTAAGGTTGAGCTTTATGAAATGAAGCCGGTTAAGTTTTCACCTGCACATAAAACAGAATATCTTGGTGAGCTTGTCTGCTCAAATTCACTCAAGGCAAAAAGGTTTGAGTCTGCAGCAGGCTTGCTTAAAACGGAAATGAGATTTTTCGGCTCACTTTGTATGGAATGCGCCGATGAGTGCGAGGTTCCCGCAGGCGGAGCTCTTGCCGTAGACAGAGATAAATTTGCGCAGCTTATCACCGAAAAAATCAAGGCTGATGAAAATATCACCCTGATAAACGAGGAAGTTACGGAGATTCCCGAGGGCAATGTAATTATTGCGGCGGGGCCTCTCGCTTCTGATGGGCTGAGCGAAAATATCAGCAGGCTTTGCGGTGACGGCTTACACTTTTTTGATGCGGCGGCGCCTATTGTTACAAGAGACAGCATTGATATGGAAAGTGCTTTTACTGCCTCAAGATACGAGCGCGGCGGTGAGGATGATTACATTAACTGCCCGATGAACAAGGCAGAATATGAGGCCTTTTATGAGGCTCTTATAAGCGCCGAAAGTGCAGATCTTCATACCTTCGATAAACGAAAGGATGTATACGAAGGCTGTATGCCGATTGAGGTTATGGCTTCAAGAGGCAGAGATACAATGCGCTTCGGTCCTATGAAGCCCGTTGGACTTGTTGACCCGAGAACGGGACACAGACCCTGGGCTGTGCTTCAGCTTCGTAAGGAAAACAGCAGGGGAACAATGCTCAACCTTGTAGGCTTTCAGACTAATCTCAAATTCGGTGAGCAGAAGCGTGTTTTTTCAATGATTCCCGCGCTTAAGAATGCTGAGTTTGTCCGTTACGGTGTAATGCACAGAAATACATTTATTGATTCACCGAGATTGCTTGACGCCGACTTTTCATTCAGAGTAAGGAAGAATCTTTTCTTTGCAGGTCAGATTACAGGCGTGGAGGGTTATATGGAATCAGCCTCATCGGGAATACTTGCCGGTCTTAATATGGCAAGAAGACTCAAGGGTCTGGATACAGTTACGTTGCCCGAAACTACAATGATGGGTGCTTTAAGCAGGTATATAAGTGACTGCACGGTTAAAAATTTTCAGCCTATGGGCGCAAATTTCGGTGTCTTGCCCACAATTGAGCCCAAAATAAGAGATAAAAGTGAACGATATATGGCTCTGAGTCAGAGAGCTATGGACGATTTGAAAAAATATATGGAAGGAGTGGAAAGGAAATGAATTTTACAGAGCTTGAAGAAAAAATAGGATATAAATTCAAGGATATTGTTCTTCTTGAAACCGCAATGACACATTCCTCCTATGCAAATGAAAAGCAGTTTTCAAGAGAATGCAACGAGCGTCTTGAGTTCTTGGGGGACTCAGTTCTCGGAGTTATAACTGCTGAATATTTCTACCACAATCTCAACCACCTTCCCGAGGGTGAAATGACAAAAAAGCGTGCCGCCTGTGCTTGTGAAAAATCACTTTTCGGCTTCGCAAAGGAAATAAACCTGGGTGATTTCATACTTCTCGGCAAGGGTGAGGAGAGAACAGGCGGAAGAAAGAGAGCTTCTATTCTTGCCGATGCCTTTGAGGCGTTGATTGCGGCGATTTATCTTGACGGCGGACTTGATGAGGCGAGGAAATTTGTGCTTGATTTTGTAAAAAAGGCCGCTGATCAGCAGCTTAAATTCAGGGATTACAAAACAGAGCTTCAGGAAATCATTCAGAAAAATCCTCACGAGCATCTTTCCTATGTGCTTGTAGGTGAAAGCGGACCCGACCACGATAAGCGCTTTGAGGTTGAGGTAAACCTCAACAGTAATGTTGTAGGCTACGGTGTAGGCAGAAGCAAGAAGCTTGCTGAACAGCAGGCGGCAAAGCAGGCTCTTGAGCTTATGGGTATAAAGAGTTGAAGCATATAAATGTTGCACTTTTTGTACCTGATGCGGGATGTCCGCACCGTTGCAGCTTCTGCAATCAGAAAACAATTTCAGGTAAGATAACTCCCTTAAAGGTTGAGGAAATTGACCGTGCAGTTGAGGTAGCATTAAAAAGCATCGGTTGTAATGAAGGTGAAATCGCATTTTTCGGTGGCAGCTTCACTGCAATTGATATAAGCTATATGATAAGTCTGCTTGAAAGGGCGTATACCTACGTTGAAAAAGGCTTATTCAAGGGAATACGTATTTCAACCCGTCCTGACTGTATTGATGAGGAAGTGCTCGATATACTTGCACGCTACGGCGTTACGGCAATTGAGCTCGGTTGTCAGAGTATGGACGATGAGGTGTTGCTTTTAAATAAGAGAGGACACACGGAAAATGACGTCATAAATGCCGCAAAACTTATAAAGGAAAAAGGCTTTGAGCTCGGGCTTCAGATGATGACGGGGCTTTACGGTGATAATGATGAAAAGTCTGTAAAAACGGCTGAAAAAATCATTGCACTTTGTCCCGATACGGTGAGAATTTATCCTACAGTAGTCCTTGAAGGTACAGATTTATGCGAGCTTTACCGAAAGGGTGTGTATTTACCGCAGACCGTAGATGAAGCGGCGGAGCTTTCTAAGAGTCTTTTGCTTATGTTTGAGGAAAATGGCATAAGGGTTATAAGACTCGGACTTCATTCGGGCGGAAACGTTGAAGAGGGCTTTGTTGCAGGTCCCTATCATCCCGCCTTCAGAGAAATATGCGAAAGCAAGATATATTTTGATAATGTCCTCAATCAGATTGAGGAAAAAGGTATTATGGGTGGAAATATCGGAATTACAGTAGGCACAAGCTTTGTTTCAATGCTTGTGGGACAGAAAAAAGCAAACATTTTAAGGCTCAATGAAATGGGCTTTAAGGTTAAGATAGTACAGAATAAAGAATACGAAAAATATAAAGTTAGGGTGACGAGAATAACATTATGATATTAACAGCACTTGAAATGCAGGGCTTCAAATCCTTCCCCGAAAAGACAACACTTAATTTCGGTAAAGGCATAACTGCTGTTGTTGGTCCTAACGGTAGCGGTAAAAGTAATATTTCCGATGCTGTCCGTTGGGTTCTCGGTGAACAGTCAAGCAAATCCTTGCGTGGTTCAAAAATGGAAGACGTTATTTTTGACGGTACCAAGGTCAGAAAGGCCTACGGTTATGCTCAGGTAACCCTGCGCCTCGATAACAGGGACAGAAGCCTGAAGGGCTATGACTCCGACGAGGTAAGTGTTACCAGAAGATATTACCGTTCAGGTGAAAGTGAATATAAAATCAACGGTGCAGGTGTACGACTTCGTGACGTGCATGAGCTTTTTATGGATACGGGTCTCGGCAGAGACGGTTATTCAATGGTCAGTCAGGGAAAAATTGCTGATATGGTCAGCGGTAAGGGTAAGGAGTGCCGTGAGATGCTTGAGGAAGCAGCGGGTATTTCATCCTACCGTTACAGAAGAAACGATTCCCTTAAGAAGCTCAATCAGGCGGAGGATAATCTTATCCGTTTAAGAGATATTCTTGCCGAGCTTGAAGGCAGAATAGGCCCGCTCAAGCATCAGAGTGAAAAGGCTGAGAAGTTCCTTGTGCTTGCTGAGGAAAAGAAAAAGCTTGAAATCGGTCTCTGGCTTCATAATATTGAGAAAATCAGAAATGACCTTCGTAAGCAGGAGGATAATATTGCCGTTGCATCGGGTCATTACAGTGAGGTTGAAAAAGAGCTTTCTGAAATTGAAGAAAAGATTGAGGAATGTATCAGATCAACTCAGAATATAAACATTGAAATTGACGAGATAAGACAGAGCATTTCCGAACTTGAGGAGGCTGCCGCAAATGCAGGCAGTCAGCAGGCTGTGCTTAAAAGCTCAATTGAGCACAACCGTGACACTATTGAAAGAATTGAAAAAAGCCGTGATGACAGCGAGAGCGATAAAAAGCAGCTTTTAAAGGAAATTGAAACCGAGGAAAAGCTGATTTCACAGATTACGGCTATAAAAGCTGAAAAAACAGGAAAGCTTGATGAGGTGAATGCCGAGCTTGAAAAAATGAAGCTTTCGGGCGGCGAGCTTAAAGAAGAAAAGGACAAGATTTCCGGGGAAATTTCAGCACTTACTGCTTTACTTGCAGATTACAGAGTAAAAATTTCTACTGCTCTTTCATCAAAGAATGAAATCCTTTCAAGAAAGGAAACAGTTGACGGACTTATTATGCAAAAGCAGAGTGCCGTTGATGAGTTTTCTGCCAAAAAGCAGGAATGCGAAAAAGCAGTTAACGAAAGTGCAGATGAAATCACAGGCATAACCAACTCTCTTAACGGATATACACTTCGTCTTAACCAGAAGGATGAAAAAGCTGATAAGCTTAAAAGAGAGCTTGACGAAAAAAGCTTTGAAAGCCAGAGAAATGCATCAAAAATCAAGATGCTTCTTGAGCTTGAAAAGAATATGGAAGGCTATTCAGGTGCAGTACGAAGAGTTATCAAGGAGGGCGAAAAGGGTGCTCTTAAGGGTATCCACGGTACGGTTTCACAGCTTATCTCCGTAAAGGGTGAGTATGCTGTTGCAATTGAAACAGCCTTCGGCAACTCTGTTCAGAATATCGTAACCGATACGGAAAATGACGCCAAGACGGCAATCAACTTCCTTAAGAATGCAAATCTCGGCCGTGCAACCTTCCAGCCTATTTCTGCAATCAGAGGCAAAGCTCTCGATGAGAAGGAGCTTGACGATTGCTACGGATATGTTGATATGGCGGTAAATCTTATCACTTACGATAAAATCTATCACGAAATAATTACCTCGCTTATTGGTAAAACTGTTGTGGCGGAGGATCTTACAAGTGCAATTGCTATTGCAAAAAAGTATAATCACCGCTTTAAAATCGTTACCCTTGACGGTCAGGTAATCAATCCCGGTGGCTCAATGACGGGTGGCTCTCAAGATAAGAGTGCGGGTATCCTTTCGAGGGGTACAGAAATCGAGGAGCTCACTAAAAAGCAGAATGTACTTGATGAAAAGGTTAAATCGCTCAACGGTGATTATGACAGAATTGTTGAGGAATTAAGCGCAATAAAGCGCGAGACCGAGTGTCTCAGACAGAGCCTTGTTGCCGCTCAGGAGGAGAAAATCCGTCTTGAGGGACAGTTCAATCTTATAACTCAGCAGTACACCTCCGTCAGACTTGACCTTGAGGAGCTTATGAGAGAGAAAAACGAGGCTGATACAAGACTCGGTGAGTTTGAACGTGAGCAGTCTGAGGCGGAAAAGGCTATTGCTGACTTCACTGCAAAAATTGAGGGTGGTGAGCAGAGTCTTAAAAGTCTCGGTGAAAAGGCAGAGGAAATTACTGAAAAAAGTGATGAATATGCCCTCACAATTTCAAAGCTTAACCTTGAGATTCACGGAGCAGACAGAGATCTGCAGGCGCGTAATCAGGCTCTCAATCTCCTTAAGGCAAGACTTATCAGCTACGAAAACAAGGATAAGGAGCTTGACAGTGAGATAGAAGCCATAAAGGAAAAGAACATTGAAATAGAAAAGCAGATTCTTGAGCTTTCACAGCTTTCAAAAAGACTCGAGCAACAGCGCAGGCAGGCTAACGAGAATATTGCTTCGCTTCATAAGAAGAGGAGCGATGAGGAGGAAAAATCCGCCGCGTTGCGTAACCTTGAAAAGAGCAAGACCTCAGAAAGAGAAACGGTGAGCGGTGAGCTTGCCCGACTTGAGGAAAGAAAGGCGTCAATGCAGCAGGATTGCATCGATACGGAAAATAAGCTTTTCGATGAGTATCAGCTTACACGTCGTGAGGCTGAGGCTGTTGCCGAAAAGCCTGATGAGCCTCGTGTTGCTCAGAGAACGCTTAATGAAATTAAGGGTAAAATCCGCGCTCTCGGCTCTGTTAACGTAGGTGCAATTGAGGAATATAAAGAGGTCAAGGAACGCTATGAGTTTATGAACGAGCAGGTAGGCGATGTTGAAAAGTCCAAAAAGGAGCTTATCAAGCTTATTACTGAGCTTACAGACAAGATGTCCTGTCAGTTCCGTGAGCAGTTCAACAAAATCAACCTTAACTTTAACGATACCTTCCGTGAGCTTTTCGGCGGCGGTAAGGCAGAGCTTATAATTGAAGACCCGACTGATATACTTGAAAGCAATATTGATATCAAGCTTCAGCCTCCGGGTAAAAACGTTAAGCGCCTTGACTCGCTTTCAGGCGGTGAAAAGGGACTTTCAGCAATTGCACTTCTCTTTGCAATTATGAAGGTTAACCCCGCTCCCTTCTGTATCTTTGACGAGGTTGAAGCCGCGCTCGACGATGTAAACGTTACAAGATACGCCCAGTATGTGAGAAAAATGACTGACAACACACAGTTCATCCTTATTACTCACAGACGCGGCACTATGGAAGAGGCTGATATGCTCTACGGCATCACAATGCAGGAGCAGGGCGTATCAAAGCTTCTTGAGCTTAAAACTGCTGAGCTTGCAAAACAGCTTGGTATCACCGGCTGATACAACACTACCAGGAGGTAAATTATGGGAATTTTTAAAAAGTTCGGCTTCGGTCTTAAGAAAACCCGCGAGGGAATGACCGGCAGAATTGAAGATGTTCTCGGTGCATACGAAGAAATCACCGATGACTTTTACGACGATCTTGAGGAAGCACTTATTATGGGTGATATCGGTATGAAAACCGCTACTGATATTGTTGAAGAGCTTCGCAAGAGAGTTAATCACAACGAGGTTCGTAACCCCAAGCATGCAAAAATGATTATTTCCGATATTATCGCTGATATGATTGACGGCGGTGAGGATATGGGTCTTATCACCGTTCCTTCAATTGTTCTTGTAATCGGTGTTAACGGCGTGGGTAAAACCACAACAATCGGAAAGCTTGCAGCAATGTACAAAAAAGAGGGCAAGCGCGTTATTCTCGGTGCGGCTGATACCTTCAGAGCCGCTGCTATTGAGCAGCTTGAGGTGTGGGCAGACAGAGCGGGTGTTGATATTATCAAGCACAAGGAGGGCGCTGACCCCGCCGCAGTTGTTTACGACACAATTGAAGCAGGTATTTCCCGTGATTGTGATATCATCATCTGCGATACCGCGGGCAGACTTCATAACAAGAAAAACCTTATGGACGAGCTTGCAAAGATTTACAGAGTTGTTGAAAAGAAGCTCCCTTACGCTGACCGTGAAATTCTTCTTGTTCTTGATGCTACAACAGGACAGAATGCCGTTAATCAGGCAAAGGAATTTATGAATGTTGCGGAGCTTACGGGTATTGCTCTTACAAAGCTTGACGGTACTGCAAGGGGCGGTGTTGTGCTCACTATCAAAAATGAGCTTAAGCTTCCCGTTAAGTTCATCGGTGTCGGCGAGCAGATTGATGATCTTCAGCCCTTTAAGCCTAAGGTTTTTGCAAAGGCTTTGTTCGAGGATATCTCGACAGATGACGAGGAATGATAAAATGAAAATTATAATTGCAACTCACAACAAGCATAAATTAGCCGAAATGGCACGTATTTTAGAGCCTATGGGATATGAGGTTGTAACTGACAGAGACCTCGGCATTGAGCTTACCGATGTTGAGGAAAACGGTGCAACCTTCCTTGAAAATGCAAGAATAAAGGCAGAAGCAGGCTGCCGTGAAAGCGGACTTCCTTGCATTGCTGATGACAGCGGACTTTGTGTTGATGCCTTGGACGGCGAGCCGGGAGTATATTCTGCAAGATATTCGGGTGAGCACGGTAACGATGCCGCTAACAATGAAAAGCTTCTTTCGAAGCTTGAAAATGTACCCGATGAAAAAAGAACGGCACGCTTTGTCTGTTCTATCTGTGTTTCCTTCCCCGACGGAAGTGAAGTTACTGCAGAAGGTGCCTGTGAAGGCAAAATCGGCTATGAGTACAGAGGCAACAACGGCTTTGGCTATGATCCCTTGTTTATGGTGGGGGAGAGAAGCTTTGCGGAATTTACTGCTGAGGAAAAGGATGCAGTCAGTCACAGAGGCAACGCACTTAAGAAATTGAAAGAATTATTACCGACGATTTAAAGAGGTGTTTTCTGGTGAATGTTGACAAGATAACTGCGTTGTTTGAATCGGGTGAAAGAGAAAAGGCAGTTGAAATACTCGAAAATTTTGTTTCGTCTAAAGAAAAGCTTACTCAAAAGACAGTTAATGCTTATGTAACTTTACTGGAATTCAAGTTCAAAATGGGTTTGGATTGTTCAAAAGAGGTTACTGTTCTCGAAAGTGTTGACGAAGACGATTTATGGGGCTTTGCATTTTTTATGTTGGGCTTATATTTTGAGAAGGCAGATAACGAAGAAAAAGCAAACAGTTATTTCAATATATTTAACGAAAGGGTAAATGACCCTCAACAGTTTGCTGAAATTTTAGGTTATCCTGATGAGTGGAAAAGGATAGAAAAAGAGTATATTTCTGTTAAAAATGATGATTCTTCGGATTTGTTTATAAAGTGTAACTTCGGTGAAAATATCGAAACACTTTCTGAAAATGAACAGATTTATGTTCTTTGCGAAGGTTTTGTTGAAGAAGTGAATTCCGGTGGTTTTGAAGCGTATTTTTCAACTGACTATTCGAAGCATTGTGTAAAAACAGCCGAATATCTTGAAAGGTACAAATCAAAAATCTATCCGAAAATGCTGAAAAAAGCAATTGCACTTTTCCCGGAATACTTTGATTTTTCCAACCCCATGACAACAGAAGCTTATCTCGATGAACACGAAAAAATTCTCGATAAATTTGAAAAATTAGAAGAAAAAATTTACGAAAGCACAGAAGATATAGATGCTATACTTGAAAGAATAAAGGAGCAGAATAAATGACAGGTAAAGAAAGAGCAGCATTCAGAGCGCAGGCTAACCACCTTGAGCCTCTTTTTCAGGTAGGCAAGGGCGGTATGTCCGATGCTCTCATAAAGCAGACAGACGACGCTCTCAGAGCAAGAGAGCTTATCAAGGTAAAGGTTCTTCTTGAATCTTCACCCATCACACCGAGAGAAACTGCAGATGCCCTTGCAGCCGCTACAGGTGCAGAGGTTATTCAGGTAATCGGCGGTGTAATTGTTCTTTACAGAGAAAGCCCCGAATTAAAGGAAAAGGCACTCCAGAAGGAAAAGAACAAGAAAAAGGCAGCAAAGCTTCAGCGTGAAAAGGCGGCGGCTGAAAGACGCGAAAGCAATAAAAAATTCCGTTTTACGGGAAAAGTAACAACCAAGGGAAAGAGATAAAATGCGTATTGGTATTTTCGGCGGAACCTTTAATCCGCCGCATCTCGGACATAAGCGTCTTGCCGAGGAAATGAAAGAAAAGGCAAGGCTTGACAAGATAATAATTATGCCTACCTTTACTCCGCCTCACAAAAAGGGGAGCGACCTTGCTTCGGAAAAGGACAGGCTCAATATGTGCCGACTCTTATTCAAGGAAGGCTGTTATCAGGTAAGCGACCTTGAAATAACACGCGGAGGTAAGAGTTATACAGTTGATACGGTGACTGAGCTTAAAAAGCTTTATCCTGATGATGAGCTTTTCCTTATCATCGGCTCGGATATGCTTTTATCCTTTGACCGTTGGTACAGATTTGAGGATATTTTAGATAATGTCACCCTTTGTGTTGCGACAAGGGAGAATGACATTTCAGCAGAAGACCTTCTCTCTTATGCAAAGGATAAGCTTAAGCTTGACACAGAGGATATTGTTATTTCAACGGTGGATGCTTTTGTATGCTCATCAACTCAGGTCAGAAACCTGATAAAGGAAGAGGGCAGCACCGAAGGAATACTTGATAAAGGTGTAAAAGGCTACATTGATTTCAGAAGGCTTTACAGCGATGAATACACATCTTGGAGAAAGCTGCTTAAAGAAAGGCTTGTAGAAAAAAGGTATATACATTCACTTAATGTTGCCGACAGTGCCCGTGAGCTTGCTGAAAGATACGGTTACGATACAGATAAGGCTTATTTTGCCGGACTTGTCCATGATATTATGAAAAACGCAACTGAAGAAGAGCAGTTGCAAATTATGGAAAAAGGTGGTATAATCTTAAGCCGCACAGAAAAAAACAATCCGAAGCTGTGGCACGCTATGGCAGGAGAGGCTTATCTTCGTACCGAAATGGGTATAACAGATAATGAAATCCTTTCAGCCGTAAGGTATCACACTACGGGCAGAGCGGGTATGAGCCTGCTTGATAAAATTGTGTATATCGCTGACTATATTTCGGTTGAAAGAGATTATCCCGATGCTGACGTGATGCGTGAACTTTCGAAGGAAGGTCTTGATGAGGCAGCTTTGTATGCCCTCAAGTATTCCTTTGCTTCACTTTCCGCAAAGGAAAAGCTTATTCATACCGACAGCGTTGAATATTACAACGAGCTTATAATAAATAAAGCAGAAAAGGAGAAAAGACAATGACAGATATGGAGCTTTTGAAAGAAATTGTCAGGGTGCTTGATAAAAAGAAGGCGCGCGACATTAAAGCAATAGAAATTGCCGAGCATTCAATCGTTGCTGACTATTTCATTATTTGTTCAGGTACCTCAAACACTCACGTCAAGTCACTTGCCGATGAGGTTGAGTATGAGCTCAAGGAGCAGGGCGTTGCACCCTATAACATTGAAGGTAAAGCAACGGGCTGGATACTTCTTGATTATAACGGTGTTCTCGTACATCTTTTCACAGGCGAAACAAGAGATTATTATAACCTTGAAAGACTGTGGCAGGATGCCAGAGTAATTGATATTTCAGATGTAGTAACCGAAGACTGATAACCGTCTTTGAATAATAAACTTAAACAGAAACTAATTTAACGGAGTGATAAATTTGTACTACGATTTTAAAAACACGGAAAAAAAGTGGCAGGACAACTGGGAAGCATCCGGTGTCTTCCACGCACAGGACAATTGCGATAAGAAAAAGTTTTACGCTCTTGTAGAATTTCCTTATCCCAGTGGTGCGGGTATGCACGTAGGTCACATCAAGGCTTATTCAGGTCTTGAGGTTGTTTCCCGTAAAAGAAGAATGGAAGGCTACAATGTGCTTTTCCCCATCGGCTTTGACGCATACGGCCTTCCCACAGAGAACTATGCAATCAAGACAGGTATCCATCCCAGAAAGGTAACCGACGACAATATCGCAAAGTTTACCTCACAGCTTAAGCGTGTAGGCTTCTCCTTTGACTGGAACAGAGTTGTTGATACAACAGAGGAAGGCTACTATAAGTGGACACAGTGGATTTTCCTTAAAATGTTTGAAAACGGTCTTGCTTTCAGAGATAAGACCCTTGTTAACTATTGCCCCTCATGTAAGGTTGTTCTTTCAAATGAGGACTCACAGGGCGGTAAGTGTGACATCTGTCACAGCGACATTGTTCAGAAGTCAAAGGACGTTTGGTATCTTCGTATTACCGAATATGCCGACAAGCTTCTTGAGGGCCTCAAGGATGTTGACTATCTTCCTAATGTTAAGCTTCAGCAGGAAAACTGGATCGGTAAGTCAACGGGTGCATTTGTTAACTTTGATGTTAAAAATACTGATGAAACACTCCGTATTTACACAACCCGTCCCGATACTCTCTTCGGTGTAACCTTTATGGTTATGGCTCCCGAGCATCCTATGCTTGATAAGTATAAGGATATGATTGCAAACTTTGATGCAGTTGAAAATTACAGATCAGAATGTGCAAAGAAGACTGAATTTGAGCGTACACAGCTTGTAAAGGACAAGACCGGCGTTAAGCTTGACGGCTTTGTTGCAATCAACCCCGTAAACGGTAAGGAAATCCCCATTTTCATTTCCGTCTACGTTATGATGGGTTACGGTACAGGTGCGATTATGGCTGTTCCTGCTCACGACCAGCGTGACTATGACTTCGCAAAGGAATTCGGTATTGACATTATCGAGGTTATCAAGGGCGGAGACATTTCCGTTGAAGCTTACACAGGCGACGGTGAAATGGTTAACTCTGATTACCTTAACGGTTACACAGATAAGAAATCCTCAATCGCCCGTGTTCTTGAAGAACTCGAAAAGAAGGGCATTGGTGAAAGAGGTGTTCAGTATAAGATGAAGGACTGGGCATTCAACCGTCAGCGTTATTGGGGTGAGCCTATTCCCATTGTGCACTGTGACAAGTGCGGTATGGTTGCTGTTCCTTATGAAGAGCTTCCCCTTAAGCTTCCCAAGGTTGAAAACTTTGAGCCCGGTCAGGACGGCGAAAGCCCTCTTGCAAAGATTGACGATTTCGTTAATTGCACCTGTCCTAAGTGTGGTGGCAAGGCAAAGAGAGAAACTGATACAATGCCTCAGTGGGCAGGCTCATCCTGGTACTTCCTTCGTTATATCGATCCTCACAATGATAATGAGCTTGCAAATATGGAGAAGCTTAAGTACTGGATGCCCGTTGACTGGTATAATGGCGGTATGGAGCACGTTACCCGTCACCTTATTTACTCACGTTTCTGGCACAAGTTCCTTTATGATATCGGTGCTGTTCCCTGCGAAGAGCCCTACGCAAAGAGAACTGCTCAGGGTCTTATCCTTGGTCCCGACGGCGTTAAAATGAGTAAGTCACGCGGTAATGTTATTGATCCTAATGAGGTTGTTGATGCTTACGGTGCTGACGTACTTCGTACCTATGTTCTCTTTATGGGTGATTATGAGCAGGCAGCTCCCTGGTCAGAAAATTCAGTAAAGGGCTGTAAGAGATTCATCGACAGAATCTGGAATCTTCAGGAAATCGTAACAGATGGAGATGAGTTCTCTAAGGAGCTTTCATCATCCTTCCATAAGACAATCAAGAAGGTTACAGAGGATATAGAGGCTCTTAAGTATAACACCGCAATTGCTGCTCTTATGACACTTCTTAATGCAATTTATGCAAAGGGTGCAATCAATAAGGCTGAGCTTAAGGCACTTCTTCTTCTTGTTAATCCCTTCGCTCCTCACGTAACAGAGGAAATCAACTCTGCTGTCTTCGGTGACGGTATGCTTGCAGTTACACAGTGGCCCTCATTTGATGAAGCAAAGTGTGTTGACGATGAAATTGAAATCGTTGTTCAGCTTAACGGTAAGGTAAGAGCAAAGATGAACGTTCCCGCTGATATTGAGCAGGATGATGCAATTGCAATGGCAAAGTCCGATGAAAAGATTGCCGCTGAAATTGCAGGTAAGACAGTTGTAAAAGAGCTTTACGTTAAGGGAAGACTTGTAAATATTGTCGTAAAATAAGAAAAATACTTATTTTAGCTATTGACAAGCGTCTTTCAATAATGTATAATATCTTTCGTATCCGTTTGGAAATATACCCCTGCTAACAGGTAAGGGAGGGAAATATAAATGAGTCAGGTAAAAGTTAAAGAGAACGAGTCACTCGACAGCGCTCTCAGACGTTTTAAGAGACAGACTTCACGCGATGGTATCATTCAGGAAGTTCGTAAAAGAGAACACTATGAAAAGCCGTCAGTAGCAAGAAAAAAGAAGTCTGAGGCTGCTCGTAAGCGTAAATTCAAGTAATTTTCAAAAAACACCCAAGGACTTCCATGGGTGTTTTTTATCTTATAGACAACAATAATGAGGGAGATTTTAGCCGTGGTTGAACAGTTAAAAAGCTTTATAAAAAAAGGCGAAGCCGCACTTATTATGAGTGAGGAGAACATTTCTTATTTTACATCCTTCCATTCCTCAAACGGTTATCTTATTGTAACAAATGACAGGTCATATTTTCTTACCGATTCAAGATACGTTGAAGCGGCGCAGGATAACATAAAAACCGTAGACGAGGTGCTTCTTTTAAGGTCAATGAAGGATGATCTCTACGACCTTATTGATAAGCTTGGCGTGAAAAAGCTTCACATTGAAAGTGACAGAATAACCGTAAAAAGATGCAATGACATAAAAAAAGCAACTGCCCTGAGACAGAGGGTTGTAACTAACGGTAAGCTTGATGAGGCGATTGACTCAATCCGAATAAAAAAGAGTGACGAGCAGAAAAATAAGATTATAACCGCACAGAGAATCGCTGAAAGAGCCTTTAAGCATATACTTTCTTTTATTTCTACGGAAAAGACAGAAAAGGAAATTGCGCTTGAACTTGATTACTTTATGCTTAAAAACGGTGCAGATGCTCTTTCCTTTGAAACAATAGCCGTGAGCGGGAAAAACAGCTCAAAGCCTCACGGTGTGCCCTCGGATAAGAAAATTGAAAAAGGTGATTTTATCACCATGGACTTTGGTGCAGTTGTTGATTTTTATCACAGTGATATGACAAGAACAGTTGCAGTCGGAGAGGTTTCTTCAAAGCAGGCAGAGGTTTATGAAACCGTGCTTGAAGCACAGACGAAGGCAATTGAAAAAATCAAAGCTGGTGAAATCTGCAATGAGGTTGACAAGGTTGCAAGAGACATCATTTCTTCAAAGGGCTACGGTGAATATTTCGGTCACGGCCTCGGTCACGGAGTGGGAGTTGAAATTCACGAGGCTCCGTCTCTTAATCCTACCTGTAAAACTGTTCTTGAGGCGGGTCATATTATTACCGTTGAGCCGGGTATTTATCTTCCCGGTGAGTTCGGCGTAAGAATTGAGGATATGGGTGCCGTTACAGAAAACGGATTTGAAAACTTCACCTTGAGCGAAAAGAAGCTTATTGTACTCTGATAATATTATTTGAAAAGGATTGTCTCTTATGACTCTTTATGAAAACAGTCAGCAGCCCGAAAAGGCTCTGCTTGTAAGTGTTGATACAGGTGATTTTGATGCCGAGGTTTCCATTGATGAGCTCGGTGAGCTTGCTGATACGGCAGGTGCCGTTGTCGTAGGCAAGGTTATCCAGAAAAGAGAAGCCCCTGAAAAGGCAACCTTTGTAGGTCTCGGCAAGTTAGCGGAGATTATTGATTTCTGCCATAATCAGGAGGTCGACATAATTATTGTTGACAGTGAGCTTTCACCTTCTCAGCAGAGAAACCTTGAAAAGCTTACAAATGTACGCGTTATTGACCGTACAATGCTGATACTTGATATTTTTGCTATGCGCGCAAGGACCGCAGAGGGTAAGCTTCAGGTTGAGCTGGCTCAGCTTCGCTATCAGCTTCCCCGTCTTGCAGGTCAGGGCGTTGCTCTTTCACGTCTTGGTGGCGGTATCGGTACAAGAGGTCCAGGTGAGACAAAGCTCGAAAGTGATAAACGTCATATAAGAAGACGTATCCAGAAGCTTGAAGAGGAGCTTGAAGCCCTTGAAAAGCGACGCGGTCAGATGCGTAAGCGCCGTGAAAAGGACGGAGTGCAGACTGTAGCCATCGTTGGATATACAAATGCGGGTAAATCAACGCTTATGAATGCTCTTACCGATGCAGGTGTGCTTGCACAGAATAAGCTTTTTGCGACCCTTGACCCGACGTCACGGGCACTGATTCTGCCCGACGGAAGACAGGTTATGCTTGTTGATACCGTAGGTCTTATCAGAAGGCTTCCTCATAAGCTTGTTGAAGCCTTTAAATCAACCCTTGAAGAGGCGGCAGCGGCAACGGTTATTCTTAACGTGTGCGACGCCTCGGATGAATACGCTTCGGAGCACCTTGAGGTCACCAAAAACCTTTTAAAGGAGCTCGGTTGTGAAAATAAGCCGATAATTTCCGTTATGAATAAATGTGACCTTGTAGGTGATATTTATTCAATGCCCACCTTCGGCAAAACTGTAATGATTTCCGCTCTTAATAAGCGCGGCTTTGATGAATTGCTTGGGGCAATATTAAAAGAACTTCCTCCCACAAGGAAGGAAGTTGAGTTTATGATTCCCTTTTCAGCAGGTGCATTTGCCGCTAAGGTTCGTAACGACGGCGTTGTTCACGAGGAGAAATACCGTCCTGAGGGGCTTTATATGAAGGCTACCGTTGACTTCATTCTTGTTGAGGAAGGGAAGAGCTTTCTTCTGTAACCGATTGTTCGGGCTTACAGAAGCCGTGCATAAATCCGCCGAGCTCAACAGAGCAAATGTCTCCGCCTATGATTTTTCCGTCATAGGTGAGAAGGTTGCCCTTTATCACACCGTCGGAGTTTTCGTAGCCGGGGTAGTTGAGTATATCATAGCTCCACGCCTTGACTCTCATACCCTTGTATTTTTCAAGATTGAAGCCTTGATCCTTTTGCAAGGTGCTGTACTGCTCGTAGGTTGAATCAAACTCCTCGGGTATAACAGTTTCTTTAATTTCAGAGGGCTCGTCGGCAATTTTCCAGCCGAACTGACTGAAAAAGTCTACACGTTCCTGATGTGTTGAAGCCTTCAGCGAAATATCGTTAAAGCTGCCTACGGTTGCAACCTCATTTGATGAAACGGCCACAACTCCGCCGATTATTGCAAAAACGGCGACCAAAGTAAAGAGTGTCAGCTTTTTTATAATATCTGATTTTAATGAAATAACAAACATTATCATTTCTCCATTCATATTTTTATACATATATATGTTTTTATTATTATGATAAGAACGGAAAACGAGCAAATTTACATAGAGGTGTATAATGGAATATATCCCTTATAATTCACGAAACAATAACCATAAAAGTAAATTCGGCGCAGTAAGAGAAGGGGAGCACTTTGTTTTCAAGGTAATTCTTCCCCGTAATCTGCAATGCAGCGGTGTTGACCTTGTTATAAGAAGCGACAAGGGCGAGAACGAATACTATCCTATGGGCTGGCTCTCAATGGAGGGTGATGACCAGGAATGGTGGGCTCTCGGTTATACTGCTAAGACCCCTGATATTTACTTTTATCATTTTGAATATACAACTCCATGGGGGAAGACACCCATTCTTCATAACGGAAATTGCCTCGGCTTGCTTTCGGAAGGTGAAATACAATGGCAGTTGACGGTTTACGGTAAAGACTTTGAAACTCCCGATTGGTTAAAGGGCGGAGTTTTTTATCAGATTTTCCCCGACCGATTCAATTGTTCGGGTGAGAAAAAGAAAAATGTTCCCGCGGACAGAGTATTACGCAAAGACCTTGACGGTGAGCCTGAATGGAGACCCACAAGTGAAGGCAAGGTGCTGAATAATGATTACTTCTGCGGTGACCTTAAGGGTATTGAGGAAAAGCTCGGTTATCTTTCGGATTTGGGTGTTACCTGCCTTTATCTCAACCCTATTTTTGAATCCCAGAGTAATCATAGGTATGATACCTCCGATTACAGTAAAATCGACCCTTTGCTTGGTACAGAAACGGATTTTGAAAGGCTTTGTAAAAAAGCGAAGGCTCTTGGTATTTCGATTATCCTTGACGGCGTTTTCAGCCACACGGGCGATGACAGTATTTATTTTAATAAATACGGCAGATATAAAAACAAGGGTGCTTATCAGTCAACGGAATCTGAGTATTATGACTGGTATAAATTCGTGAATTATCCTGAAGAATATCACTCGTGGTGGGGAATCAGCATTCTCCCGGAAATAAAAGAGGAGAGCCCCTCTTTTATTGATTTCATTGCGGGTGAAAATGGTATTGCAAGAAAGTGGATTAAAGCGGGTGCGCGCGGCTGGCGTCTTGATGTTGCCGATGAGCTTCCTGATATTTTTCTCGATGAGTTCCGTAAGGCTGTTAAATCGGAAAATAGCGAAGCCCTTGTTCTCGGTGAGGTCTGGGAGGATGCATCAAACAAGTTCAGCTACGGTGACAGACGCCGCTACTTTGGCGGAAAACAGCTTGACAGCGTAATGAACTATCCTTTTGCTGAGGCGGTAATAAGCTTTATAAGAAGCGGCAAGGTAGAAGGCTTCTCAGATAAAATACTAACCATTCTTGAAAATTATCCGAAATGCTGCATTGATGTTCTGATGAATCACATCGGTACACACGATACAATGAGAGCAATCACCCGTCTTGCGGGTGAAAGCTGTGAATACCGCGACAGACAATGGCAGAGTGAGCATTTCCTCTCAAAAAAGCAGTATGATATTGGTGTAAAGCTTATGAAGCTTGCGTCGGTTATTCAGTTTACGCTACCCGGTGTTCCTTGCATCTATTACGGTGATGAAGCGGGAATGGAGGGATATAAGGATCCCTTCAACCGAAAGTTTTACCCTTGGGGCGAGGAAAACAAAGAGCTTTTAAGTCATTATAAAAAGCTTGGTCAGATGCGTAAGGATTGCGTATGTCTCAGGGACGGTGAATATTATACTGTTTCTGAAATGCTTGGTTGTCTTGCTTTTGTAAGAAAAAGCGAAAAGGAAGAAATTATGGTAATAGTTAACCGTAATGAGCATCCGATTGATTATTATCTTCCTTGGGATTGGCACAATTCAAGGGCTGTTTTCGGCTCACAGATGCAGGGTGACAAGGCGGTTATTGATACGCTTGATGCTATAATACTTAAAAAGGAGAATTAAAATGAGCGACTGGACAGAAGTAAAAATCAGCGTTAATGCGGATGATGTAGACAAAGCGGGGGATATAGCCTCAATGGTTGTACCCTACGGCATTTATATTGAGGACTATCGCGAGCTTGAAAAGGAAGCCTGGGAAATTGCTCATATTGACCTCATTGATGAGGAGCTTCTCGAAAAGGACAGGTCAAAGGCAATAGTTCACGTATATATTTCACCTGAGGAGAATCCCGCAGAAGCAGTAGCTTTTCTCAGGGAAAGATATTCTGCAGAGGGAATAGAGAATGAAATTGACCTCAATCAATGCAAAAATGAGGACTGGGAAAACAACTGGAAGCAGTATTTTCATCCTATTCCAGTCGGTGAAAAGCTTCTTATCAGACCTACATGGGAGGATGAATTTGAAGCGGGGGACAGAAAGGTGCTTAACATTGAGCCCGGTCTTGCTTTCGGTACCGGAACTCACGAAACAACAAGGCTCTGCCTTGAAACTCTTGAAAAGCATATTCACGAGGGTACAACTGTGCTTGACATCGGTTGCGGAAGTGGTATCCTTTCAATTGCATCGCTTCTTCTCGGAGCTGAAAAGGCTGTAGGCGTTGATATTGACGCCCTTGCAGTGAAAACCGCAATTGAAAACGGTGAAGTTAACAACTTCAAGGAGCCTGAATACACAATTCTTCAGGGTAACCTTACCGATAAGGTAAGCGGAAAATTTGATGTTGTTGTTGCGAATATTGTTGCCGATGTCATCATTATGTTCTGTAAGGATGTTGCTTCCTTTATGAAGGATGATGCACTTTTTATCACTTCCGGTATTATCGATACCCGTGAGCAGGACGTTATTGATGCCTTCAATAAGTACGGCTTTGAAATCAAAGCACGTCACACAAAGGGCGGTTGGGTCTGCTTTGAATGTGTTAAGGGTGATAACTGATGAAAAAGCTCAAATGGCTGCTGATACCCTTAATTTTATTGGCTGTACTCGGAGCGGCTTTAGTTCTCGGTATAAATTATTATGTAATATTTTCTCAGAATCAGAACATACTGACTGTTGACGAGGCATCACAGATTGATTCCGTGGAATATATAATGGTGCTTGGCTGCGGAGTTTTCGGAGATGAGCCCTCGGATATGCTTGAGGATCGATTGCTGAGAGCCTTGGAGGTTGCTAAAAGCCTTCCCGAAGCGAAGCTCGTTCTTACGGGTAACAACAGCGGTGAGGAGTATAACGAGGTCGGTGTAATGAAAAAGTTCTGTACCGATAACGGTTTGGATGAAAGCAGAATTATTACCGATGATAATGGTTTTTCAACGGGTGAAAGTGTTACAAATCTTGAAAATAATCAGTCGCCCGAAAGGGTTGTAATTGTAACACAGAAATATCATTTGTATAGGTCATTACATATAGCTTCGCAATATAATATTGATGCATACGGAGTTGCTTCAAATCAGCGAAGATATAAAATGCAGATTTATTATTCTCTTCGTGAGGTTTTGGCAAGGAATAAGGATTTTGTGAAATATTTATTTGTATAACAGATGAACAGACAGACTTGAAGTTAAGTCTGTCTGTTCTTTTATGTGTTTTATTCAGCTTTCAAGAAAATCGAAAATCTTTTCCCACACCTTTTCGTCCTGAGCGGTCATTTTCCACCAGTCATAGGAAGCAACAAATTTTTTCTTTTGCTCGTCGGTTACAAGCTCTTTTTTCTTAAGCTTTGCGGAAAGAGCTTTGAAAAAATCATCCTTATAAACTACTGCAAATTCGGTAAAGTTAGGGTTATGATTCTTTCCGTGCAAAAGCAAAAATTCAATGTTGGGATTGCTTGAAAGACCCTTTTGCATCACATCAAAGTGCTTCCTTTTATTAACGGTTTTATCGTCGGACGAGTGAATTATAAGCACCTTGGTTTTTGTGTTTTTAAGGCTTATTACTGTGTCTGTCTTTGAAAATACGGGGTTGTTCTTTTGTTCAATAGCATAGAAATGCTCATAATAACCTTTAATTCCGAAGAAAATCTGCTTAAGCATTTCGCTGACATTCACAAAGCCTGACATTGCGACAACGTGGCTGATTTCGGGATAAAGAGCGGGTATGTTCATACTTGAAAAACCGCCCCAGCTATGGCCCATAACAGCGATGTCAAAGCCTTTGAGAAAATCAACCTTTTTAAGAGCCTTAATGCAGCAGTCAAGGTCGTTAAGGCTTTGAGAAAAGCCTCGGGTATTTTCGCCTTCGGATTCCATACAGCCCGTATGGTCATAGGCAAATACAAGATAGCCGCGCTTTGCAAGTGTTTCAATCTCTCTGAAATAGGAGCGGTGACCGCCACCCATTCCGTGCTCGAAAATTACAAGTCTGTTCGGGATGGGCTTCTCGTAGCTGTAAAAATATCCCTGAAGCTTTTGTCCCATATTGCCTCTGAAGGTAAGGGGGATTTTTTTCATTCCGGGAAAATCTTTTTCAGAGAAGTAGTAAATGGTGCCGTAATCCTTGAATCGTGTAAGAACCTGCTTGCGGTATATTTTTTCTATCTGGTTTAAAAATATCATGGTGAAGTTGTATCCTTTAAGAGTTTATTTCATATTGAGTATCTCGTTGAGAGGTCCTTTAAGTGCTTCTTCACATGAAGGAAGCTTTGAGAGGTTTTTAAGCATGGGAGCAAACTTAACAAGCTTTGTATTAACGGGTAACTGATACTTTGTTACAAGCTCAATAATTGCTTCCTTCTTGTCCTTGTTAACCTTTATCCTTGTGCCGTAAAGCTTGATTTCAACCTTTGACTTGGGTGAAACGCCCTTGAGAATTACCTTAACCTTATCTGTAAGCTTAAGAATCTCCGCCTTTGCCTCCTTGCCGTTGAGCATTACGCTGATTTCATCGGCGTCGGTGATGTCCTCGAATACAAAGGTGTAGTTACGCCTCTGAGGAAGAGAGCTGCAGTTGCCCTCTGCGGGTGAAACTGTAAAATTAAGACTGTTGTCAATTTCTTCAACAGTATATTTTGTGATAGCAAAATTTCCGTTTCTGAATTCGTTGCTTTCACCGTCATCCTCGTAAAGGTTGAAGCTGTTATTGCCGCGGTAAATACGTAATGTCATATCCTTGGGATTATCGCAGATGTTGTTTTTGTCATCAGTTGCCATAGGAATGATCGCGCCTTCCTTTGCAAAGACGGGAATTGATTCAATACCGCGGTACATTTTAAGCATTTGCTCACCTTCATAGATTGCGCCGGTATAAATGTCAGTCCATCTTCCCTTGGGGAGCCATACCTCAACACAAGCGAGGTTTGTTTTGGGGTTAAGCTTGCTTGTGATGGGAGCGACCATAAGCTCCGAGCCGAAGAAGAACTGATTCTTCACCTTATACGCTTCAGGAGCCTCGGGGTATTCGTAGTACATAGGCTCACAAAGCGCAAGGCAGTCCTTATGAGTGCGGTAGTTCATTGAGTAAAGGTAGGGAATAAGAGCGTGTCTTTCGCGAAGTGCTTTTATTGCAAGTGTTTCTGCTGTGAAGGTGTGCTTCCAGGGCTCCTTGCCCATAAACTCGTTGCTTGTTGAGTGGAGTCTGTTGATGGGGGAGTAAATACCGTACTGTACCCAACGGGTGTAAAGCTCGTCGTCCTTTGAGCCGCCCATATGACCGCCGATGTCATGGCTCCACCAGGTGTAACCGATGTTAGTTGCGGTTGAGGTGAAATAGGGCTGGAAGTCAAGTGCTTCCCAGCAGATTTTGGTGTCGCCTGAGAATCCGAGAGGATAACGGTGCGAGCCTACCTCTGCATAACGGGAAAGAATAAGAGGACGTTTTTCACCGTCAGTGTTTGCGAGAGTGTGATAGTGGTTAAGAGCCCAGAGGGGGTCAAGATTCTTAAGCTTGGTGTTCTTGCCCTGCTGCCAGTCAATCCACCAGAAATCAACGCCATCATTTTCATAAGGCTTATGAAGCACATTGAAATAAGCATCAATATACTTTGGATCTGTTATATCAAATTCAATACGTTTTTTTGTTGCAGGGTCAACGCCCATCTTTTCGCACATTTCCTCGTACATATCCTCAAAGAAGCGTACGCCCTGAGCAGGATGAAGGTTAACGGTAACCCTGAAATTCTGTTCGTGTAACCATTTAAGGAAGCCCTTGTAATCGGGGAAAAGCTCGGTATTCCAGCTATAGCCTGTCCAACCGTCACCTTGCAGAACAAAGTCGGTTGTATAGGGGAGGAATGAACGCTTGCCGCCACTTTTGCCGAAGCGTTCTTTAACATCAACCCAGTGCCAGTCCATATCAATTGTTGCAACTGTGATAGGAATTTCCTTTTCAACAAATTTGTTCATAAGGTCAATGTACTCCTGCTGAGTGTAAGCCTTATAACGGCTCCACCAGTTGCCGAGGCAATATCTCGGAACAAGGGGAACTTCGCCGCAAAGCGAGAAGAAATCTTTGAGGCAGGCACGGTAATCGTGGTTATAAGCAAAGTAGTATTCGTCCTTTTTACTGCCTTTTCTTTCACTGAGCGTACCGTTGGGATTGATTGTAAGAGAAAGCGAATCGTCAACAATGGCAACACCGTTTGTTGACATAATACCGTCACCGAGAGGGATAGCACCCTTGGTTCCGTCAAGCGTTCTGTATGTACCTTTGAGATTACCGCTCTTGAACTCAGTAAGATTTTTACCGCCCTTGAGGGAAATGCCGATCATTTTTTCGTTTTTTGTGTCGTAGCGGAAAATGGTCTTTGTAGTCATGATGATTACAATGTCACCGTCTTCCATAGTTCTTATCTGCGGCTTGCAGAAATTTCTGTTTACAACAGTCTGTGTAGGAGCATCGATGAAGTTTCTGTCAGGATCAACCTCAACACGGAGAAGCCTTTCTGTAAGAAGTGAAAGTCTGACATTATTTTTTGTAACAACAAGACTTTCGTCTGTTTTGCTGTCGCACTTCCATGCGAAGGTATCGGTGAAATACTTGCTGGGATTATTCATTGTGTAAGCGTCCTTTCATATTTACTCAACTATATAATATACATTATTTATCAGTAATTGCAATATTGTTTTTTACTTTTGTCAAAAAGCACAAAAAAGTGACATTTTTTTCTACCTTTAAGAAATCTTAATAACAGTATAAATAATAGATTTTTTGATAATTTTATGTTAAAATTACAGTTATGATTATAACCACGGAGGTTGATTTATGGAACAGAAAAAATATGTGCCTAAAAATGAACTGTCGGCGTTTTGTGTCGCCGGTATGGGTCAGGGTATGATTTATGCCCTTATGTCGAGCTATATAAGCGACTATTATCTCAATGTTCTGCAGCTTACACCTATGTTTGTGCTTCTTCTTATGCTCCTTGCAAGAGTGTGGGACGCAATCAACGACCCGATGATGGGTATGATTATCGACAGAAGCAATCTTAAAAGCGGTAAAATGAAGCCCTTTATCAAGTTTGCTCTTATTCCCATTGCAATAATGACCTTCCTTATGTATCTCAGCCCGAATCTCGACAAAACACAGATGATGATTTATTCAGCTATCGTATATGTGGGTTGGGGTATGATTTATACAGTAGGTGACGTTGCTTTCTGGGGTATTCCCAATGTTATCACACCGTCATCTACCGAAAGAAGCTCTGTTATTTCTATCAGTAAAATTTTCAACTCCATCGGCTCAGCCGTTCCTGAGGTGCTTTTCCTCGTTATCGGTCTTATCATTGCAGCATGGGTTGAAAACTCACCCGAAGCAATTGATCCTCTTACCGTGCAGAAGAGAAAATATCTCCTTATGGCAATTGTAACTGTTGCAATCGGTACGGTGCTTTATGCTTTTGCCTTCAAGGTAAAGGAAAGAGTTAAAATGCCTGTACGCAAGCGTGCAGAAGGCGAGCCTTCACAGCTCAGCAGAATTTTCAAGTGCAAGCCCCTTGTTCTTGTTCTTCTTATGGGTGTTCTTTCAAGCGGCAGATATATGGTTTCCGCCGCCGCAATCCACGTTGCAAGATACTCCTTCTACATCGGACCTGACCTTGCAACTCTTGCAACAGAGGCAGAAAGAATTGCTGCTGTTGAAGCAAGTATCTCAACCGTTAAAACAGTTTTCCAGATAAGCTCAATTGTAGGCCTTTTCGGTGCAACACTGTTTATGCCCAAGCTTATGAAGAAAATCGACTTTAAAAAGCTTGTTATTGTAAGCTGTCTTGCAGGCTTCTTCGCAAGCATTGTTACAACAGTTGTCGGCTGGTTCACAATGAATCTTTACGCCTGCATTCCTTTCATCATCATTTCCTGCATTCCTCTCGGTGTTATCAACACAGTTTGCTTTGCAATGATTTGTGACTGTCTTGACTATATGGAGCTTAAAACCGGCTTCAGAGACAACGCTCTCGGTGCGGCTTGTCAGGGCTTCATAAATAAAATCGGTAATGCCTTTGCAACCTCGGGTATTGTTATTATGTATATGGTAATCGGTCTTAAGCCCGAGCAGATGCTTTCCTCAACGGCTGTTGTTGCTGCAACGGAGATGCCTGACAACCTTCGTTTTGCAATGTTTACTCTTGTTTCAATTGTTCCCGGTATCAGTATGCTGCTTTGCGCAATCCCTATGTTCTTCTACAAGCTTACAAATAAAAAGAAGGCTGAAATTGCAAAGGAGCTTGAAATCAAGAGAGCGGAACGCGGTATCAGCATTGAAGCTTAAAATCATAAAATAAATCGGAGGGAAAAATAATGACTACATATTTATCATTCGGTATAGGAATGTGCTTCCTTATTGCATTTATGGTTATGTGCAATAAGAAAAGAAGCGTTCTTGGCGTTTACATCAAGAACATTACAAGCATTTTCTTCATTCTTACAGCGGTTACAGGTGCATTCAACAACACTGATATGTCAGATGTTTGGAAGTATGCGCTTCCTATCGTTGTCGGTCAGGTTTTCGGTCTTATGGGTGATGTTTACCTTGATCAGAAATGGCTTTATCCCCAGCACAATGACCAGTATCTCAATATGGGCTTCATCTCCTTCGGTATCGGTCACTTCTTCTATATGGGTGCAATGTACACTCACGCAAAGTTTGAAATCAAGGATATGCTTGTACCTCTTGTAATCGGTGTTATTGTTACTGTTGTTAACCTTGCACTTGAAAAGCCCACCAAGCAGAAGTACGGTAAGTTCTTTGCAATTGTTACCGTTTATTGCCTTATTCTCGGTACAATGCTCGGCACAGCCTTCTGGGCATACATCAAGACAAAGCAGGTTTCCTATCTTGTTTATACAATCGGTGCGGCTCTCTTCCTTCTTTCAGACGTTATCCTTTCACCGATGTACTTTGCAATTAAGCAGGACAGAAACACACCGCTCAACTTTGTGCTTAATCACACTACATATTATGTAGGTCAGTATCTTATTGCACTTACACCGTTTCTTCTTGTAGCAACTGCGTAAATCAAACAAAATTAAAGTGCCTCTGACTTTTGGTCGGAGGCACTGCTGTGTTGTTAAAAACAATCCCGAAAGAGCAACAACTCCTTCGGGATTTCATTTTTTAATCTTCTGTTCTCCAGAACTTTCTGTCAAGGCTTCTGTACTGTACAGCTTCGGTAATGTGCTGAAGCTCAATTGTTTCGCTCTTGTCAAGGTCGGCAATTGTTCTTGCGACGCGGAGGATTTTGTCGTAGGCTCTTGCCGAAAGATCAAGCTGTTCAAAGCATTTTTCAAGCATGTTTTTGCATTGCTCGTTAAGCCTGCAGTATTTGCGCGTCATTTCCGGTGTCATCTTTGC
This sequence comes from Acutalibacteraceae bacterium, assembly GCA_045658745.1. Classification (GTDB taxonomy): domain Bacteria; phylum Bacillota; class Clostridia; order Oscillospirales; family Acutalibacteraceae; genus UBA6857. Next base: position 15,865 of record JAZOVO010000016.1, on the reverse strand, counting down.
GTTGCAGGTGACGCTTGTACCGCTGAAGCGTTCGTTCTGAATGAGCCTTGCCGCGTTGACACGTTTTTTAATCTCGGCGGAGCTTTCCGCTCTTTCGTCATCGGAAAGCTTTTTAAAGTCAACCTGAGGCACCTCGATGTGGATATCCATTCTGTCAAGCAGGGGACCGCTGACCTTTGAAAGATACTTTGCAGGTGCACCCTTTGTGCAGGTGCATTTTTTTGTAGGATGTCCGTAATAACCGCAAGGGCAGGGATTCATAGCACAAACAAGCATAACCTCACTCGGGTAGGTGAGCGAGCCTGCAACCCTTGAAATAGTAACAACACCGTCTTCAATCGGCTGACGGAGAGCCTCCATTGACATACGTGAAAATTCGGGTAATTCATCAAGAAAAAGCACACCGTGGTGCGAAAGGCTGATTTCACCGGGGCGGGGAATTCTTCCGCCGCCTGCAAGCCCTGCCGTTGAAATTGAGTGATGAGGTGAACGGAAGGGGCGTGACTTGATCAGCGTTGTATTCGGCGGTAAAATACCCGCTATAGAATAAATCTTTGTAACGTCAAGGCTCTCCTTGAAGGTCATATCGGGAAGGATTGACGGAATTCTTTTTGCAAGCATGCTTTTACCCGAGCCGGGAGGACCTATCATAAGCACATTATGTCCGCCCGCGGCGGCAATTTCAAGGGCTCTTTTTGTCTGAAGCTGTCCCTTTACGTCGGCGAAATCGGGCAGATATTCTATAATCTCGACAAGCTCGTTAAAAAGGCTGTCGTCTGTTTTTTCTATAAGCTCCTTACCCTCAAGGTGCTTGCAGAGCTGTCTGACGCTTTCAACGGGATAAATCTCAATATCCTTTACGACGCAGCACTCGTGGGCGTTATCCTTTGGGATAAAAATCTTTTTAAAGCCCATTTCCTGCGCCTTGATAACCATAGGTAAAGCGCCCTTGACCTTGTTGACATCGCCGTTTAAGGAAAGCTCACCGAAAAATGCACATTCTTTTACATCGCAACGAAGCTGTCCCGTTGCAATGAGGATTGATATAAGTATGGGTAAATCATAAATCGGACCTTCTTTTCTTATATCGGCGGGGGTGAGGTTGACGGTATATCTCGACGGCGGAAACTTAAATCCGCTGTTTTTCATTGCAGTACGTACTCTGTCGCGGGATTCACTTACGGCAGTATCGGGCAGACCGACGATGTCAAATCGCACCATGCCACCGTCAACAGAAGCTTCAACGCCTACACCATAGCTTTCCATACCGAGCATACCGATACTGTTTATCTTTACAAACATTATTTATCAATCCTTTGTTTTTCTTTGAGTGATATTATACTCTCTGATTTTATATTTGTAAATCATTATTTTTAATTTCAGTACCGGGATAAAAATGAGCAAGTATCTCTTTGTAGGTGCTTCCCTGACGCGCCAAATAATCGGCACTGTACTGACTCATACCTACGCCGTGACCTTTACCGTAAATTTTAAAAATATAGGTGTCATCCACAAGTGCACCCTTGAAGGATATTCCGGGAAAGTCAAGAAGCTTCTTTATATCTCTTGCCGTAAATTCCTTTGTGCCTACCCGGAGTCTGTTAATATATCCTCCCTCGGCTTTTTCCATCACCTTTGCCCATGTTTTCGGGTCATCACTTTCAAATTCGGTGTCGGAATTTTCCTCAAAAAGCGCTCTGAAATCCTCTGTGCTTATTTCAATCGTTGCTTCAAAATCAGATGAAAGCTTGTCACCGGGCGCTTCAACGGCAATGAGATAGGGGACCTCATCGCCCCAGACGTCCTCGGCACTCATTGTATAACCGCCCGAAAGTGCGTGGAAAACACTCATAGCAGGCTTTCCTTGATAAGCAATATATTCACCGTAAACTTCTTTGACTGCTTCTTCGATTATTTTTCGGTTTTCCTCATAATCTTCACCCCATTTTTCCTTTTGCTCGTCCTTATCAAGGTAGCATTGATGCAGAGAAGACGAATCAGTGATATCATATTCTCCGTCGGCGCTTTCTTTTTCCATTGTCCATAAGGCGTAGGTGTAACAGACGACGGTCTGAGCCTTAAGTGCTTCTGTGCAGAAGGAGGCGGGCATCTCGCCCGAAACGGCACCGACAAGGTATTCATACAAGTCGACCTTTACCGTAGAATCGTCGACGGTTTTGTAAACGTTAACGGTATTTTTATCTGTAGTGGCTTCCGCTTCGGTTAAGGTCATTTCTGTTGTTGCTTGTGCGGGAGTGTCTGCTTTGGTTACAGCAACGGAAATAAGAGGAAAAACAAGCGCTGTAATGCATAGCACGGCACAGAGTATAGCGTAAGTTCTGAACATTGTTTTCTTACCTTTCTTTAAATGTTTGTCCTAAATATTGACTTTATAATTACTATGTTATAAAATATACAGTAATTACTTTTTATAATAGGTAACTATATCTTTTCGGGAGGCAAAACAATGTACGATAAAATTAACCCGATTTCTCCGGAACTTCTGGAGGTAATGAGTGATAAAATAGAAAAGAAAAGTCAGATAAATATGGACGACTTCTGGAAATACGGCGTCAAAAGAGGCCTGAGAAATCCGGATGGTACAGGCGTTATGGCGGGTCTTACAAACATCTGCTCCGTTGAAGGCTATTATATCGACGACGGTGAGAGGGTTCCGAAAAACGGTGTGCTCAAATACAGAGGTATAAATATTAACGATATAATTGAGGCTTGTGAGAAAGAGGACCGCTTTGGCTTTGAGGAGGTTGCTTATCTTCTTATTTTCGGCTCACTGCCCACTAATGAACAGGTTAACCTTTTCAAGGATATTCTCGGCACCTGCCGTTTTCTTCCCGATACATACATTGAAGATGTTCTTATGAAAAACGCTTCAATGGATATTATGAATAAGCTTGCACGCTGCATTCTTATCGCTTATTCCTTTGATGAAAACCCTGATGATGTTTCTATAGAAAATGTTCTTCGTCAGTCTGTACAGCTTATTGCTCAGATACCCGTTATTATCGGTTATGCATATCAGGTTAAAAGAAAGAAGTTTTACGGTAAGAGTATGCATATCCACCCTGAAAAAAAGGAGCTTACAATTTCTGAAACAATACTTCGTTCAATAAGAAAGGACGGAAAATTCACTCACGAGGAAGCAAGACTTCTTGATATATGCCTTATGCTTCACGCTGAGCACGGAGGCGGTAATAACTCAACCTTCACAAACCGTGTGCTTACCTCAAGCGGTACGGATACTTATTCCGCTTATGCCGGTGCAGTAGGCTCACTCAAGGGCTCACGCCACGGTGGCGCAAACATAAAGGTAAGCAATATGATTTCCGATATCAAGGAGCATATTGATATTACAAGTGAGAAGGAAATTTTCGATTACCTTGAAAAGATTATCAGAAAAGAAGCAGGAGACGGAAGCGGACTTGTTTACGGTATGGGTCACGCAGTTTACACTCTGTCTGATCCCAGAGCAGTAATTCTTAAGCGTAAGGCTAAAGAATTCGCTTATAAAAACGGCTATGAAAAGGATTTTGAGCTTCTTAATACAATTGAACGGCTTACACCTGAGGTGTTCAAAAAGGTCAAAGGCAAGACAAAGATTATGTGTGCAAACGTTGACCTTTATTCAGGTCTTATTTATAAAATGCTCGGCATCCCCGAGGATCTTTATACACCTCTTTTTGCCTGCGCAAGAATTGTAGGCTGGTCAGCACACCGTCTTGAAGAGCTTATTTCAGGGGGCAAGATTATAAGACCCGCTTACAAGAATATTGCCTTACCCAAAAAATATGTTCCCATTGATGACAGAATTGAAAACTTCAAGTCGCTTGAAAAGTACGTTCCATCAGACCAAAGGGATTATTCACAGGAGAATTAAGATGAAAATAAAAAATTCAAAAGATAATATAAAATTGGCGGGGATTCTGCCTGTAATGCTCGGAGCAACCCTGCTGCTCATCGTTTTGAGATGCTTGCAGCTTGCAAGGTACATTGACAGTACAACGGGCTTTCTCACGGGCGGCAGCTTCCTTAACGTTCTGTTTTATGCAATCATTGCATTGACTTGCATTTTTTTTGCAGTTGTTTCTTTCCTTTCTGTTGACGGAGGTAAGGTTGAGCTTACGGGCTTAAAGGATAAATATGCAGGAATCGGTTGCGCTGTTTTTGCTGCAAGTCTTATCTACGATTTTATGGATAGCTTTATTGACGGTCTTGCCATTTGTACGGAATTGCCCTTTGAAACATACAGAAACGGTGCAGAGCTTGCAAAGGCTCTTATGGCCACGGGCGCACTTCCTTATGTGCTTCAGGCATTGTTTGCTTTGCTTTCTGCATTGTACGTAATCATCCTTGCTAAAAGCTTTATAAAGGGCAGCGGTCATGCTCACAACAGAAAGCTGCTTGCTGCTGCGCCGATTGCATGGGCTTCCTTTAAGCTTATTACAAGATTTATCAAGCAAATAAGCTACATAAAGGTTTCAGATCTGTTCCTTGAGCTTATTATGATATCCTTTATGATAATGTTTTTCATCGCGCTTTCTCAGGTTGTTTCAGGAGTTTACAGTGACGATTCACGCTGGAGAATAACCGCACTTGGCTTCGGAGGTGCTCTTATTTCCTTCATTGTCAGCGTTCCGAGATTTGTGTTTACTGTGTTTGCAAGTGACTTTGTAAATAAAGAGTATCCCTTCAGCTTTGACGATGCAATGTTCGGTATTTTTGCACTTTTAGTTGCTCTTGCCGCCGTTAAATCTGTAAAAAAGGAAGCGTAATCGGGGGGTTAAAGCAATGGATATTTTTCAGAAGCTTCCCGTAAGCTTTGCGGGAATTGAAAGAATTTTTGAGGTTTCAAATTATATTGACCTTGGGTTTACAACAATTCGTTGGTACGGTGCGATTATTGCCTTCGGCTTCACTCTTGCTGTTCTTTTTGGCGGATATACTGCCCATAAGTGGAAAATCAATCTTGATAAAATGATAGATGTGCTGATATACGGTACCGTTGCGGCAATAATCGGTGCAAGACTTTACTATGTAGCCTTTGAATGGGATAACTACAAAAACAACCTTCTTGATATTTTTAAAATATGGGAGGGCGGACTCGCTATTTACGGCGGTATTATAGGCGGTATACTTGCTGCATTTGTCGTATGTAAAATTGAAAAGCTGAATTTTTATAACCTTCTTGATATGGTAGGTATGAGTCTTCTTATCGGCCAGGGCATCGGCAGATGGGGTAACTATGCCAATCAGGAGGCTTTCGGCGGCTTCACCTATAAAAACTGGGGTATGATGAGCGAAAGGGTTGTTGAGTATATATCCCTTAATCCTTCAAAATTCGGAATAGAAAATATTACGGGTAAGGAAGCGATAGGCGAGTATATCGCAGAAAACAATCTCTTTGTGCATCCCACCTTCTTCTATGAATCGGTGTGGTGTATCCTCGGATTTTTTGTCCTTTTTATCATTCTGAAAAAATACCGCAAATTCAGCGGTCAGCTTTTCCTTTGCTACGGTCTGTGGTATGGCTTTGAAAGATTGATTGTTGAAGGTATGAGAACAGACAGTCTTTATGTAGGCAATACAGGTCTTCGTGTATCGCAGCTTGTTTCACTTGCACTTGTTACAGTGTGCGGAACATTGCTTGTAGCTCTTACAATCAAATATACAAGACATCCCAAGCCTATTGAGGGTATTGATTATTACCCTCCGAAGACAGAAAAAGAACTGTTAGCCGAAAAGAAAAAGCTTGAGCGTAAGGCTGCGAGAAAAAATAGCCGTCAGCTTAAAATTGAGGACGGAAGACCTGTAATCAAGAACCGTGCCGAAAGGTTTGAGGAAAAGCCTTTAAAGGAGAAGTCTTTCGATGAAAACGAAAGCTCTTCAAAGGCAGAATAACATTCGGAGGTATTGTTATGTATAATCTGATAGACGGTAAAAAGGTGTCTGCTTATATTAAAGATACCGTTAAAGCCGAAACTGAGGCACTTAAGGCTCAGGGTAAGGAAATTACTCTTGCGGTTATCATTGTCGGCAATGACCCTGCTTCAAGAGTTTATGTGAATAACAAGAAAAAGGCTTGTGAATATGTTGGGTTCAGGTCTCTTGAATTTGCGCTTGACGAAAATACAAGTGAGCAGGAGCTTCTTGAACTGATTGATAAGCTTAATGCTGACGAAACCGTTAACGGAATTCTTTGTCAGCTTCCCGTTCCGAAGCATATCGATGAGGATAAGGTTATTGACCGTATCTGTCCCGAAAAGGACGTTGACGGATTTTCGAAAATAAATGTCGGTAAGCTCTGGGTAGGGGATTATGACCTTGCTGCATGCACATCGATGGGTGTTATGGAGCTTCTCAGATATTATAATATCGATATCTGCGGCAAAAACTGTGTTATTATCGGCAGAAGTAATATAGTCGGTAAGCCGATGGCTGCACTTCTTCTTGAACAGAACGGCACGGTAACTGTCTGCCATTCAAGAACAAAAAATCTTGCTGAGGTAACAAAGCAGGCTGATATTCTTGTTGCCGCAGTCGGCAGAGCGGGCTTTGTAACGGCTAATATGGTAAAAGAAGGCGCTGTAGTTATTGATGTCGGCATCAACCGTAATACAGAAGGCAAGCTTTGCGGTGACGTTGATTTTGAAGCTGTTAAGGAAAAGTCTTCATATATCACTCCCGTACCCGGCGGCTGCGGTCCTATGACAATTGCTCTGCTTATGAAAAATACCCTTATTGCCGCTCAGAAGCAGGGAGAGATTTAAGCTGTGCTTTACTGTTCGATTGTTGATTTTTCTTCCTTGACTGATGAGCAGACGGAGATTCTTCGTCAAAGAATGAAAAAGCATTTTACAGATGAAAGGGCTCTGAAAAGAAAAGAGTCGGTCGCTGCAAGAGCCTTGCTTTGCTTAATGCTTGATAATTGCTTCGGGCTAACTGATTTTACCGTTAACTGTGATAAAAACGGGAAGCCTTATATAGAAAACAGTAATTTATATTTCAATTTAAGTCATAGCGGTGATTATGCTCTGTGTGTATGCGGAGATAAAAAAGTCGGCTGTGACATTGAGAAAATCAAAGCTTGCAATCTTAAGGTGGCACAAAGATTTTTCTGTGAAAACGAGTTTAAGGCTTTGCGGAATAGCGAAGCTTCCGCATATGTATTTTCAAAAATGTGGACTCTTAAGGAAAGTGCGCTTAAATTTTCGGGAAACGGAATTTCAGGCGGGCTTGACTCTGATGACTTTTCTGAGTATTATAAAGAGGATGAATTCGATATAGATAATCTGCACTTTTTCTCTTATGAAAAAGACGGATACTCTGTCAGTATCTGTTGTGACGACGGAAAAATTACTCAGCTTGAAGTCTCTGTCGATGACATAGTAACGGATTCATAAATGAAAGGAGAGTTTTATGAATACTATAAAATTTCTTAAAAGTAAGCTTGGTTACGGTGTAGGAGCCGTGGGTCTTGACCTGAGCTATGGTATGTTCTATTCCTTCCTTGCTCAGTATCTTACAAATGTTCTCAAGCTTAAGCCCGGCTTTTTGCTTGTGCTTACCCCAATTGCACGTCTTTGGGACGGTATTAATGACCCAATGATGGGTACGATTGTTGATAATACCCACACAAAAATGGGTAAGTACAGACCCTGGATACTCCGCGGTTCAATACTCAACGCTATTGTGCTTATTTTCCTTTTCTCAAATCCTTTCAAGCTCAGCGGTGTAGCACTTTGCGCGTACATTGCAATTATGTACGTAGGCTGGGGTATGACAAACACACTTGCTGATATCCCTTATTGGTCAATGGTGCCTTCATTCACCAGCGACCCTCAGGAGAGAAGCCTTATTTCAACCCTTGCAAGAACCTTCTCGGGTCTCGGTCAGGGAATTGTTTCTCTCGGTGCTCCTATTCTTATGTCAGCGGTGAGCCTTACTACCTCACCTGATCCCGAAACAGGAGAGCTTACAAAGGTTTTTGACGAGAGAAGCTTTTTTATCTGCGCCGCCGTATGTGCAGTATGTCTTATTTTCTTCTCAAGTCTTTCCGTTGCTACAACTAAGGAGACTGTTACAACAAAGGCTGCTGAAAAGTTTTCATTCAAGAAGGCACTTACAATCATTAAGTCAAATGACCAGCTTCTTGTATTTATGCTGTTTGCAATGATTTCAAATGCCGGCTGGTATCTTACATCCGGTGTTGCCGCTTATTATTTTGACGTTGTGGTAGGCGATCCGAAGAAACAGTCAATGTTCTCAACCTTCCAGGCTGTCGGTTCTGTTGTCGGCTTGCTCCTTCTTCCCTTCCTTCAGAAGTATATGTCAAAGAGAAGAGCATATCAGGTATCACTCCTTCTTGCCGCTCTCGGATATGCAGGTATCTCCGTAGGTGCTTTTGCTAACAATCTTATGGTTATGAATGTCAGCTACCTTCTTTGCTCAATCGGTATGGCTGCAATGTTCATTGCCCAGACGGTGTTCCTTGCTGACGTTGTTGACTACGGTGAGTTCAAGATGGGCTTCCGCGCTGAATCCATTACCTTCTCAATGAAGGGCTTCCTTCAGAAAATGGCATATACTCTTCAGACCATTATTCTTTTCTCTTCTCTCGGCCTTTCAAAGTATGACGGCGATCTTCATGCTCAGAATCCTGAATCAGCAAAACTTGCAATCACTCTTATGCTTTGCGTGATTCCTACTGTTCTTTTCCTTATTTCTCTTGTTATCTTTACAACCAAGTTCAAGCTTCACGGTGATTTTATGGATGAGGTTACAGAGTTTGTAAGCGAAAACAGAAGAAAAAGGGAGCTTGCAGCTGAATAATTGACGTTTGTTTTATACTGACTCTGCCTATGAGCCGCAGAGTCAGTATTTTTTCACTTTAAAGCCTTAAAATTATAAGCTAAATTGTTGACATGCAATTTTCTATGTGATATAATTATTCCTAATTGATTGTCCCTTTCGAAAGGAATTTTATAATGAAGCTTACAGGTTCACAAATTGTAATTGAAACCTTGATTGAGCAGGGTGTTACCGATGTTTTCGGTTATCCCGGCGGTCAGGTTCTTAATATTTACGATGCGCTGTATGCGGCGTCAGACAGAATCAATCATATTCTGACTGCACATGAGCAGGGAGCTGCACATGCGGCTGACGGTTATGCACGTGCAAAAGGTACGGTAGGTGTTGTTATTGCAACGTCCGGTCCCGGTGCGACAAACCTTGTTACGGGTATTGCAAATGCAATGCTTGATTCTGTGCCTATGGTTGCAATTACAGGTAACGTTCCGACGTCTCTTGTCGGTAAGGACAGCTTTCAGGAAATCGACATTACCGGTGTAACGCTTCCGATAACTAAGCACAATTATTTTGTAAAGGATGTAAATGAGCTTGCAGATTGCATAAGAGAAGCCTTTGCAATTGCAAAATCAGGCAGACCCGGTCCCGTGCTTGTAGATATTCCGAAGGATGTTCAGCTTGCACTTTGCGATTTTGAAGTGAAGGGTGTTGTTCCTAAATTTGCAGAAAAGCTTGCTAAAGAAAGCAAGGTTGAAGAGGCGGTAAGACTCATCAATGAGTGTGAGCGTCCTTACATATATGTTGGCGGCGGTGTTATGAGCCGTGACCTCGGTGAGGATGTAATCAGACTTGCTGAAAAGATCGACGGATGTATCGGCTGCACCTTTATGGGACTTTCTTCTATTCCGGATTCCTGTGACCGTTTCCTCGGTATGCAGGGTATGCACGGACATTATGCTTCATCAATGGCAAACAAAAACGCCGACCTTATAATCGGTATAGGCGTACGCTTCAGCGACAGAGCCACAGGTAATACGCAGAAATATTGCAAGGGTGCAAAAATTATTCACCTTGACGTAGACAGAGCGGAGCTTAATAAGAATATTATTGTTGACGTCGGACTTCTCGGTGATATTACCGACAGTCTCAGACGTATTACAGAAGCAGTTGAAAGTAAATCAAGACCCGAATGGCAGAGTGAGCTCGAAGCACTCAGAAAAGAGGAGCTTGAAATCGAAAAGCAGAATGAGGAAAAATCAACCTCTGCTTTTCCTCCTGAAAAGGTTTTTGATATCATTAACAAATATAAAAATGACGATATGCCGGTTGCTACCGATGTCGGACAGCATCAGATGTGGGCGGCGCAGTACACAAGCTTTGAAAAGAACAGAAAGTTCATTTCTTCGGGCGGTCTCGGTACAATGGGCTACGGCCTCGGTGCCGCAATAGGCGCACAGATTGCATCGGGCAAAAAGACAATCCTTGTAACGGGTGATGGCTCCTTTGGTATGAATCTCAATGAGCTTGCAACGGCGGTTACATATAACATTCCTGTTATCATCGTGCTTCTTAATAACGGTGTTCTCGGAATGGTGCGCCAATGGCAGACCTTGTTCTTCGGCAAGCGGTATTCAAACACCGTGCTTGGAAGAAAAACCGATTTCCCGCTTCTTGCAAAGGCTTTCGGAGCAGAGGGTTACCGTTGTGAAACTCCGGCTGAGTTTGAAGGTGCAATGGCAAAGGCTATGGAGGCTGACGGCCCCGTGCTTATTGAGGTTATGATAGAAAAGGACGAGTTTGTTCTTCCTATGCTTCCTCCCGGCGGCTCGATTGATGATATTATCGTAAGTATTGACAAGGAGGGTAAAGGCAATGAGTAAGTATGTAATAGCAGTTTATGTTGATAACAAGCCCGGTGTACTTACAAGAGTATCAAGTATGTTTACCCGCCGTGCCTTTAATATCGATACTCTTACCGTAGGTGAAATTGAAAATCCCGCATATTCACGTATTACTATTTCACTTTCAGGTGACGAATATACTAAAAATCAGATTGTGGCTCAGCTGCATAAGCTACATAATGTGCAGAAGGTCAAGGTGCTTTCCGACGAGAGCGCAATGAAGCGTGAGCTTATGATTATCAAAATGAAAAACAATCCGCACAACAGAGCTGAAATTATGGCGGCGGCTGAGGTTTATAAGGGTAAAATTATTGACTACTCGGTAAGCACAATCAGCGTTGAGGTTACGGGTGAGCCCGTCAAAATAGATGCCTTCATTGAGCTTATGAAGCCTCTGGGTATTCTCGAAATGTGCCGTACAGGCATTGTTGCTATTGAGCGCGGTGCGGAAACTATGTTTTCTCAGGAATAAATAAATTCAAATATATATTTGCAAAATAAAGGAGTAAATTATTATGCAGAACATTTATTATCAGCAGGATTGTAATCTTGCAAAGCTTAACGGAAAAACAGTTGCAATTATCGGCTACGGCTCACAGGGTCACGCTCATGCACTTAACCTCAAGGATTCAGGTGTAGACGTAATCGTCGGTCTTTATAAAGGCAGCAAGAGCTGGGTAAAAGCTGAAGCTCAGGGCGTTAAGGTTATGACAGCTGAAGAGGCTGCAAAGAACGCCGATATGATTATGATCCTTATCAACGACGAAAAGCAGGCAAAGCTTTACAAGGAAAGCATCGAGCCCAACCTTACAGAGGGTAAGACTCTTGCTTTCGCACACGGCTTCAACATTCACTACGGCTGCATCAAGCCTCCCAAGAATGTAAATGTTGTTATGATCGCTCCCAAGGGTCCCGGTCATACCGTTAGAAGCGAATATCAGCTCGGTAAGGGTGTTCCTTGCCTCGTAGCTGTTGAGCAGGATGCTACAGGTGACGCACTTGAAATCGCACTTGCATACGCTCTCGGTATCGGCGGTGCAAGAGCAGGTGTTCTTGAAACAACCTTCAGAACTGAAACAGAAACTGACCTCTTCGGTGAGCAGGCTGTTCTTTGTGGCGGTGTTTGTGCACTTATGCAGGCAGGCTTTGAAACACTTGTTGAAGCAGGCTATGACGAAAGAAACGCTTACTTTGAGTGCATCCACGAAATGAAGCTTATCGTTGGCCTTATTTATCAGAGCGGCTTCGAGGGTATGAGATATTCAATCTCCAATACTGCTGAATACGGCGACTATATCACAGGTCCCAAGATTATCACAGAAGAAACCAAGAAGGCTATGAAGAAGGTTCTCAAGGATATTCAGGACGGCTCCTTTGCAAAGGAATTCCTTCTTGATATGTCGGATGCAGGCTCACAGGTACACTTCAATGCTATGCGCAAGATTGCTGCTGAGCATCCCGCAGAGGTTGTAGGTAAGGAAATCCGCAAGCTTTACTCCTGGAGTGACGAGGATAAGCTCATCAATAACTAATCAGCTACTAATAGGGTCTGTTGAGCCAAGGCACAGCAGACCCTTAATGACTTTTTCCGAGAGGATGAAAAAATATGATTAAAGATACAATTGTTGACGGTTTTGCCAATGCGCCTCACCGTTCACTTTATCACGCTTTAGGTCTCACCAATGAAGAACAGTCAAGACCGCTTATCGGTATTGTTTCATCATTCAATGAAATTGTTCCGGGTCACGTTAATCTTGATAAAATTGCTGACGCGGTAAAGCTCGGCGTTGCAATGGCGGGTGGTACTCCTATCCTTTTCCCTGCAATTACTGTTTGTGACGGTATTGCTATGGGACATGTGGGTATGAAGTATTCGCTTATCACCCGTGATCTTATAGCTGACTCAACAGAAGCGATGGTTATGGCTCACGGCTTTGACGGTCTTGTTATGATTCCTAACTGCGACAAAAATGTTCCGGGTCTTCTTATGGCTGCGGCAAGACTGAATATTCCCACAATTTTTGTTTCGGGCGGACCTATGCTTGCCGGCAGACTCGACGGTAAGAAAACCAGCCTTTCAAGTATGTTCGAGGCTGTAGGTGCTTATTCTGCAGGTAAAATTGATGATAACAGACTTAAGATATGCGAAGAAAAAACCTGTCCCACCTGCGGCTCATGTTCGGGTATGTATACCGCAAACTCAATGAACTGCCTTACCGAGGTGCTTGGTATGGGTCTTGAGGGTAACGGAACAGTTCCCGCAGTTTACTCAAAGAGAATTGAGCTTGCAAAGCACGCAGGTATGCAGATCATGGATCTTGTCAAGAAGAATATCCGCCCCAGAGATATTATGACTAAGGCGGCATTCAATAACGCTCTTACGGCTGATATGGCTCTCGGCTGCTCAACTAACAGTATGCTTCACCTTCCTGCAATTGCAAACGAATGCGGAATTGAAATCAACCTTGACGATGCCAACAGAATCAGCGAAAACACACCCAACCTTTGTCACCTAGCCCCCGCAGGTCATACATATATGGAGGACCTCAATGAAGCAGGCGGTGTTTATGCTGTGCTTAAGGAGCTTACAAAAAAGAATCTTCTTGACACGAGCGTTATGACCTGCACAGGTAAAACAATGGCTGAAAACATCGAAAACGCCGTTAACACGGACACCGATACTATCAGAAGCATTGATAATCCTTATTCACATACCGGAGGTATTGCAGTTCTTCGCGGTAACCTTGCTCCTGACGGTTGCGTTGTTAAGAGAAGTGCTGTTGCAAAGGAAATGCTTGTGCACGAGGGCCCGGCTAAGGTATTTGACAGCGAGGAAGAAACTATAAAGGCGATTTACAACGGTGAAATTGTAAAGGGCGATGTTGTTGTTATCCGTTATGAAGGTCCCTCAGGCGGTCCCGGTATGAGAGAGATGCTTTCACCTACATCTGCAATTGCAGGTATGGGGCTTGACAAGGATGTGGCCCTCATTACTGACGGCAGATTCTCGGGCGCAACAAGAGGCGCCTCAATCGGTCACGTTTCTCCCGAGGCAGTAAGAGGAGGTCTTATTGCATACGTTAAGAACGGAGATATTATAAGCATTAACATTCCCGAATATAAAATTGAGCTCAAGGTCAGCGACGCTGAAATTGAAAAGAGAAAGGCAGAAACAACCCTTAAAATAAAAACGGATATCAAGGGCTGTCTCAAGCGCTATTCCGAGATGGTAAGCTCAGCTGATAAGGGAGCAATCATAAACAAGTTTTAAAATCAGGTGATACAATGTCAAAAGCAGATTTAAATATGCTTAAAAATGAACTGGCTGCGCTTTCCGTATTCAGAAGTATACTTTTAAAAAAGCAAATGGCAAGCCTCTGCGCGTTTCTTACCGCAGAGGGGAATATATGTGAAAGACTGTCAGCTTATGCGGATTTTGTAAGCTCTCTTTCAGAACACGGCGGCAGTCTTTCGGAGTTTCTGAAAAAAGCAGTCTGTGAGGATGAAAACAGCTATATTGTTCTTACTGCTCAGGGTAAATCTGTTCCCGATTGCATATTGAATAATACATATAACGAGCTTGATATTTTCAGCCGACTTTCAGAGCTCAGTTATGCTGACTTCCGTGATTATCTGAATTATGACGGTTATCTGCCTGAGTTTTCAAATGAAGCTACGGATTTCAGGCAGCTTTACGCTGAAAGGGTCAAAAACGTTTCAAGCCTCGGCTACGGCATTTTTGCTTCATATCCTATGTTCAGGCTTGTTGACGGGGAAATAGTGCCCGTTAAGTCGGCGGACAAAATTACTGTTGAAAGCTTTGTCGGCTATGAAAAGGAGCGTCAGGCGGTTATTGATAATACCGAGCTTCTGATTGAAGGTGACTGTGCCGCAAATGTACTTTTATACGGCGATGCGGGAACAGGTAAATCCTCAACGGTAAAGGCAATTGCAAATCTGTTTTTTGACAGGGGAGTAAGGCTCATTGAACTGAGAAAGGATCAGCTTCTTTCTCTTTCCGATGTAATGAATAAAATAGCCGACAATCCTCTTAAGTTTATTATTTTCATTGATGATCTTTCGTTCAATAAAAATGACGATCAGTTTTCAATGCTCAAGGCCGCGCTTGAAGGCTCAGCGGGAGCAAGATCACAAAACTCGGTGATTTATGCTACAAGCAACCGTCGTCATATTGTTAAGGAAACCTTTTCCGACAGAGCGGCAAGTGATGATATACACCGTAACGATACCGTTCAGGAGCTTCTATCACTTTCAGAGCGCTTCGGTCTTACAGTATATTTTTCAAAGCCTAACAAAATACTTTATCTCGATATTGTGCATCAGCTTGCAAAGCGATACGGAATTGATATTGAGCAAAATGAGCTTGATGTAAAGGCTGAGGCTTTTGCACTCAATAAAGGAAACCGTTCACCCCGTGCGGCTGAGCAGTTTGTAAAAAGTCTTATCAAAAATTAACCTACGAAAGGATTTTAACTATGCTTACAAAGATTTCAACAGAAAAGGCACCTGCAGCAATCGGTCCTTATTCACAGGCAATTTCAACAGGTACAATGCTTTACACCTCAGGTCAGCTTGGTATCAATCCTGCAAACGGAGAGCTTGAAGGAAACGATATCACAGCTCAGGCTGAGCAGGTTATGAAAAACCTCGGCGCAGTTCTTGAAGAAGCAGGAACAAACTTTGATAACATTGTTAAAACTACCTGCTTCCTTGCTGATATGGCAGATTTTGCTGCTTTCAATGCAGTTTATTCAAAGTATATCACATCAGCACCTGCAAGAAGCTGTGTGGCTGTGAAGACACTTCCCAAGAACGCTCTTGTTGAAGTTGAAGCAGTTGCAGTTATTGAAGTAAAATGAAAATGCGTGTAAAGCTTATTCGGTTGCTCTGTCCCGTTTTACTCACTGTTATATCAGTGCTGTTTGCTTTTAACGTCTCGGCGACTGAAAGCTCTTACCTCGACTACAATTTCGTCGGAAACAATTGTATTGTTATCGGTTGTGATGCAGAGGCAAAGGGTGCAATAACCGTACCTGAAACCGTAGCGGGAAAGACTGTTATTCAGATTGCGGATAATGCCTTTTCGGGTTGTAAATATATTACGGAAATCAACCTCCCCG